>NZ_JBEOSF010000038.1:0-93648 GCF_040302725.1 Kitasatospora sp. NPDC097605 | reverse complement strand
GCCGGAGCTGACGATCGCGGTCGACGTCGCCACCCGCTCCATCCTGGCCGCCGTGCTGCGCCCGCACAGCACCGGACCAGGTCCGGCGCCCCCTCGCGCATCCCGTCCCCCCTCCCGCGGGCGGGAGGGGGGACGGGTCCGTCAGCGCTCCGCGGCGGCCCGGTCGGCCGCCTGCGCCTTCAGCGCCCGCTCCACGCCGGCCCGCGCCTCGACGACCTGCCGCCGCAGCGCCGGCGCCGGGTCGGCCGAGGCCAGCCAGGCGTCGGTGGCGTCCAGGGTCGCCTGCTCGACCAGCAGCGACGGGTACAGCCCGACGATGATCTGCTGCGAGATCTCGTGGCTGCGGGTCTCCCAGACGCCCTTGACCGCGGCGAAGTACTTCTCCGCGTAGGGCGCGATCAGCGCGCGCTGGTCGGCCTGCTGGAAGCCGCCGATCACCGCCGCCTGCACGTAGTTGGTCAGCTCGTCCGACTCCACCACGGACGCCCAGGCCGCGGCCTTGGCCTCGATGGTCGGCCGGGCCGCCCGGCAGCTGGCCGCGTGCTCCTGGCCGGCCGCGGTGTTGTCGCGGGCCAGCTCGGCGGTGATCTCGGGCTCGTCGGCCCGGCCGGTCGCGGCGAGCCGGCCCAGCAGGGTCCAGCGCAGCTCGGTGTCCACGGCCAGGCCGGGGATCTCCGCGCTGCCGTCCAGCAGCGCGGCGAGCAGGTCGAGCTGACCGTCGGTCCGGGCGACACCGGCCAGGGCCCGGGCCCAGGCCAGCTGGTGGTCGCTGCCCGGCTCGGCGGCGCGCAGCGCCTCCTCGGCGGCCTCGGCCCAGCGGGCCAGGCCCTGCTCGCGCCAGGCCGGGTCGGCGTAGGCGTCCAGCGCCAGCTTGACCTGGCGGTGCACCGACTGGACGACGCCGATGTCGCTCTCGCGCGGCAGGCCGGAGAGGGCGAGCGTCAGGTAGTCGCGGGCGGCCAGCTCGCCGTCGCGGGTCATGTCCCAGGCGGAGGCCCAGCACAGCGCGCGCGGCAGCGCCTCGGTGAAGCCGCCGAGGTTCTCGGTGACCACGGCCAGCGAGTCCTCGTCCAGCCGGACCTTGGCGTAGGACAGGTCGTCGTCGTTCAGCAGGATCACGGCCGGGCGGTGGCGGCCGACCAGCTGCGGCACCTCGGTGCGGGGGCCGTCGACGTCCAGCTCGATCCGGTCGGTGCGCACCAGCGTGCCGTCGGCCAGCTCGTAGAGGCCGATGGCGATCCGGTGCGGGCGCAGCACGGCCTCGCCCTTGGCGCCGGCCGGGAGCGCCGGGGCGTCCTGCAGCACGGCGAACGACTCGATCTCGCCGTCGGTGTTCAGGGTCAGCGCGGGCCGCAGCACATTGATGCCGGCGGTCTCCAGCCAGGCGGCGGACCAGGCCTTGAGGTCGCGTCCGCTGGCCTCCTCCAGCGCGCCGAGCAGGTCGCCGAGGCGGGTGTTGCCCCAGGCGTGCCGCTTGAAGTAGGCGCGCACGCCCTCGAAGAAGGCGTCCTGGCCGACGTAGGCCACCAGCTGCTTGAGCACCGAGGCGCCCTTGGCGTAGGTGATGCCGTCGAAGTTGACCTGGACGTCCTCCAGGTCGTTGATGTCGGCCATGATCGGGTGGGTGGACGGCAGCTGGTCCTGCCGGTACGCCCAGGTCTTCATCTGGTTGGCGAAGGTGGTCCAGGAGTTGGGCCACCGCGAGTCGGGCGACTCGGCCTGGCAGACCGCCTCGGCGTAGGTGGCGAACGACTCGTTCAGCCAGAGGTCGTTCCACCACTCCATGGTGACGAGGTTGCCGAACCACATGTGGGCGAGCTCGTGCAGGATCGTCGCGGCGCGGGCCTCGTACGCGGCGTCGGTCACCTTGGACCGGAAGACGTACTGGTCGCGCAGGGTGACGGCGCCCGCGTTCTCCATCGCGCCGGCGTTGAACTCCGGCACGAACAGCTGGTCGTACTTGGGGAACGGGTAGGGGAAGTCGAACTTCTCCTGGAAGTAGTCGAAGCCCTGCTTGGTGACCTCGAAGATCGCCTCGGCGTCCAGGAACTCGCGCAGCGAGGGCCGGCAGTAGATGCCCAGCGGCACCTTCTGCTCGCCGCTCTCGTAGGCGTCGAAGACCCCGACGTAGGGGCCCGCGATGAGCGCGGTGATGTACGAGGAGATCCGGCCGGTCGGGGCGAAGCGCCAGACCCGGGTGTCCCCCTCGCCCTCCGGCTCGGGGGTCGGCGAGTTGGAGACCACGCTCCAGCCGGCCGGCGCGGTCACGGTGAAGGTGAACGCGGCCTTCAGGTCGGGCTGCTCGAAGTTGGCGAAGACCCGGCGGGCGTCCGGCACCTCGAACTGGGTGTACAGGTAGGTCTCGCCGTCGACCGGGTCGACGAACCGGTGCAGGCCCTCGCCGGTGTTGGTGTAGGCGCAGTCGGCGACGACGCGCAGCTCGTTCTCGGCGGCGAGGCCCGGCAGCGCGATCCGGCTGTCGGCGAAGCCGGCGGTGTCGAGCCGCTCGCCGTTGAGGACGATCTCCTCGACGCTCGGGGCGACCAGGTCGATGAAGGTGGAGGCGCCCGGAGTGGTGGCGGTGAACCGGACCACGGTGGTGGACCGGAACGTGCCCCCCTCTCGGGCCGAGCTCAGGTCGAGCTCGATGTCGTACGCGTCCACGTGCAGGAGGTCGGCCCGGGTGCGGGCCTCCTCGCGGGTCAGGTTGGTGCCGGGCACTCGCAGGACTCCTTCGTCAGGCTGATGCCTGGCATCCTGCCATGCCCGCCCGCCGGGTCCGCCGGGATGTGCCCGGATACGAAGCGGGCGGGGTGGCGGGGGCCCGTGGGCCGTGCCACCCCGCCCGGGGCGTCGTTACTTCTTGAGGTACTTGAACACCGGCGCGTCGAAGCTGCCGCGGGAGAACCCGTACAGCGCGTTGCCCTCCCCGTTCAGGATGAACTCGTTGGTGCTCATGCCGATGTTGAAGGCGGAGTCCTTGGCGACGGTGAGGTTGCCGAGCTCGCTCACCGCGCCGTCGGCGGCGGCGAGCGTCACCAGCTTGGCGTCGTTGCCGTAGCCCATGTCCAGGATGGCCCGGACCTTGCCCTCCTTGTCGGCGCCGGAGACCAGCCGCAGGCCGTCCTTGGCCTTGCCGTCGGTCGACCAGAGCCGCTTGCCGGTGGTCAGGTCGTAGGCGTTGATCGCCGGCTTGGTCGGGTTGGTCTGCACGTAGAGGGTGGTGCCGCTGACCACGCTCTGGGTGAAGGCGTCGGCCAGACCGCTGAGCCGCAGGCTGTCGTAGCCGGGCTCCTTGACGGGCATCTGGGTGCCCGGCTTGTTGGTCTTGTCGAACGGCAGCACGTAGTCGCCGTTGGGGCCGCTGGACATCGACACCACGAGCGGCTGGTCGGAGAGGACCTTGTCGACCCGCTCGATGCTGCCGCTCAGGGTGATCGGCGCGGGCGAGGCGACCTTGCCGGTGTCCGTCTCGACGATCACCAGCTGCGACTTGACGGTGGTGTTGAGGCCGTAGCAGCGGTCGGTGACCACGATCTGCGGGCCGGCGGCGGTGCCGTAGACGCTGCAGTCCTTCTCGCGCGGCTGGAACGCCCAGGCCACCGAGCCGTCGGCGACGTTCACCGCGGCAGCCGTGTTGGCCCCGATGCCGATGACCTTGTCGGTGACGCTCAGGGTGGGCGCGGACATCCGGCTCTGCCCGACCTTGACGTTCCACGACAGCTTGCCGGTGTTGAGGTCGACGGCGGCGATGGTGGAGCAGTCGCTGTCACCGGTGTTCAGCGAGACCGCGGCGATGTGCTTGGAGTTGGCGTCGTACGAGGCGGTGCAGAACTCCTTGGCGCCGGCCGGCACCGGGATGCTCCAGGCCTCCTTGCCGTCGGAGGTGTTGACGGCGCGGATGCCGGTGGTGTCGGCGCGCACCGCGACCTTGTCGGCGCCCCAGACGGCGAGCAGCCGGGTGGTGCCGCTGACCGAGCTGGCCGGCTTGTCGGCCGCCCAGGCCAAGTTGAAGGCACCGGCCTTGCCGCCGCCCCCGCCGCCGGTGCCGCCGGGGGTGGTGGCGCCGGTCGACGGCGACGCGCTGGTGCTGCCGCTGACGTCCGGCGAGGTCCCGCCGCCGGTGCTCTGGCCGGTGGTGCCGCCGGAGGCGGCCGGCGGGTCGTCCTTCTTCTTGTTGTCGTCGGTGAACAGCACGACCAGGCCGGCGACGATGGCGATCGCCAGCGCACCGCCGATGACGCCGCCCCAGACCATCACGGGGTTGCGCTGCTTGGGCGGGGCGGGAACCGGGGCGCCCGGGTAGCCGTAGCCGCCCTGCTGCGGGTAGCCGTACCCGGCGCCGCCGTCGGCGGGCGGCGGGGCGGCGTAGCCGTAGGGCTGCTGGCCCGCGGCCGGGGCGCCGAACTGCGGCTGGGCGGGCGCCGGGTCGTAGGGGCCGACCGGCGCGCCCGGCGCCGGTGCCTGCGCGGGGAAGGCGGGGGCGGTGGGCGCGTAGGCGTACCCGCCCGCGGCCCCGGCCGGCGGCGCCGGTGGCGCGGCGGGCGGGGCGGCCGGGGCCGCGGGCGCGGCCTGGCCCGGGACCGCCGCCCCGTCGAGCTGTGTCTGCTGGTCCGCCACGGCCGCCGGGTCGACGCCGCCCGGCTTGCGTCCGAGCGAGACGCCCCGGTTGTCCGGTCCGCCGCCGGGAGCTTCGCCAGCCCCCGGGATAGGGTGATCCCCTGCCATCTGATGCCCCGTCATGTCTGGAAGCGTCCCGGGCTCGGCGCACATCGGTGACCGGCGGGACGGGTGAGATTGGGCACCATCGTACGGGGGATCGGTTTTCGGACCGCCGCCGGAACCCCGGACCCCACCTGCGCCCGCCCCGACCTGGGGCGATGTCAACCCCGGGGCGGCCCCGCCGGCCCGGCCCGCGACCCGCCGCCCCCGCTCCGCGCCGTCCGGCCCCGCGCACCGACCCTTCGCGATCCTTCCCCCATGCCTTCACCTTTCCCCAGGCTCTAGGCTTCAGGACTTGAAGGGGACGCCCGGCGGAGGGGTCCCCGCGCCCTTGGGAGGGTGGATCATGTCGACGGACACCCCCGGCTCGCAGTCCTCGCTGCACCGGGCCAACCTGGAGCGGGTGCTCCGCGCGGTGCGGATGGCCGGGTCGCTGACCCAGGCCGAGATCGCCCGCGGGACCGGCCTCTCGGCGGCCACCGTGTCCAACATCGTCCGGGAGCTGAAGGAGAGCGGCACCGTCGTGGTGGCCGACACCTCCGCCGGCGGCCGGCGCGCCCGCAGCGTCTCGCTCAGCGGGGACGCGGGCATCGTGGTGGGGATCGATTTCGGCCACACCCATCTGAGGGTCGCCGTCGGCAACCTCGCCCACCGGGTGCTCGCCGAGGAGAGCTCCCCGATGGACGTCGACGTCTCCGCCGCGCAGGGCTTCGAGCGGGCCGAGGCCATGGTCGAGCGGCTGCTCGCGGAGGCCGGCTTCCGCTCCGACAAGGTGATCGGCGTGGGCCTGGGCGTCCCCGGCCCGATCGACGTGGAGACCGGCGCGCTGGGCTCCACCGCGATCCTGCCGGGCTGGACCGGCATCGCCCCCGGCCGCGAGCTGGCCGAGCGGCTCGGCCTGCCGGTGCACGTCGACAACGACGCCAACCTCGGCGCGCTCGGCGAGCTGGTCTGGGGCGCCGGCCGGGGCCTGGGCGACCTCGCCTACATCAAGGTGGCCAGCGGCGTCGGCGCCGGCCTGGTGGTCAACGGGCAGATCTACCGGGGGCCGGGCGGCACCGCGGGCGAGATCGGCCACATCACCCTGGACGAGGCCGGCCCGGTCTGCCGCTGCGGCAACCGGGGCTGCCTGGAGACCTTCGTCGGCTCCCGCTACCTGCTGAACCTGCTCACCCCCACCCTCGGCACCGGGCTCACCCTGCCCCGGGTGGTGGAGCTGGCCCAGGAGGGCGACCTCGGCTGCCGCCGGGTGATCGCCGACGCCGGCCGGCAGATCGGCACCGGCGTGGCCACTCTCTGCAACCTGCTCAACCCGCGCCGGGTGATCCTCGGCGGCGATCTCGCCGAGGCCGGTGAGCTGGTGCTGGCGCCGATCCGCGACTCGGTGGCCCGCTACGCGATCCCCAGCGCCGCCCGCCAGCTGTCGGTGGTCCCCGGTACCCTGGGCGGCCGCGCCGAGGTCCTGGGCGCGCTCGCCCTGGTGATGAGCGAGGCGGGCGACTCCAGCGCGCTCGCGGTCGCCCGGTCCTGAGCGCCGCCCGGTCCCGGTCCCGGGCGGCGCCGTCCGCCCCGGGGCCCGGGCCCACCGACACGCCGGTTCTGCCCCTTCACTCGAAAGAGTGACCGTCGAGGTGGCTGGCGTGTACCGGACGTCGGTACCGGACACCCCGCCCGGTGTTCGGTAGGCGGACATTAGACTCGACCGGTCGACACCGGGCAGCGACGCCCGTCGGGCCCCCGCGGTCCGCGAACACTGAACGAGGAGGAACGGGTGGCCCTGCTGACCCGCATTCGGGGACCGCGCGATCTCGACCGGCTCACGCCCGGACAGCTGGCCGCCCTGGCCCAGGAGATCCGGACCTTCCTGGTGACCGAGGTCTCCAAGACGGGCGGCCACCTCGGTCCGAACCTCGGCGTGGTGGAGCTCACCATCGCGCTGCACCGGGTGTTCGACTCCCCGCGCGACCGCATCCTCTTCGACACCGGCCACCAGAGCTACGTCCACAAGCTGCTCACCGGCCGCCAGGACTTCTCCGGGCTGCGCTCCAAGGGCGGCCTGTCCGGCTACCCGTCGCGGGCCGAGTCCGAGCACGACGTGATCGAGAATTCGCACGCCTCCACCGTGCTCTCCTACGCCGACGGCCTGGCCAAGGCCAACCAGCTGCTCGGCAAGAACGACCCGGTGGTGGCCGTGATCGGCGACGGCGCGCTGACCGGCGGCATGGCCTGGGAGGCGCTCAACAACATCGCCGACGCGAACGACCGCCCGGTGGTCATCGTCGTCAACGACAACGAGCGCTCCTACTCGCCCACCATCGGCGGCATGGCCAACCACCTCGCCACCCTGCGCACCACCCAGGGCTACGAGCGCTTCCTCTCCTGGGGCAAGGACGCGCTGCAGCGCACCCCGGTGGTCGGCCAGCAGCTCTTCGAGACCCTGCACGGCGCCAAGAAGGGCCTGAAGGACTTCATCGCCCCGCAGGGCATGTTCGAGGACCTCGGCCTCAAGTACATCGGCCCGATCGACGGCCACGACCTCACCGCCCTGGAGTCCGCGCTCACCAAGGCGCGCGGCTTCGGCGGCCCGGTGATCGTGCACTGCCTCACCGAGAAGGGCCGCGGCTACCACGCCGCCGAGAACAACGACGAGGACCGCTTCCACGCGGTCGGCGTGATCCACCCGGAGACCGGCCTGCCGATCAAGAGCTCCGGCAAGGACTGGACCTCGGTCTTCGCCGAGGAGATGGTGGAGCTCGGCCGCGAGCGCGAGGACATCGTCGGCATCACCGCCGCGATGCTCCACCCGGTGGGCCTGGCCCCGTTCGCCGAGGCCTTCCCGGACCGCATCTTCGACGTCGGCATCGCCGAGCAGCACGCCGTCACCAGCGCGGCCGGCCTGGCCACCGGCGGGCTGCACCCGGTCTTCGCGGTCTACGCGACCTTCCTCAACCGGGCCTTCGACCAGGTGCTGATGGACGTCGCCCTGCACAGGCTGGGCGTCACCTTCGTGCTCGACCGCTCCGGTGTCACCGGCAGCGACGGCGCCTCGCACAACGGCATGTGGGACATGTCGATCCTGCAGGTCGTCCCCGGCCTGCGGCTCGCCGCCCCGCGCGACGCCGACCAGCTGCGCGCCCAGCTGCGCGAGGCCGTCGAGGTCAAGGACGCCCCGACCGTGGTCCGCTACTCCAAGGGCACCGTCGGCCCGGCCGTCCCGGCGGTCGGCAAGGTCGGTGGCATGGACCTGCTGCGGGTCGACCCGGAGGCGGAGGAGGGCCGCCGGGCCGATGTGCTGATCGTCTCGGTCGGCGCGCTCGCCCCGATGTGCCTGGAGGTGGCCGACCTGCTGGCCGCCCAGGGCATCAGCTCGACCGTGGTGGACCCGCGCTGGGTCAAGCCGGTCGACCCGGCGCTGCCCGGCCTGGCCGCCGAGCACCGGGTGGTCGTCACGGTCGAGGACAACGGCCGGGTCGGCGGGGTCGGCGCGGCGATCGCCCAGGCGCTGCGCGACGCGGACGTGGACCTGCCGCTGCGCGACTTCGGCATCCCGCAGGAGTTCCTGGACCACGCCACCAGGCCCGAGATCCTCGCCGAGATCGGTCTCACCGCCCCGGACGTCGCCCGCCAGGTGACCGCCCTGGTCTCCCGCCTCGACGTCGCCGTCGAGGCCTGACCGCCCCGGACCGTCCCGCCCCGGGCCGTTTGCGACAGCTCTGCAACAGTCGTCACGCTCCGGGGCTGATAATCGCACCAAAGGCGGGACCGGCGCTGCCCGCGCCGATCCCGCCCGGTAGGTTGTCATCCGTGCCGACCCCCATCCGATCCCGCCTGACCGCGCTCGCCGAGCGCCTGCCCTTGGGGGTGCCCCCGGCCGACGGCTGGGAGCGATTGAGGACCGGCTACTGGACGCGGCTGGTGCCGCTGCTGGCCCTGGTCGCCCTGCTCACCCACCTGCCGTCCTTCGTCCGCCCGGTCTGGAGCCCCGACGAGGGCTTCCTGGCCACCCAGGCCCGGATGCTCGCCGACGGCGGCGTGCTCTACGACACCGTGGTGGACCGCAAGCCGCCGCTGCTGCCCTGGCTCTACCAGGCCTGCTTCGCGGTCTTCGGCTCGGCCTCGCTCTGGCCGCTGCGCACCCTGGCGGTGGTCGCCCACCTGGTCACCGCGATCCTGCTGGCCTCGATCGCCCGCGGCCGCTGGGGCGACCGGGCCGGCGTCGGGGCGGGGCTGCTCTACCTGCTGGTCTCCATCGGGCTCTCCCCGGAGGACACCCAGGCGGCGACCTTCGAGGTCTTCATGCTGCCCGCCATGGTGGCCGCCTTCCGCTACGCCGAGCGCCGGCGCTGGCTGGCCGCCGGCATCGCGGTGGCGCTCTGCTCACTGACCAAGCAGACCGGCGGCGCGGTGCTGCTGCCGGTGCTCTGGATGCTCCTCCAGGACGCCCGCCGGCGCGGCGTGCGCTGGGTCCCCGCCCTGCTCAAGATCGGCTTCGGCTTCACCCTGCCGATAGCGCTGGTCGCGGTGATCCTCACCAAGCCCAAGGGCTTCCTGTTCTGGGTGGTCACCGGCAGCGGCGACTACGCCACCGTCGGCGGCGCCTGGCTGCAGATGCTCGGCCGGGCGCTCGGCAACTCGGTGATCCTGCTCGGCGCCGGCCTCGGCTTCCTGCTGCCGGTCGGCCGCCGGCTCTGGCTGAAGCACCGGCACCGCCCGCTGCCGGTCGCCGGCGAGGAGCACGGCTCCACCACCGACCTGTGGATGTGGCTGCTCTCCTCGGTCGTCGCGGTCAGCATGGGCTTCCACTTCTTCGGCCACTACTACCTCCAGCTGATGCCGCCGCTGGTGCTGCTGGGCACCGGCGCGATCGCCACCTCGGCCATCCGCTGGAAGCCCGTCCTGGTGTACACCACGGCCGCCGCCACGGTCTTCTGGGGCCTGGCGCTGGCCTGGCCGGGGGAGCGGCTGGACCGCACCACCGAGGTCGCCACCGCGGTCGCCGCGCAGACCACCCCCAAGGACACCGTGCTGGTCTGGGGCATGCACCCGGAGCTGTACTGGCTCGCCGACCGCAAGCCGGCCACCCGCTACCTCACCGCGGGCTTCCTGACCAACTACAGCGGCGGCAAGGACGGCAGCGCCAACGTCGGCGAGCAGTTCTCGATGGCCAACGCCTGGCAGACCTTCGACCAGGAGATCGCCAAGGGCCTGCCCGAGGTCGTCGTCGACGACTCCGGCCTCGCGCCCTACCAGCCCGGCATGATCCCGAAGATCGAGAACCTGCTGGAGACCCACTACGAGATGGTCGGCGTCTTCGCCGACACCGTTGTCTACCGCCTCAAGCGCTGAGCCGCCCCGCCCCTCCCCCCGGGGCGTGGCGGCACCACGGAAAGGGCCCCGGTGACCAGAGCGGTCACCGGGGCCCTTTCCGTGCTCGTGGCTAGGCGGGCACCGAGGCCGCACCCGGGACCAGGAAGCGCTTGCCGTTCACCCGCTCCGAGACGCCCTCACGGTCCAGGTACGGGGTGATCCCGCCCAGGTGGAAGGGCCAGCCGGCGCCGGTGATCATGCAGAGGTCGATGTCCTGCGCCTCGGCGACGACACCCTCCTCCAGCATCAGGCCGATCTCCTGCGCCACCGCCTCCAGGGCGCGGGCCAGGACCTGCTCCTCGGTCAGCACGGTGTCGCCGAAGGAGAGCAGCTCCAGCACCTCGGGGTCGAGGACCTGCTTGCCGTCCACCCAGGTGTAGAAGCCGCGCTTGCCGGCCTTGACCACCTTGCCGAGGTTCTCGGAGACGGTGAACCGCTCCGGGAACGCGCCGTGCAGGGTCTCCGAGACGTGCAGGGCGATGGCCGGGCCGACCAGCTCCAGCAGCACGATCGGGGACATCGGCAGGCCGAGCGGCTCGACGCCCTTCTCGACGGTGGCGATCGGGGTGCCCTCGTCGATGATGTTCTGGATCTCGCCCATGAAGCGGGTCAGGATCCGGTTGACCACGAACGCCGGGGCGTCCTTGACCAGCACCGAGGTCTTCTTCAGCTTCTTCGAGACGCCGAAGGCGGTGGCCAGCGAGGCGTCGTCGGTCTTCTCGCCGCGGACGATCTCCAGCAGCGGCAGGATCGCGACCGGGTTGAAGAAGTGGAAGCCGACGACCCGCTCCGGGTGCTTCAGCTTGGAGGCCATCTCGGTGACCGACAGCGAGGAGGTGTTGGTCGCCAGCACACAGGTCGGCGAGACCACGTTCTCCAGGTCCGCGAAGACGGTCTGCTTGACGCCCATCTCCTCGAACACGGCCTCGATGACGAAGTCGGCGTCGCCGAAGGCCGCGGCCTTGTCCAGCGAGCCGGAGACCAGGCCCTTGAGGCGGTTGGCCTTGTCCTTGCCGATCCGGCCCTTCTCCAGCAGCTTGTCGATCTCGGCGTGGACGTAGCCGACGCCCTTGTCGACGCGCTCCTGGTCGATGTCGGTGAGGACCACCGGCACCTCCAGACGGCGGGCGAACAGCAGCGCCAGCTGCGAGGCCATCAGACCGGCGCCGACGACGCCGACCTTGGAGACCGGGCGGGCCAGTGCCTTGTCCGGGGCGCCGACCGGGCGCTTGGCCCGGCGCTGCACCAGGTTGAAGGCGTAGATGCCGCTGCGCAGCTCGCCGCCCATGATGAGGTCGGCCAGCGCCGCGTCCTCGGCGTCGAAGCCGGCCTGCAGGTCCTCGTCCTTGACCTGGGCGATGATATCCAGCGCCCGGTACGCGGCCGGGGCCGCCCCGTGCACCTTGGCGTCGGCGACCAGCCGGCCCCAGGCGACGGCGTCGTCCCAGGCCTTGCCGCGGTCGACCGCCTCGCGCTCGACGACCACGTCGCCCTTGAGGACGCGGGCCGCCCAGAGCAGCGACTGCTCCAGGAAGTCGGCCGGCTCGAAGATCGCGTCGGCGATCCCCAGCTCGAACACGTCCTTGCCCTTGAGCTGCTTGTTCTGCGCCATCGAGTTCTCGATGATGACCTTGACGGCCTTCGCCGGGCCGATCAGGTTCGGCAGGATGGTGCAGCCGCCCCAGCCGGGGACGAGGCCGAGGAAGACCTCGGGCAGCGAGAACGCCGGGACGCCCGCCGACACCGTGCGGTAGTCGCAGTGCAGGCCGACCTCGACGCCGCCGCCCATCGCCGCGCCGTTGTAGAAGGCGAAGGTCGGGACGGGCAGCGCGGCGATCCGCTTGAAGACCTCGTGGCCGCCCTTGCCGATGGCCAGCGCATCCGCGTGCTCCTTGAGCAGCTCGACGCCCTTGAGGTCGGCGCCGACCGCGAAGATGAACGGCTTGCCGGTGATCGCGGCACCGACGATGGTGCCCTCGGCGGCCTCCGCCTCGACCTGGTCCAGCGCCTCGTCCAGCTTGAGCAGCGAGCCCGGGCCGAAGGTGGTCGGCTTGGTGTGGTCGAAGCCGTTGTCCAGGGTGATCAGCGCCAGCCGGCCGGCCTGCAGCGGCAGGTCCAGGTGGCGCACGTGCGCGGTGGTGACGACCTCGCCGGGGAAGAGCGTGGCGCCGCGGGTCAGCAGCTCAGTCGTGGTGCTCATGCTCACTTACCACCCTCGAAGTGCGGGTTCTCCCAGATGACGGTGCCGCCCATGCCGAAGCCGATGCACATCGTGGTGAGGCCGTAGCGGACGTCCGGGCGCTGCTCGAAGCGGCGGGCCAGCTGGTTCATCAGGCGCACGCCGGAGGAGGCCAGCGGGTGGCCGAACGCGATCGCGCCGCCGTACGGGTTGACCCGCTCGTCGTCGTCCGCGATGCCGTAGTGGTCCAGGAACGCCAGCACCTGGACGGCGAAGGCCTCGTTGACCTCGAACGCGCCGATGTCGTCGATGGTCAGGCCGGCCTTGGCCAGCGCCTTCTCGGTGGCCGGCACCGGGCCGATGCCCATCACCTCGGGCTCGACGCCCGCGAAGGCGTACGAGACCAGGCGCATCCTGACCGGCAGGCCCAGCTCCTCGGCCACGTCCTCGGCGGCCAGCAGCGAGGCGGTGGCGCCGTCGTTGAGACCGGCCGAGTTGCCCGCGGTGATGTTGCCGTGCGGACGGAACGGGGTCTTCAGACCGCGCAGGTTGTCCATCGTGGTGCCCGGGCGCATCGGCTCGTCCACGGTGGCCAGGCCCCAGCCGGTCTCGCCGACCTCGGGGTTGGTGTTGCGGACCGAGATCGGCACCAGGTCGGGCTGGATGTCGCCGTTGGCGTACGCCTTGGCGGCCTTCTCCTGCGAGCGCACGGCGTAGGCGTCGCAGCGCTCCTTGGTCAGGTGCGGGAACCGGTCGTGCAGGTTCTCCGCGGTCATGCCCATGAACAGGGCGGACTCGTCGACGAGCTTCTCGGAGACGAAGCGCGGGTTCGGGTCGACGCCCTCGCCCATCGGGTGGCGGCCCATGTGCTCGACGCCGCCGGCCACGACCACGTCGTACGCGCCGAAGGCGATGCCGCCGGCGGTGGTGGTCACGGCGGTCAGCGCGCCGGCGCACATGCGGTCGATCGCGTAGCCGGGGACGGACTTCGGCAGGCCGGACAGCAGCGCGGCGGTGCGGCCGATCGTCAGACCCTGGTCGCCGATCTGCGTGGTGGCCGCGATGGCGACCTCGTCGATGCGCTCGACGGGCAGGTTCGGGTTACGACGCACGAGTTCCCGGATGCACTTGACGACCAGGTCGTCGGCGCGCGTCTCGTGGTAGATGCCCTTCGGGCCGGCCTTGCCGAACGGGGTGCGGACGCCATCGACGAAGACGACGTCCCTCGCGGTACGAGGCACGGGGGCTCTCCTCCCAGGGACCAACGGTTCAGGTGGGCAGGCTGCCGCTCACCATCGCACGAGGGGACGTGAGCGGCGCCGCTTGTCCGCCATGCTACCCGCCGGTAACCAACCTGCCCAGGCCCGTCGCCCGCTTCCGGCAGTGTGTCCCGCGACACGTTGGGCTTCCCACGGGAAAGGGGATGCCGCCCTGCCCGGGCGGCATCCCCTTCTCCGTCCATCTTCCCGCTCAGCTCTGCTGCGCCGCCGTGGCCGCCGTGGCCGCCGTGGCGAAGGCGGTGGCCATCGCCGGGGCGACCAGGTCGACCTGCCACTGGCGGGCACCCAGCCGGCGCAGCGCCGCGGCCACGTTGGCCGCCGAGGCGTCGGCCGGCGGCTCCCAGGACACCCGGCGGACCAGGTCCGGGGTGATCAGGTTCTCGGCCGGCAGGTGGTGGCGCTCGGCCAGCTCGCTGACGGCGGCGCGCGCCCCGCTCAGCCGGGCGGCCGCCACCGGGTCCTTCTCGGCCCAGGCACGCGGCGGCGGCGGGCCGTCGTGCGGCGCGGCGGCCGGCGGCAGCTGGTTCTCCGGCACCTCCCGCCCGCGCTGGACGGCGGCCAGCCACTGCTCCAGCTGACGCCGGTGCACCCGGGGCCCGAAGCCCTGGACGCCCTGCAGTGCGGCGATGTTCAGCGGCATGGCCAGCGCGGCGTTGACGATCGCGGCGTCCGACAGGATCCGGCCCGGCGAGACGTCCCGCTCCTGCGCCATCCGGTCGCGGGCCAGCCACAGCTCGCGCACCACGGCCAGCTGGCGGCGCCGGCGCACCTTGTGCAGCTGCGAGGTGCGGCGCCAGGGGTCGGTCCGCGGGGCCGGGCGGGGGGCGGCGGCGATCGCCGCGAACTCCTCCAGGGCCCAGTCGAGTTTGCCCTGGGCGTCCAGCTCCCGTTCGAGTGCGTTGCGCAGCTCGACCAGCACCTCGACGTCCAGAGCGGCGTAGCGGAGCCACGGCTCGGGCAGCGGGCGGGTGGACCAGTCGACCGCGGAGTGCTCCTTGGCCAGGCTCAGCCCGAGCACGCTCTCGGTCATCGGTCCGAGTCCGACCCGGGCGAAGCCGGCGATCCGCCCGGCCAGCTCGGTGTCGAACAGGCGCTGGGGTCTCATGCCCACCTCGGCCAGGCAGGGCAGGTCCTGGGTGGCGGCGTGCACCACCCACTCGGTGTCCGCGAGGGCCGCGCCCAGCTCACCGAGGTCGGGGCAGGCGATCGGGTCGATCAGCGCGGTACCGGCGCCCGCGCGGCGCAGCTGGATGAGGTACGCCCGCTGGCCGTAGCGGTAGCCGGAGGCCCGCTCGGCGTCGACGGCGACCGGTCCGGTTCCCGCGGCGAAGGCGGCGAGGGTGGCGGCCAGCGCCTGCTCGTCCGCCACGACCGGAGGGATCCCCTCCTTCGGTTCGAGGAGCGGGACCGGGGCTGCTTCTTCTGGGATGGCTGCTACGGCGTCGGTCACCCACCAAGGGTACGACGGTCCCCGCGACCGGGAGTGTTGTCGGACTGGTCAGACCGACGCCGGGGCCGCCGGAAGGTCCGGGGGAGCGCGCCCGGGTTCCGCGCAGCACGCCGCGGCGGCCCCGGAGGAAACGTTCCTCCTGAGCCGCCGCAGCGGTGGGTGCGTCAGTGGATGATGCCGGTGCGCAGCGCGACCGCGACCATCCCGGCGCGGTCGCCGGTGCCGAGCTTGCGGGCGATCCGGGCGAGGTGGCTCTTCACGGTGAGCGCCGAGAGGCCCATGGCCACGCCGATCGCCTTGTTCGACTGGCCCTCGGCGACCAGCCGCAGCACCTCCACCTCGCGCCCGGAGAGCTCCCGGTACGCGGCCTGCTGCGCGCCCGGCGCACCGTGCGCCCCGGGAGCGCCCGGCGCCCCGTGCGCGCCCGGCATGCCCGGCATGCCCGGCATTCCGGGCCGGCGCATCCGCCCGGCCAGCCCGGCGGCGCCGAGCGGCAGGCCGGGGCGGCCCGGCATGGCGACATTGGTGCGGGTACCGGTGACCACGTAGCCCTTGACGCCGCCGGCCAGCGCGCTGCGGACGGCGCCGATGTCGTCGGCGGCGGAGAGCGCCAGCCCGTTGGGCCAGCCGGCCGCGCGGGTCTCGGCGAGGATGGTGAGTCCGGAGCCGTCGGGGAGGTGGACGTCGGCGACGCAGATGTCGCGCGGGGTGGAGACCCGGGGACGGGCCTCGGCGATCGAGGACACCTCGATCACGTCCCGGACGCCGAGCGCCCAGAGGTGACGGGTGACGGTGTTTCGGACGCGGGGATCGGCGATGACCACCATGGCGGTGGGCTTGGTCGGGCGGTAGGCGACCACGTTTGCGGGGTGCTCAAGAAGGACCGACACCAGGCCTCCTGCAGGAGTGGCGGACGGAACCCCGAGGGGGCGGTCGGAGTGTTCCGCGTTGGGAAAGGGTCACAGTCTGCTTCGGCAGCATCCGTGCCCGGCTTTAGCGAAAGATCACGATCTAGTGAGTCACAATACGGACAAATCGCGCAGATGACTGATGCGACATGCCTGGAATTCGTACAAAATCGATCAGATCCTGCGCAAAACGGTCGGTTCCGAGCACGTTATTGACGCAGAGCCGTCCCGAAGTCACACTCCGTCAGCCTTGGGGGTGGCGACGCGTCCACCGGTGACGCCGCGGCGGGCGCCACTCCTCAGTGCGAACGGGGGCGTCGCCGCGCCGGCATCGGGACCACTCCACCGAGTGACGTGACGTCCGCCGGGGCGTGCGGGGACGGGGCGGCCGGCGGCAGGCCCGCGCTGATGCAGAGCAGGTCCCCCCAGGCCGCCAGGTGCCGCTCGAAGCGGCCGTCGGCCGGCGTCCAGGACGCCCGGATCTCGATCTCGGTGCTCGACGGGCGGTCCGCCAGCCCGCCGAAGTACTGCGAGGCGCAGAGCGTCACCGTGCCGGACGGCTCCGCGTACCCGGCGCCGTGCGCCTGCATCGCGTCGAGCAGCCAGGCCCAGCCGACCTCGGAGAGCATCGGGTCGCCGGCCATCTCCGGCTCCAGCTCGGCCCGGGTCATGGTGACCACCCGGAAGTCCCCGTTCCAGGCCTCCTGCCCGGCGGGGTCGTGCAGCAGCACCAGCCGGCCGTCGGCCAGCTCCTCGCCGTCCACCTCGACGGAGGCGGTCAGCGCGAAGGAGTACGGCGCCAGCCGGCGGGGCGCGGGCGCGGCGGAGAGGACGAGCTCGGGGCGCAGCCGGGCCTCGGAGAGCGCCTCCACGGCAGCCCGGAACTCGCTCGGCGCCGCCTCCCGACCCGTTCCGCCACTTGCTCCGCCACCCTGTGCGGGGTGCCCTCCGACCGCTGCCATGACCCGAAGACTAGGTCGAAAACGCGGGTAATCGCCGCAACTTCTTCCCGCGCGGCGCGCCGGGACGGCAATCCGGCCAGATCTTGGAGGAACCGACGAGACCACCGGAGCGGCGGGGCCCGGACCGCGTGCGAAGATTTGGAGCGTGAGCGAGACGACGGCAGACACCACGGCAGCCACCCCGGCAGTCCCCCCGACCGGTGCCACCCCCGGTCAGCAGCCCGACGCGCGCCGCGGCGCCGCGTACGACTCGGCGTTCCTGCGCGCCTGCCGGCACGAGCCGGTACCGCACACCCCGGTGTGGTTCATGCGCCAGGCCGGTCGCTCGCTGCCCGAGTACCTGAAGGTCCGCGAGGGCATCCCCATGCTGGAGTCCTGCATGCGGCCCGAGCTGGTCAAGGAGATCACCCTCCAGCCGGTGCGCCGGCACAAGGTGGACGCGGCGATCTTCTTCAGCGACATCGTGGTGCCGCTCAAGGCGATCGGCATCGACGTCGACATCAAGCCCGGCATCGGTCCGGTCATCGCCGACCCGATCCGCACCGCCGAGGACCTCCAGCGGCTGCGCCCGCTGGAGCCGGACGACGTCCCCTACATCACCGAGGCCGTCGGCCTGCTCGTCGACGAGCTCGGCTCCACCCCGCTGATCGGCTTCGCCGGCGCCCCCTACACGCTGGCCAGCTACCTGGTCGAGGGCGGGCCGTCCAAGAACCACGAGAACACCAAGGCCATGATGTACGGCCGGCCGGAGCTGTGGGCCGCGCTGGTCGACCGGCTGGCCGACATCACCTCCGCCTTCCTCAAGGTGCAGATCGAGGCCGGCGCCTCCGCCGTCCAGCTCTTCGACTCCTGGGTCGGCGCGCTCGCCCCGGACGACTACCGCCGCTCGGTCATGCCGGCCAGCACCAAGGTGTTCGACGCGGTCGCCGGCTACGGCGTGCCGCGGATCCACTTCGGCGTCGGCACCGGCGAGCTGCTCGGCCTGATGGGCCAGGCCGGCGCCGACGTGGTCGGCGTCGACTGGCGGGTGCCGCTGAACGTCGCCGCCGAGCGGGTCGGCCCCGGCAAGGGCCTGCAGGGCAACCTCGACCCGGCGGTGCTGTTCGCGCCGACCCGCGCCGTCGAGACCAAGGCCCGCGAAGTGCTGCACGCCGCCCAGGCGCTCGGCACCAGCGGCCACATCTTCAACCTCGGCCACGGCGTGCTGCCCAGCATGGACCCGGACGCGCTCTCCCGCCTGGTCGCCTTCGTGCACGAGGCCAGCGCCCGCTGACCCACCGCGATGACGGCGGGCCCCTCCGGCTTCCCGGAGGGGCCCGCACTCGTCAGGGCGTGGGCCGCTCCTGGTCCTGGCCGCCCTGCGCGGCCTGGTCGTCCCGGCCGTCCGGCTGGGCGGGCTGGTCGGGCGCGTAGGGCGCCGGCGGGACGGCGGGGCGGGCCGGCTTCCGGCGCCGGCGAAACGCCCACACCACCGCCGCCACCGGCGCCGCGACCAGCAGGAACGGCAGCAGCGCGGCCACCGCCACGAAGAGCCCGCGCACGATGAGGAACAGCACGCGCCAGCCGCCGTACAGCGCCGAGCCGACCGACGCCCAGAAGCCGTCCTTCTTCTCCGGGGCCAGCGCGTCCGGCTGGGCGCCGGCCAGCGGCGGGCGGACGTCCAGGGTGATGGTGGACAGCGAGGTCTTCGCCGACAGCTCCTTCACCTGCTTCTGCAGCGACTCCAGGTCCGCCTCCCGGCGGCTCAGCTCGCTCTCCAGGCTGACGACCTCGGCCAGCGTCTTCGCCTGCGCCATCAGCGCCCGCACCCGGTCCACGCTCGCCTGCTGGCTCTGCATCCGGCTGTTGACGTCCGCGACCTGCTGGGTCAGGTCCTCGGCCTGGCTGCGCCGGGAGACCACCTCGCCGAGTCCGGCCAGCGTGTCCAGCGTCTGCTGGAAGGCCGCCGAGGGCACCTTCACGGTGATCTGCCCGCTCCGCACGGCGCCGCCCGGCTCGGCCCCGTCGCCCCGGCCGCTGGTGGTCTCGCTCGCCACATAGCCGTTCGCGGCGACCGCCAGCGCGCGGGCCCGCGCCAGCGCCTCGTCCACCTGCGCCGCCCGCACCGTCAGCTGCGCCGAGTACGCGATCTGCCGGGCGTCCACCACCGGGGCCGTGGGCGCCGAGGGCGGCGCCGCCGAGGCGGCCACCTCCGGCGCCCCCACGGCGGAGTCCCCCTTGGCCGCCTCCCCGGCGGCGGCCTGGGCCGGGGCGGCCGCCGACATGTCCTTGGCGCTCCCGCCGTCCCGCTCCGCACTGCACCCCGCGACCAGCGCCGCCGTCACGGCCACCGCCGCCAGCGCCCCGGCTCTCCGCCGTCCTCCACCCACCGTCGGGCCCTCCCCTTGTCGACTGTCCGGCGCCCCCAGCGGAGCGCTCGCACCATTCGACGGGCGCGGGCCCGGATCGGACCCGCCCGGGAGGTCGCAACTCGATCACGGCTCGGCTGCGGACCGGACAAGGCGTCAGACGGCCTCCACCGCGATCCCCGCCCGCCGCAGCAGCGCCGCCGTCACCCCGTCACCGGGCCGCAGCGTCCCGCCGAACGTCCCGTCGTACACCTGCCCGCAGCCGCAGGACGGACTGCGCGCCATCAGCACCGCCCGCCGCGCCCCCGCCGCCTCGGCGGCGGCCAGCGCGGCCCGCGCCCCGGCCGTGAACTCCTCGGTGCGGTCCGCCCCGGTCGCGTCCACCACCCGCGCCCGCCCGTCCAGCACGTCCGCCCCGTCCCCGCCCACGATCTCCGCCGCCGGCCGCGGCGTCGGCAACCCGCCCGCCCCCTCCGGACACACCACGACCGCCCGCCCCTCCGCCACCAGCCCGACGGCCACCTCCGCCGTCTTCGCCCGCCCGTCGTACCGGCACGGCACCCCGGCCAGACACGCACTCACCAGCACCTTCTCCTCGGCGCCCTCGAACGCCACCGTCCCGTTCACCACCGGTCCCACCTCTCCCGATCCGCACCTCTGTCGCGGGCGGCCGGCCGCCGTGGTCGACACCGACCCGCTTCACCCGTCAGCTCCACCACGGAGGATTCCCCTCATCGAGGCCGCGCCGGAGTGGCTAGCGTACGGCCGTGTCCGAACCGGCCGACCGGAGGTACCCGCCCCGCGTCGAGGGGTGGTTCACCGAGGACCTCGACCGCCTGCCTCATGATGTCCGCGCAGCGTTCCTGGCACAGCCGAGCGGTGACCGGCCTGACCGCGGCCCTGGAGGACCTCGTGCCGGACGGCTTCCTGGCCGAGCGCGAGATGACGATCAAGCCGGGTCGTCGTGGGCGTCGAGTACGACCAGGACCGCATGTACTTCGACGCGAGCGACGTGACTCCCGTCGTGGAGGTCGTCTCCCCCGGATCGGCCCACCGCGACCGCGTCGTCAAGCGCGGAAGTACGCCGAGGCCGGGATCCCGCACCACTACGACCTCGATGCCCTCGTCCCCGCCCCCAGGGCGAAGCGTGCAGCGGATTGAGGCAAAGGTGTAGGAACCTGCGAGACTGCGAGGCATGGCGCAAGCACATGTCGTGGTGATCGGCGGCGGTATCGCGGGACTGACCGCTGCCGCCGTGCTCGGTGGGGGTGCGGGGGAGCCGGCGCGGGCGCGGGTGACGCTGCTGGAGGCGTCGGAGCGGCTCGGCGGGAAGCTGTGGGGCGGTGAGGTCGGCGGGGTCCGGGTGGACCTCGGGGCCGAGTCGATGCTCGCCCGGCGGCCGGAGGCGGTCGAGCTGGCGCGGGCGGTCGGGCTCACTGAGCAGCTGGAGCCGCCGACCACCGCCAAGGCCGCGATCTGGACCAGGGGCGGGCTGCGGCCGCTGCCCGGCGGGCAGGTCATGGGCGTCCCCGGGAACCTCGCCGCGCTGGCGGACTCCGGGGTGCTGAGCCCCGAGGGGCTGGAGCGGGCCCGGCACGAGGTGGCCGGGGAGGCGGTCGCGGACGATGTCGCGATCGGCCGCTACGTCGCCGAGCGGCTCGGCCGGGAGGTCGTGGACCGGCTGGTGGAGCCGCTGCTGGGCGGCGTCTACGCCGGGCACGCCGACGAGATCTCGCTGCGCGCCGCAGTGCCCGCGCTGCTGCCGGTGGCCCGGGGCGGCGGCTCGCTGCTCGACGGGGTGCGCGAGCTGACCGACCGGCCGCAGACCGCCGGCACCCCCGTCTTCCAGGGACTGCGCGGCGGCCTCGGCACCCTGCCCACGGCGGTCGCCGCGGCCTGCGCGGAGGCCGGCGTCGAGCTGCGCACCCGCACCGCGGTCACCGGGCTGCGGCGCACCCCCGACGGCTGGCGGGTGACCACCGGCGACGGCGACACCCTGGACGCGGCCGCCGTCGTGCTGGCCGTGCCCGCCCCCGCCGCCGCCCGGCTGCTGCGCGCCGACGCGCCGGCCGCGGCCACCGAGCTGGACGGCGTCGAGTACGCCGGGATGGCCCTGGTCACCCTGGCCTTCCGCCGCGCCGACCTGCCCGAGCCCCCGGCCGGCAGCGGTTTCCTCGTCCCGCCGGTGGACGGCCGCCGGATCAAGGCCTCGACGTTCTCCTCCAACAAATGGGGCTGGCTGGAGCGCTCGGCCCCGGACACCTTCGTGCTGCGCACCTCGCTGGGGCGGCTGCACGAGGAGGAGCCGCTGGAGCTGGACGACGAGGAGCTGGTCGCCCGCTCGCTGGGCGACCTGGGCGAGGCGATCGGCCTGACCGCCCGCCCCTACGACACCGCCGTCACCCGCTGGCGGGCCGGACTGCCGCAGTACCCGGTCGGCCACCTGGACCGGGTGGCCCGGATCCGGGCGGCCGCTGACCGGGCCGGCGCGCTGGCGCTGTGCGGGGCGGCGTACGACGGCGTGGGCATCCCGGCGTGTATCGCGAGCGCCCGGGCGGCCGTCGCCGGGCTCGACCGAGTGCTGACCCCGCTGGCCGGGGCGAACGTGAACGAGAGGACAATGGGCGCATGACTGAGACCGTTGAGCAGCAGGCCGCCGAGCAGCCCGCGAAGAAGAAGGCGCGGGACCTGAACCAGGTCATCCGCTACACCATGTGGTCGGTGTTCAAGCTCAAGGGCGCCCTGCCCGAGGACCGCACCGGTCTGGCCGCCGAGGTCGACGAGCTGTTCGCCCAGCTCGCCGCCAAGGACGTCACCGTGCGCGGCACGTACGACGTGTCCGGTCTGCGCGCCGACGCCGACATCATGGTCTGGTGGCACGCCGAGGACTCCGACGACCTCCAGGAGGCGTACAACCGCTTCCGCCGCACCGGCCTCGGCCGGCTGCTGGAGCCGGTCTGGTCGAACATGGCGCTGCACCGCCCGGCGGAGTTCAACAAGTCGCACATCCCGGCGTTCCTCGCCGACGAGCGCCCGCGCGACTACGTCTGCGTCTACCCCTTCGTCCGCTCCTACGAGTGGTACCTGCTGCCGGACGCCGAGCGGCGCGCGATGCTCGCCGAGCACGGCCAGATGGCGCGCGGCTACCCGGACGTGCGGGCCAACACGGTCGCCTCGTTCGCGCTGGGCGACTACGAGTGGCTGCTCGCCTTCGAGGCGGACGAGCTGCACCGGATCGTGGACCTGATGCGCGACCTGCGCCCGTCCCGCGCCCGGCTGCACGTCCGCGAGGAGGTGCCGTTCTTCACCGGCCGCCGCAAGCCGCTCGCCGAGCTGGTCAACGGCCTGGTCTGAGCACGCGGCGCACCCGAGGAGGGGCCCCGTCCACGTCGGACGGGGCCCCTTCCGGCGTCAGTGCCTCCGCAGGGCGGCGCGGAGCCGGGCGTCCGGGAGGGCGGCGGGGCCGTTCATGGCGACGGCGGTGAGCAGCTCGCGCTCGTCGTCGTCGGTGAGCCCGTGCTGGCGCGGCGGGCGGACCTCGCGCAGCACCTCCTGGCCGACCGGCGAGGCCCAGCGGGTGTAGGGGTAGACGTCGATCCGGGCCATCAGCAGGGTGCCGGAGGTGAGCACCAGCGGCAGCGAGAACCAGGCCAGCGGGGTGAGCACGTCACCCTCCAGCAGGCCGCCGACGATCAGCGCGACGACCAGCAGCACCATGGTGAGCAGCAGCGCCTGCCGGACCTGCCGGACCACCAGCACGGTGTGCCGCTGGACGGCCGCCGGGGTGGCGAGGCCGGCCAGCGACAGCCGGCTGCCGATCTCCAGCACGGTGGGGTGGGCGGCCATCGCCGCCCGCAGGTCGTCGGTGCGGCACTGGCCCTCCGGGCCGACGGTGGCGATCACCGCGCGTTCCAGCCGGCTGCGGCCGCGCGGGTCGACCACCGTGGTCCAGCCGGTGTGGGCGAGGTGCAGCCGGCCCCGGGAGGCCATCAGGACGAGGGCGAGCTCGACGACCCGGTCCGGTCCGCCGGCCAGGTAGGCCGTCTCGTACAGCCCGATGCCGACCGCCTCGGGCGGCCGGGGGCCTTCCTGCCCGGTGAGCGCGTCGGCGGCGGCGGTCATCCGGACCAGCCGGATGCAGGAGAGCACCGCGGCGACGCAGGCCGGGAGCAGGAAGAGCAACCACATGGGGTTGTTGTAGTCCCGGCCGCGCCGCACGCGGAACGTGTTCCCGGAGCGCGATACCGAACTGTGACGTCCGGTGGTCCGGTCGGTGGCGTCAGGAACCGCCGCAGCCTCCGCCGCAGCTGGAGCCGCAGCTCGACGACGAGGAGGAGCCGCAGCCGGAGGAGGAGCCCGAGGAGCAGCTGGACCCGGAGCCCGAGGAGCCGCAGCCGCTGCTCCCGCCGCAGCTCGAACCCGAGGAGCCCGAGGAGCCGGAGTCGGAGGACGAGCCGGAGTCGGAGGAGGAGCCGCACCAGACGGCCGGACCGGAGCAGCTGGAGCCCGAGGAGCCCGAGGAGCCCGAGGTGCCGGAGGAGCCCGCGGTGGACGAGGAGGCGGAGTAGCCGGTCGCCTTGGCGGTCTGGTCGGCGACCGCCGCGGCGAGCAGCGCCTCGTGGAGCTCCGCGTCGGCGAACTCGGCGGTGCCGACGGCGGCCAGGCCGCCGAGCGCGATCGCGCCGAGCAGGGCGGCGTCGGCGTTGCGGGCCCCGTGGCGGGGCGTCCACGGCTTGCCGGTGTCCACCAGCCCGAGCTGGCGGCGCCCGGCCGGGGAGATCCGGCCCTTGGGCGGCCGGGTGGCCAGCAGGGAGACCAGGCCGACGACGAGCAGCAGCAGCGGGATCCACAGCGCGGGCCGGTCGTAGCCGGGCTCGTCGGAGTCGAGCAGATAGGCCCCGGCGGTGAAGGCCGCCGCGACCAGCAGCGCCAGCCAGATCATCCGGTGCGCGGTCCGCGCCCGGCGCAGCTTGACCGGGTTGCGCAGCAGGCCCCGGCCGGCGAGCTCGTCACCGATCGCCTGGACGCTCGGCGAGCGCATCACGGCGACGCGCAGCTCGCCGAGGTCGCGGTTGCGGGTCGGGCCGATCGCGTCCACGATCTCGCGCTCGACCTTGTCGTACGGCTTGTCGGTGGTGAGGGTGACCAGCCGGGCGCGGCTGACCACGACGTGGCCGGCCCGGTGCATCCGGACCAGGGCGGTGTCGAAGACCCGGCCGGGGCCTCCGGCGAGGAAGGCGGCGTCGAGCAGCGGTATGCCCCGGCCGGGCAGCCCCTTGGGGTTGGGGACGCGCTGGGCGGCCTGCCGGGTCCGGGACGCCCACACGACGGCGGCGGCCAGCAGGACGGCGGGGACGAGGTAGTAGGCGTTGTGCCACATGGGCGGTTCCCCCGGGTGGTGAGACGTGGTTCCCGGCGCGCGCGGCGCCGTGGTTCGGTCGGTGCTGGGGTGCGGTGCGGGCCGCGTCGCTCAGGCGTCGCGGCCGGGGCGTAGGACGCGCCGCAGCCGGGCGAGCGGGCCCGGTGGCCGCTCGGGGGCCGGATCGAGCCACCGCGCCAGCGCGGTGCGGGCGTCGGCGTCCAGGCCCTCGCCCTCGGCGAGCGCCCAGGCGGCGAAGGCCCGGGCGTCGGCGCGGTAGCCGCCGGTCTGCGGGTGGCTGCGGGCGTAGGCGAGGAACAGCGGGCCGTACCGGGTGCCGAGCAGGCGGGGCAGGGCCGGGGCGACCTTGGCGGCGGTGTCGCGCCGCTTGGCGGCCAGGCCGGTGGCCTGGGCGCGCACCTGCGCGGGGTCGAAGCCGGGCGGCACCGGGCCGCCGGCCACCAGGGCGGCGAGCAGCCCGGCCTGCCGGGCGGCGAGCCGGGCGCGGGCGGCGTCGGTGTCCGGGCCGGAGCCGGTGAGGGGGCCGGTCACCGGGTGCCACCGCCGTCCAGGACCCGCCGGATGGCGTCGAGTTCGGCGGCCAGCTCGGCGGGCGGCGGGAACGCGGCGTCG
This sequence comes from Kitasatospora sp. NPDC097605, assembly GCF_040302725.1. Classification (NCBI taxonomy): domain Bacteria; kingdom Bacillati; phylum Actinomycetota; class Actinomycetes; order Kitasatosporales; family Streptomycetaceae; genus Kitasatospora; species Kitasatospora sp. NPDC097605. The sequence continues at coordinate 68,440 of NZ_JBEOSF010000038.1, read as the reverse complement.
CGCTCCAGCAGCACCCCGGGCGGGGCGGTCCGCGCGCACAGCTCGGCCAGCACCTCCAGCACCGGTTCGGTGACCGGGTGGGCGTGGGTGTCGTGCCAGACGCCGTCGACCATGGTGCCGCCGGCGACGTGGACGTAGGCGAGCGCCTCCAGCGGCAGGCGGTCCAGCTCGGCGGCCGGGTCGACGCCGAGGTTGACCCGGTTGGTGTGCAGGTTGGCGACGTCGATCAGCAGCCGGACGCCGGTCCGCTCGACCAGCTCGGCGAGGAACTGCCCCTCGGTCAGCTCGTCATCCGGCCAGGCCAGCTGGGCGGCGATGTTCTCCAGGGCCAGCGGCACCGGCAGCTGGTCCTGGGCGATCCGGACGTTCTCGGCGATCACCCGCAGGGCGTCGCGCGAGCGCGGCACCGGCAGCAGGTGGCCGGCCTCCAGGCCGCCGGCCCGGACGAACGCCAGGTGCTCGGTGACCAGCGGGGAGCCGAGCGCCCCGGCGGTCCCGGCGAGCCGGGCGAGGCGGGCCGGGTCGGGCCGGTCGGCGCCGCCGAGGCCGAGCCCGACGCCGTGCGGGACGACGGTGAGGCCGCGGTCGAGCAGGATCCGCAGGGACTCCGGGAGGTGGCCGGCGCAGATGTTCTCGGCGACCACCTCGACCCAGTCCAGGCCGGGCTGCCGTTCGACCACGGTGTCGATCTCGCTGCGCCAGCCGAGGCCGACGCCGAGCCGGCGCGCGGTGCCGGCGGCGGGCGTGGGGCCGGCCGTGGGCGCGGTGCCGGCGGCGGGCGTGGTGCCGGTGGTGCGGTCGGCGCCCGTCGTCGGTGCGGGCGTGTGCTGCTCTTCGGCGTGCAGGGCCGGGGAGGTCATCGGTGCGCCCCCTTCGGAGGGCCGGGTGGGAAAGCCGTCGGTCGGCCGGGCCTCGTCGCCGCGGCCGCCGGGCTGTGCTGGTGAGCATGTCCCCGGGCGCCGCGGTTGCCAAGCCTCGTCCGGTCATCTCAGAGCATTACTTGAGCTTGGCGTTGCGTCAATGAGCGATCTCCCACCGGGGGCGGTCGCATCGCCGCAGGTGGGGGCCGTGCCGGCGGGGAAAACCGGGAGCGGACCGGCCGCCCGACGGCCTACTGTGACGCTCCTATGACGACTTTGACGATTCGTGACTTCCGCCCCGACGACGCCGAGGCGGTCGCGGCGGCCCACCGCGCCGGGCGCGAGCACCTGGTGCAGTCGCCCGCGATGTTCGCCTGGCGCGCCGAGCACCAGCCGAAGGGCTCCCACTACCGCGTCCTGGTCGCCGAGCTGGACGGCCGGGTGGTCGGCGCGGTCCGCTGCGGGGTGGCCGTCGGCACCACCATGACCGGTGTCGGCCACGCCAACGGCAGCGTGCTGCCCGAGTACCGGCGGCGCGGGGCCTTCACCGCCCTGCTGGCCGCCGCCGAGCGGCACCTGGCCGGGCACGGCGTCGCCGAGCTGCACGGCTGGGTGGACGACGAGCCCGGTTCGCGCGCCTTCGCGGAGGCCCGCGGCTTCACCGCCGGCCGGACCGCCCACTTCGGGGCCCGGGACCTCACCGTCCCGCTGCCGCCGGCCCCGCCGCTGCCGGCCGGCGTCGAACTGCGCCCGGCGAGCGACTTCGCGGCCGACCCGTACCCGGTCTTCCTGGTCGACGCGGACGCGGCCCGGGACGAGCCGGGCGAGGTCGTGCTGGACGCCACCGAGTACGACGAGTGGCTGGCGGGGGAGTGGAACCGCCCGGACCTCGACCACGAGCTGACCGTGGTCGCCGTCGTCGACGGCCGGCCGGCCGCGTTCAGCCTCGCCACCACGGACGGCGCGGACCGCTACTGGTCGGCCTTCACCGCCTGCCGCCGGGAGTACCGCGGGCGGGGGCTGAGCAAGCTCGCCAAGCTGGAGTCGCTGCGCCGCGCCCGCGCCGCCGGTCTGCGGTACGCCTACACCTCCAACGACGCCGGCAACGCACCGATGCTCGCGATCAACGCCTGGCTGGGCTACCAGCGCTGCGCGAGCGAGCGGAAGCACATCAAGCGCCTGGACGGCTGAGCCGGCCCGGATCCGGTGACGGAGCGTGACAATCACTCCGCCGGACGGGTGAATCCGGTGCGTTCACCGGCGTGGGAGCGGGGTGGGACGCGGGCGCGGGAGTTCCCGGCGCCTCACGGGGCATCACATCGGCGCCGGCTGTTCGTGCCCGAGTCTTCCGCACGGGGGTGCCATGGAGATCCTGCTCCAGATCCTGGTGGGGTTCGTCCCGGCCGTGATCGGCTTTCTCGCCGCCCGCTCGCTCGCCCGTACCCGCCTCTTCCTGCGCTACGGCTTCCTGCGCGTGCTGCTCGGGCCGTACGGCCGGGTGCAGATCGTCACCCCGAGCATCGAGGTGGCCGAGTTCGCCTACGCCAAGGACGGCTGCCGGCTCACCAGCCGGGGGCCGCGGAACGTGCTCTTCATGCCGATGGCCGAGGCGCGGGCCATCGCCCAGCTCATCGACCTGCTGCGGAAGATCAACCGCAAGGCCGCCATCGAGCTGGTCACCGCCGGCGCGCAGGACCCCAGGATGCCGACCTTCTCGATCGGCGGGCCGAACGTCAACGCCTACTCGGGGGTCGTGCTGGCCGCCGGCTTCCCGGACTTCCGCCTGGAGCACCCCCAGGCGGCCCGGGCCCGCTGGGGCGGGATGATCTTCGAGGCGCAGTACAACGCGGCCGACGAACTCGTCCGCGACCACGGCTTCGTGTTCGTCACCCGGACCTCCCGGCAGGCGCCCTGCGTGGTGCTCTGCGGGGTGTTCGCGTTCGGCTCGGCGATGGCGGTGGAGGCCCTGGCGGCGGCCGGCCGGCAGTCCCCGCTGGCCGCGCTGTTCCGCTCGGGGGAGAAGGGCTTCGTCGCCGTCGAGGGCCGGGTGATCGGCCTGGACACGGTGGACGTGACCGTCGAGGTCTGCCGCGTCCTGCCCGCCGGATGAGCGCGCGGGGGCGGAATTCGGCCGCCGGAACGGGAGCAAACGGGACAGCGCGGGAGACTCCGGGGCAGGAAGTGGCCGGAATCCCCGGTCTTTTGCTTCACTACCGTCACATCATCGGCATAATCGCGCCCATGACGATCAACCGTGCGAACGTGAGCGCGATTGCCGAGGACCTGTACGTCTGGCTCCCGCCGAAGCGCGGCTGGGGCCTGGCCAACTGCGGACTGCTTGCCGGGCCGCGGACGGCGCTGTGGATCGACACGCCCTACGACCCCTCGCTCGCCGCCGAGTTCCTCACCGAGAGCCGCAAGCGGCTGGCCGACGGCGTCACCGTCGACCGGATCGTCGTCACCCACGCCAACGGCGACCACCTCTGGGGCGCGGGCGTGCTCCCGGACGCCGAGGTGATCGCCACCCGCGAGGCGCTGGAGCACATCCACTGGGAGCCGACGCCCCAGCAGACCCAGGGCCTGGTCACCGGCAGTGACCCGGACTCCCCGCTCGGCGGCTACCTGCGCCGCCACTTCGGGCGGTTCGACTGGTCGCGGACCGAGCCCGTCCACCCGGACACCGTCTTCCACGGCGAGCTGGAGCTGCGGGTGGGGGAGTACCCGGTGCAGATCACCGGCCTGCCCCCGGCCCACACCGGCGGCGACCTCATCGTCCACCTCCCGCGCCAGCGCGCGGTGTTCAGCGGCGACGTGATCTTCGGCTCGACCGCCGCGCAGCCCGGCGACCACCCCTCGCACTGGGCCGGCCCGCTGGAGAACATCGTCGCCGCCTGCGAGCGGATCCTGGCCACCGGCGCCGAGATCATCGTCCCCGGCCACGGCCCGGTGCTCGACCGCGACGGCGTCCGGGAGCACATCGACTACCTCGGGTACGTCCGCGAGCGCGCGCACGCCCTGCACCGGGCCGGCCTGCCCGCCCTGGACGCGGCCCGCCGGATCATCGCCGAGCAGCGCTACCCCGAACTCGGCCTGCCCGAGCGGCTGGTGCTCACCGTCGCCGCCGAGTACCGGCACCTGGACGGCACCGGGGTGCCGAACGTCCTGGAGGCGATGAGTCAGGTGGCCCTGGTCGCCCGGGAGCTGGACGAGGACGCCGAACGGCGCGTGCCCCGCCCGCGGCCCGGCGGCGACGGCGCGGCCTGAGCCGTCCCCGGCACAGTCCTCGAAGCACCGCCCGCACAGCACGGCCCTCCCATTCGCTCTTCGTACAAGGAAGCTCCGAGGACGTCGATGACGCAGCTGCTGGTAACGGCCCTGGCGCTGATCGCGCTGGCCGCGCTCGCCGTGGCCGGGTGGCTGGCCCGCGGCCGCTCCGGCGCGCTCGCCCGGGCCGCTGCCGCCGAGGCCTCGACCGGCCTGGCCGAGGAGCGTGCCCGGGTCGCCGAGGGCCGGGCCGGCCGGGCCGAGCAGCAGGCGCGCGAGGCACGGGCCGAGGCCCAGGCCTCGGCGGAGCAGGCCGCCGGCGCGGCCGACCGCGCGCAGGCCGCCGAGGAGCGCGCCCACCGGGCCGAGCGCCGGGCGGAGGAGGACGGCCGACGGGCCGGGGAGTCCGACCGGGCGGCCACCGAGGCGGCGCGGCGGGCGGGCGAGGAGGAGCAGCGGGCCGCCGAGGCCGAGCGGCGCGCCGAGACCGCCGAGCGGCGCACCGCCGCGCTGCTGGCCGAGATCGCCCACCTCGCCACCGAACGCGTGGCCACCGCCGCCCTGCGGCTGAGCCACCCCAATGTGCGGATCGCCGGACCGCTCGACCCCGCCGCCGTCGGCCCGGACGCCGTACAGGCCCTGCAGGCCGTCCTGGACGCCGCCTCGGCCGCCGTCACCGACGAGCGCGAGCGGGTCGACGCCGCCGCCCGCTCCGCGATGCGCGGCGCCACGTCCAAGATCCAGACCCTGCTCTACCAGATCCAGAGCCTGGTCCAGCAGCTCCAGCACGACAACGACGACCCCCGGCTGCTGGAGGTGGACTTCCGCAACGAGGTCGCGCTGCGCCGGATCCAGACCGTCGCCGTGCTCTGCGAGGCCTGGCCGGGCCTGGCCCGCACCGACTCGCCGCTCGCCGAGGTGGTGGTCGGCGCGCTCTCCCGGGTGCCCGGCTACGCCCGCATCAAGGTGGCCAACCACCTGCGCGAGGACCGGCTCGCCGTGGTCGCCCGCGCCGCCGAGCCGGTGGCCATCGCGGTCGCCGAACTGCTCGCCAACGCCACCGCGTACTCGCACCCGGAGACGGACGTGCCGGTCACCGTCCAGCAGGGCGGGCGGGGCGCGCTGGTGATCGTCGACGACAGCGGCATCGGGATGGAGGAGGACCAGCTGCGCCGGGCCCGCCGGCTGCTGGCCGGCCCGCCCGAAGTGCTGCTCACCGAGCTGGGCAACCCGCCCAAGACCGGGTTCGCGGTGGTCGGCAAGCTGGCCCGGCAGTACGGCTTCTCCTGCCACGTCGAGCCGTCCCCGTACGGCGGCATGCGCGCGCTGGTCCGGATCCCGGCCGGGCTGCTGACCGTGGTGGACGAGGGGCAGCCGCTGTCGGTGCTCACCCCGCTGCCGCTGCGCGCCGGCTCGGCGCCGTCCGCCGCGCCCGCCCCCGCACCCGCCGCCGGGCCGACGGGCGGCCGCGGCCGGGAGGGCGCCCCGGCCATCCGTGTCCTGCCGCCGGTGCCGGATACGCCGGACGCGGCGGACTCCGCGGACGCGCCGGGCGGGCCCGACGCGTCGGACGCGCCGCCGGTGCACGCCGTCCCGCCGGTGCGCGCCGTCCCGGACGGACCCGGCCCGGCGGACGACGGCACCGGGCTGCCCAGCCGCCGCCGGCGCCGCCCGCTGACCTCGGGTCCGGCCCCGCAGAGCGCCCCCGCCGGAGCGGCCGGATCGGGCGCCGTCCGGCCGGTGCGGACGCCCGAGCAGGCCGCCGCCCGCTGGCAGGCGCTCCAGCACGGCACCGACTCCGGCCGCGCCGCCGTCGCGGAGGCCGCCGGCACCCCGGCCGGCACCACCCCCGTCACCGAGGCCGGCACCACCCCGAGCCCCCACCCCCCGTCCCCCGCGGCGACCGGCCCCGCCGGCGCCGACCGGGCGGCCCCGCCGAGCCCCGACGCCGCCCGCACCGGCGCCGGCCCCGCGGACGCGTCCGGCCGCCGTACCACCCAGACCCCCTGAGGAGCCGCGCTGTGAGCAGCACGCCCAGCCCCACCAGCACCACGTCCAGCCCGTCCGACACCGGCGGCATCGCCTGGGTGCTGACCCCGCTCCTGGAGCTGCCGGGCGTCGTGCACGCGGTGATCGCCACCGGCGACGGCCTGGTCGAGGCCGCCTCGGACGGCCTCGCGCGCGCCTCCGCCGAGCGGGTCGCCGCGATGACCGCCACCGTGCACGCCGCCGCCCGGGCGTTCACCACCGCCTTCACCGACGCCGAGCAGCCCCGGCTGGCGCAGACCGTGGTCGAGTCCGAGCTGGGCTTCGCCGTCGTCGTCCCGGCCGGCGAGAACACCTCGCTGGCGGTGTTCACCACGCCCGACGCCCAACTCGGCAACGTCGCCTACCAGATGCAGGTCCAGGTCGCCGCCCTGGGCCGGGCACTGGCGAGCCCGGCCAGGCGGCAGGACGCCCCCGCGCGGTCATGACCCCCACCCCCCGCAGGCGGATGGTGCCCGCCTACCTGGCCACCGGCGGCCGGACCCGCCCCGGCGGCGACGGCTTCGAGCGGCTCACCGTGCTCTTCGCGACCGGCGACGGGCAGCCGTCGGCGCTCACCGAGCTGGAGGCGGAGCACCGCCGGCTCTGGGACCTCTTACGACCCGGCGCGCTCACCGTGGTGGAGGCGGCCGCACACCTGCGGCTGCCGGTCAGCGCCACGGTCTTCCTCGCGGCCGATCTGGTCGAGGCGGGCTGCCTGCACGCCCGCGCGCCGATCCCCCGCGCCCAGCAGACCGACCGCTCCCTCGTCGAGAGGCTCCTCGTTGGACTCCGCACTCTCCGGTAATCCGCCCTCCGGCAGCCCGTCCGGTCCGGGGCGGCCGGACCGGGTGGGCTACCTGCCCGACCCCGAGCAGACGCTGATGAAGCTGGTGGTCGCCGGCCCGTTCGGCGTCGGCAAGACCACCTTCATCCGCACCCTCTCGGAGATCCCGACCCTGCACACCGAGGAGGCGATGACCGAGACCGGCGCCCCCGTCGACGACGTCGCCGGCCTGCCCGGAAAGACCACCACCACGGTCGCGGTCGACTTCGGCCGGCTCACCCTGCCCGGCGAGCTGGTGCTGTACATGTTCGGCACCCCCGGCCAGCGGCGGTTCTTCCCGCTCTGGCAGGACATCGCGCGCGGCGCCATCGGCGCCCTGGTCCTGGCGGACACCCGCCGGCTCGCCGACTCCTTCGAGATCATGGACATGGTCGAGGAGCAGGGACTGCCCTACGCGGTCGCCGTCAACCGCTTCCCCGACTCGCCGGCCCACCCGGTCGCGGTCCTGCGCAGCCACCTCGACCTGCACCCGAGCACCCCGCTGGTGCTCTGCGACGCCCGGGAGCGCGGCTCCAGCCTGGACGCCCTGATCGCGCTCACCGAGCACGTCCTGCACGGCCTCCCCGCCTCCGCCCCGGCCCCGGAGCAGCCATGACCGCCACCTCGCACCCCCTGATCGCCCTGCACGGCCCGGCCTTCGCCGCCGACCCGCGGGCCGTCTACGAGCGGCTGCGCCGGCAGGGCCCGGTCGCCGAGGTGGAGATCGCACCCGGCGTCGCGGCCCTGCTGGTCACCGACTACCAGGCCGCCCTCGACCTGCTGCGCGACACCGACACCTTCTCCAAGGACTCCCGCGCCTGGCAGCGGACCGTCCCGCCGGACTCCCCGCTGCTGCCGGTGCTCGGCTACCGGCCGACCGCGCTGTTCAGCGACGGCGCCACGCACGCCCGCTACCGGCAGGTGATCACCGACGGCCTGGCGCTGCTGGAACCGCACCTGCTGCAGCGCCGGGTCGCCGAGGTCGCCCACCGGCTGATCGACGCCTTCGCGCAGAGCGGCTCCGCCGACCTCATCGCCGACTACGCCCGCCGGCTGCCGGTCCACGTCCTCACCACCGGCTTCGGCGTGCCCGACGAGCACCGGGAGCGGCTGGTGGCCGGCATCGTCGGCTCCATCGAGTCCACCCGGCAGGCGGTGGCCGCGTACACCGACCTCGTCGAGGTGGTCACCGCCATGGTCGCCGAGCGCCGTGAGCGCCCCCGGCACGACCTGACCTCGTGGTTCCTCACCCACCCGGCCGGGCTGGACAACGACGAGGTGGTCCGGCAGATCACCCTCACCATGATCGCCGGCAATGAGCCGACCACCAATCTGATCGGCAACGCCCTGCTGCGCCTGCTCACCGACGCCCGCTACGCCGGCTCGCTGTTCGGCGGGGCGATGACGGCGCACCAGGCGATCGACGAGGTGCTCTGGCACGAGCCGCCGCTGGCCAACCTCTCCGCCCACTACCCGCGCGTCGACGTCACCTTCCACGGCCGGGCGATCCCGGCGGGCGCGCTGGTCCTGGTCTCCTACGCGGCCGCCAACTCCCAGGCCGCCCCGCCGGCCGCCACCGCCGACGGGGCGGACACCGCCGGGCTGCGCAGTGGCGAGTCCGCCCACCTGGCCTGGGCGGCCGGCCCGCACGCCTGCCCGGCCCGCGACCCGGCCCTGCTGATCGCGATCACCGCCATCGAGCAGCTGACCAGCCGGATCGGCGACCTCGAACTCGCCGAGCCCGCCGACACCCTGCACTGGCGCCCCGGCCCCTTCCACCGGGCCCTGGTCCGTCTCCCGGTCCACTTCACCCCGGCCGCCGGCTGACGGAAGGGCCCGGACACCCCTCGGGGTGTCCGGGCCCTTCCGCTCAGCCGTTCCTCGTCACTCCGCCGGCTTCAGCGTGAGCGAGACCGAGTTGATGCAGTACCGCTGGTCGGTCGGCGTGCCGTAGCCCTCGCCCTCGAACACATGGCCGAGGTGGCCGCCGCAGCGGGCGCAGCGGACCTCGACCCGGCGCATGCCGAGCGAGGTGTCCTCGATGTACTGGACGCGGTCCCCGGCGAGCGGCGCGTAGTAGGACGGCCAGCCGCAGTGGCTGTCGAACTTGGTCTCCGAGCTGAACAGCTCGGCGCCGCACGCCCGGCAGCCGTAGACGCCGACGGTCTTGGTGTCGGTGTACTCGCCGGTGAACGGGCGCTCGGTGCCGGCCTCCCGGAGCACGTGGTACTCCTCGGGGGTGAGCTGGGCGCGCCACTCGGCGTCGGTCTTCTCGATCTCGTAGCTCATGACGGCTCCAGTCGCGACGGGTCCGGGGGCTCAGACGTTGGTGGCAACGTTCGCGAGGTGCTCCAGGCCCCTCTCCAATTGTTCCAGGACGGCCGGACCCAGATTGGTGACGTCGCCCGCGCCCATGGTGAGCAGCAGGTCGCCCGGGCGGGCCAGGGAGGCCAGCAGCGCGGGGGCGGCGGCGAAGTCGTGCTCGGCGGTGACCTCGGCGCCGGCCCGGCGGGCGGCGTCGATGATCAGCTCGCTGGTGACCCCGGGAATCGGGTCCTCGCGGGCCGGGTAGATGTCGAGCACCACCGAGGCGTCGGCCAGCGCCAGCGCGGCGCCCATCTCCTCGGCGAGCTGCTGGGTGCGGCTGAACAGGTGCGGCTGGAAGACCACCAGGACGCGGCCCTCGGTGGCCTCCCGGATCGCCTCCAGGTCGGCGGTCATCTCGGTCGGGTGGTGGGCGTAGGAGTCGATCACCTGGACGCCGCCCGCCTCGCCCTTGAGCTGGAGCCGGCGGCGCACCCCGGTGTAGGCGCCGAGCGCCTTGGCGAGGTCCGCGGCCGGGACGCCCAGCGCGACGCCGGCGGCCAGCGCGGCGACCGCGTTGTGGGCGTAGTGCCGGCCGGGGACCGAGACGGTGAAGGTCAGCTCGGCGCCGTCCAGCAGCACGGTGACCTCGCTGGTCATGCCGCGCGCGACGACCGACAGCACCCGCAGGCCGGCGTCCTCGGCGGCGCCGACGGTGACCACGTTCAGGTCCGCGCGGCCGGCCACCCGGGCGGTCAGCTCGCGGGCACCGTCGTGGTCGGCGGAGACGACCAGGGTGCCGCCGGGCACGATCCGGCCGACGAAGGTCTCGAAGGACTCGTGGATCTCGTCGATCGAGGCGTAGTTGGCGTGGTGGTCCAGCTCCACGTTGAGCACGATCGCCACCTCGGGCGCGTACTTGTGGAAGCTGCGGTCGCTCTCGTCGGCCTCGGCGACGAAGATCTCGCCGGTGCCGTGCTGGGCGTTGGAACCGGGCGCGTCGAGGTCGCCGCCGATCGCGTAGGACGGGTCCAGGCCCAGTTCGGCGAGGGCGACGGCGAGCATGCTGGTGGTGGTGGTCTTGCCGTGGGTGCCGGCCACGGCCAGCGCCCGGCGCCCGCCCATCAGCGCGGCCAGCGCGTCGGAGCGGTGCACCACCGGGATGCCGCGCTCGCGGGCGGCGACCAGCTCCGGGTTGTCGGCGCGGATGGCGCTGGAGACGACGATGCTGCTCGCGCCGTCCGGCACGTGCTCGGCGGCGTGCCCGATGTGCACGCCGGCACCGAGCTCGCGCAGCGCGCGGACGGTCTCGGACTCCTTGGCATCGCTGCCGGAGACGCTGGCCCCCCGCACCGCGAGGATCTTCGCCAGGCCGGACATCCCGGCGCCGCCGATGCCGATGAAGTGCGGGGCGTGCAGGTCGTGCGCGGCGTCGTTCAAGGCGGGGCTCCGTACGGGCGGGGATCAGGGAGGGGCGGACGACGTGCGAATCGTCCTCGCGGCCGGACCGCAAGGACGATTCTGCACCACGCCGGGCTCTCCTCAGGAGTCGCTGGCGAACAGCCGCAGCACCGGGACGCCCACCTTGTGGCGGGCCTGGGAGGCCCAGTCGCGGTGGAAGAACTCCTCCACGAAGTGCGGGGAGGTGAGCACCACCACCTCGTCCGCCTGGTGCTCCTCAACCACGGTGCGCAGCCGGTCCAGCGGCTTCTCCTCGACCAGCTCGCCGACCGCCTCGGCACCGGCCTCGCGCAGGTGGCGCAGGCTGTGCTCCAGCGACTCGGTGGCGACCGTCGGTCCGCTCTCGGACTCGTCGTGCTCGCGCACCACCTTGTCCAGGTGGCCGAGCGCCACGTCGTCCAGCGCCCGCAGCAGCTCGTCCTGCTTGCCGCGCGGCTGCATCAGGACGACGAAGGACACCCTCTCCTCGCTGTGGAGCGTGGTGACCAGCTCCACGTCCGCGTCGGAGAGCGCCTTCTCGATCATCAGTACCGTCTTGAACACGTGAGTCCCTTCCAGTCACCGGCCCCCGGGCTCCGGCTTCGCATCCCATACTGCCCGGCGGAAGCTTTCCGCACGCTCCCCGCCCGGCACACGGGCCACGCGGAGGACGTCGCAAGTGGGAGCGGGATCACGATCCGGAGGTCACGGGGCGGGCGGACGCAGGTAGCGGGTGAAGAGGAATCCTTTCTGCTCGATCAATGAGACCAGCCGCATCCGCTGCACGTCGGGCATGTGCGCGTCGTGGAGGATGCGCGGCGCGTCGCCGCCCGTGAGCAGCGGCGCCAGCGACAGGCACAGCTCGTCCAGCAGGTCCTCGGCGGCCAGCTGCCCCAGCAGCCGGGGTCCGCCCTCGGTCAGCATCCGCGTCCAGCCCCGGTCGGCCAGCGCCGCGACCGCCGCCCGCAGGTCCACCGCGCCCCGGCCGACCGCGATCACGTCGGCCACCTCGGTCACCGCCGCCAGGCTGCGCACCGGCGCGTCCTCGGTGGTGATCACCACGGTGCGCACCAGCGGCTCGGTGAACAGCGGGGCCGCGAGGTCCAGCCCGAGCGAGCGGCTGACGATCGCGATCGCGGGCGCCGGCGCCTGCCCGGCCGCCCGGCGCGCCCCGGCGAAGTCGGCCCGCGCCCGGGCCGGCCGGTACCCCTCCGCCCGCACCGTCTCGGCCCCCACCAGCACCACGTCCGACAGCGCCCGCAGCACCCCGAAGATCCGCTTGTCGGCGTCGCCGGAGAGCCCGTCGGAGAGCCCGTCCAGCCGGGCCCCGCCGTCCAGCCCCGCCACCATGTTGGCGCGCAGCCAGGGACGCCCGTGGTTCACCTGCCCGGGGTACGCGTAGACGGCGGCCAGCGCCTCCAGCGAACTCGGGTCGTCGAAGGTCTCCGCCAGGGGACTGATCAGCTGTTGCATGCCCCCAGTGTTCCACCGGGTGCAGGTCCCGGGCCCGACCCGACCAGGCGTACCCTTTGTCACCGTGCCCGCAGCTTCCCGCCCCGCCACCGCGACCGAGCCGATAGCCCTCACCTCCCGGCGTCCCGTCGTACCCGCCGAACGCCTGGTCGCCGAGATGGTGCCGCCGCCGCGCTTCTCCGACGTGAGCTTCGGGACGTACATCCCGGACCCGGCCCAGCCCAGCCAGTACGAGGCCGTGCAGGTCCTGGAGCAGTTCGCCGGCACGCTCAACAGCGGAAACGGTTCCGCGCCCAAGCGCAGCTGGTTCCGCCGCAGCGCCCCGGCCCCGGCCGGCCCGGCCGGCATCTACCTGGACGGCGGCTACGGCGTCGGCAAGACCCACCTGCTCGCCTCGCTCTGGCACGCCGCCCCCGGGCCCAAGGCCTTCGGTACCTTCGTCGAGCTGACCAACCTGGTCGGCGCGCTCGGCTTCCAGCAGGCCGTGCGGACCCTCTCCGGGCACACCCTGCTGTGCATCGACGAGTTCGAGCTCGACGACCCGGGCGACACCGTCCTGGTCTCCACCCTGCTCGGCCGCCTGGTGGAGAACGGCGTCAAGCTCTGCGCCACCTCCAACACCCTGCCCGAGAAGCTCGGCGAGGGCCGCTTCGCCGCCGCCGACTTCCTGCGCGAGATCCAGGGCCTGTCCGCGCACTTCCGCCCGATGCGGATCGACGGCCAGGACTACCGCCACCGCGGCCTGCCGGACGCCCCGCCGCCCTACCCGGCCACCGAGGTCGACGCCGTCGCCGCCCGCACCCCGGGCGCCTCCCTCGACGACTTCGACGCCCTGCTCGCCCACCTCTCCGCCGTCCACCCCAGCCGCTACGGCGCCCTGCTGGACGACGTCACCGCCGTCTGCCTGCGCGGCGTCCACCAGGTCGACGACCAGTCCACCGCCCTGCGCCTGGTCGTCCTCGCCGACCGCATGTACGACCGCGAACTCCCCATCACCGCCTCCGGCCTCCCCTTCGACCAGGTCTTCCCCGAGGAACTGCTCCGCGGCGGCTACCGCAAGAAGTACCTCCGCGCCGTCTCCCGCCTCGTCGCCCTCGCCCGGGACAGCGCCCGGTAGTCCCCGGTTGTCGGTGGTGGGTCGTACGGTGGAGGCGTGCGACCCATCACGAGTATTGAGCGGTCAGTGGCGCCCTTCGAGGTCGTCAGTCCCTACCAGCCCAACGGTGACCAGCCGGCGGCGATCGCGGAGCTGGAGCGGCGGATCCGGGGCGGGGAGAAGGACGTCGTCCTGCTCGGCGCCACCGGTACCGGCAAGTCGGCCACCACGGCCTGGATGATCGAGAAGCTGCAGCGGCCCACCCTGGTGATGGCGCCGAACAAGACGCTGGCCGCGCAGCTGGCGAACGAGTTCCGCGAGCTGCTGCCGAACAACGCGGTCGAGTACTTCGTCTCGTACTACGACTACTACCAGCCCGAGGCGTACGTCCCGCAGACGGACACCTACATCGAGAAGGACTCCTCGATCAACGAGGAGGTCGAGCGGCTGCGCCACTCGGCGACCAACTCGCTGCTCACCCGCCGGGACGTGGTCGTGGTCGCGTCGGTCTCCTGCATCTACGGCCTCGGCACGCCGCAGGAGTACGTGGACCGGATGGTGCGGCTGAAGGTCGGGGAGGAGATCGACCGGGACGTCCTGCTCCGGCGCTTCGTCGACATCCAGTACACCCGTAACGACCTCGCCTTCACCCGCGGCACCTTCCGGGTGCGCGGCGACACCATCGAGATCTTCCCGGTCTACGAGGAACTCGCCGTCCGGATCGAGATGTTCGGCGACGAGATCGAGGCGCTGTACACGCTGCACCCGCTCACCGGCGAGATCATCAGCCAGGACGACTCGGTCTACGTCTTCCCGGCCTCGCACTACGTGGCGGGCCCGGAGCGGATGGAACGCGCGGTCAACGACATCGAGAAGGAGCTGGAGCAGACCCTCGCCCGGATGGAGAAGCAGGGCAAGCTGCTGGAGGCCCAGCGGCTGCGCATGCGCACCACCTACGACCTCGAGATGCTCCGCCAGATCGGCACCTGCTCCGGCGTGGAGAACTACTCGATGCACTTCGACGGCCGCGAGCCCGGCTCCCCGCCGAACACCCTGCTGGACTACTTCCCGGAGGACTTCCTCCTGGTCATCGACGAGTCGCACGTCACCGTCCCGCAGATCGGCGCGATGTACGAGGGCGACGCCTCGCGCAAGCGCACCCTGGTCGAGCACGGCTTCCGGCTGCCGTCCGCGATGGACAACCGCCCGCTGAAGTGGGAGGAGTTCCTGGAGCGGATCGGCCAGACCGTCTACCTGTCGGCGACCCCGGGCCAGTACGAGCTGTCGCGGGGCGACGGCCAGGTCGAGCAGATCATCCGCCCGACCGGCCTGATCGACCCCGAGGTGATCGTCAAGCCGACCGAGGGCCAGATCGACGACCTGGTGCACGAGGTCCGCAGGCGGGTGGAGAAGGACGAGCGCGTCCTGGTCACCACGCTCACCAAGAAGATGGCCGAGGACCTCACCGACTACATGCTCGGCCTGGACATCCGGGTGCGGTACCTGCACAGCGACATCGACACGCTGCGCCGCGTCGAGCTGCTGCGCGAGCTGCGGGCCGGCGAGTACGACGTGCTGGTTGGCATCAACCTGCTGCGCGAGGGCCTGGACCTCCCGGAGGTCTCCCTGGTGGCGATCCTGGACGCGGACAAGGAGGGCTTCCTGCGCTCCGGCACCTCGCTGATCCAGACCATCGGCCGCGCGGCCCGCAACGTCTCCGGCCAGGTCCACATGTACGCGGACCGGATCACCCCGGCGATGGAGAAGGCCATCGACGAGACCAACCGCCGCCGGGCCGTGCAGCAGGCGTACAACAAGGAGCACGGGATCGACCCGCAGCCGCTGCGCAAGAAGATCGGCGACATCCTGGACACCCTCGCCCGCGAGGACGTGGACACCGGGGAGCTGCTCTCCACCGGCTACCGCGCCGCGGGCGGCGGCAAGGGCGGCAAGACCGCGGTGCCGGCGCT
The DNA here is from genome assembly GCF_040302725.1 of Kitasatospora sp. NPDC097605. Lineage (NCBI taxonomy): Bacteria > Bacillati > Actinomycetota > Actinomycetes > Kitasatosporales > Streptomycetaceae > Kitasatospora > Kitasatospora sp. NPDC097605. The sequence continues at coordinate 53,182 of NZ_JBEOSF010000038.1, read as the reverse complement.
GGGCGTCGACCGCAAGCCGGCGAAGTCGCTGCCGGCGGCCGAGCTGGCCGAGCTGATCCAGTCGATGACGGACCGGATGCACGCCGCCGCCGTCGACCTCCAGTTCGAGGTGGCGGCCCGGCTGCGCGACGAGGTCAAGGAGCTGAAGAAGGAGCTGCGGCAGATGCGCGAGGCCGGCATCGCGTAGCGGCCCGGAGTGCTCCCCGAGAACGCCCCGCCGGGCGTGGCCGGTTCCGTTCCCGGTCAAGCCCGGCGGTGTCTCAGCCCTGCCACAAAGGGGTACAGGGCGGACAGCGCGTTCGACCGCAGGGCCTAGGCTGGCCTGCGGAGCCGCTCCGGGACGGGCGGCCGGAAGAGGGGGCCTCAGCCGGGGGACGGCAACGGGGTGTTCCACCGTGGTGCCGGCGCGGGGTTCCCGCGCGGCCGGGCAGAGAGGACATGCGCCGTGTCGGTGAACCTTGCCAAGGGCCAGCGGGTCAGTCTGCAGAAGGGGCCGGGGGAGACGCTCACCGTGGTCCGGATGGGCCTGGGCTGGAAGGCGGCGCCCCGCCGGGGTCTGTTCGGCAGCCGCACCAGGCAGATCGACCTGGACGCCTCGGCGCTGCTGTACGCCGAGCGCACCCCCTCCGACGTGGTGTTCTTCCAGCACCTGGAGAGCGCCGACGGCTCCGTGCGGCACACCGGGGACAACCTGGTCGGCGGGTCCGGGGCGGGGGAGGACGACGAGTCGATCCTGGTGGACCTGGCCCACGTGCCGCCGCAGATCACCCAGGTGGTGTTCACGGTCAGCTCGTACACCGGGCAGACCTTCGCCGAGGTGCAGAACGCGCACTGCCGGCTGGTGGACGAGTCGACCGGCCTGGAGCTGGCCCGCTACGAGCTGACCGGCGGCGGCCCGCACACCGGCCAGATCATGGCGAAGGTGTTCCGGGACGGCGACGGCGGCTGGGAGATGCAGGCGATCGGCGCCCCGGCCAAGGGGCGGACCTTCCAGGATCTGCTGCCGGCCATCGAGCCGTTCCTGTAGGAGCCCCGCCCCCGGCCCCCCGCCCCCGGCCCCGGCCCGGCCGCGGACCTGACAGGGCTTTACCTTCTTTACCTTTGTTTGGGGATGCTGTTACCCTTCTTGCAGCGGAGGGGAGTATTCCCACACGCAGTCGTCCCCGTCATCACGGGCGCCCGTCGCGGCGCCCCGGGGCGCTGGTCCGCGGGCGCGCCGCCGCGCGCCCGACGGGCGGAAGAGACCTCCGGCAGTGACGATGTCTGTCTCGCCTACCTGCCGGAGGAGCAGTAGTGGACGTTTCCGTAAGCCTCTGGGTCGGCACCATCGTGGTGCTGTTGGCCCTGATCACCGCCGATTTCTTCATCGGCGGCCGCAAGCCGCACGAGGTGTCGATCAAGGAAGCCGGCATCTGGACCACGGTCTGGGTGGTGCTGGCCGCGATCTTCGGCGGTTTCCTCTGGTGGCACTCCGGCGCGACGCCGGCCGGTGAGTTCTTCGCCGGCTACATCACCGAGAAGTCGCTCAGCGTCGACAACCTCTTCGTGTTCATCCTGATCATGGGCAAGTTCGCGGTGCCCAGGGTCTACCAGCAGCGCGTGCTGATGTTCGGTGTGATCATCGCCCTGGTGCTGCGCGCGGTCTTCATCGCCGGCGGCGCCGCCCTGGTCGCCCAGTTCTCCTGGGTCTTCTTCATCTTCGGCGGCTTCCTGATCTGGACGGCGTGGAAGCTGATCAAGGAGGCGCGGGCCGACGAGGAGGACGAGGAGTTCGAGGAGAACCGCCTCCTCAAGTCGATCGAGAAGCGCTTCCCGTCGACCGACAAGTACCACGGCACCAAGCTCTTCATCCGGGAGAACGGCCGCCGGCTGATGACCCCGATGCTGATCGTCATGCTGGCGATCGGCACCACCGACGTCCTGTTCGCGCTGGACTCGATCCCGGCGATCTTCGGCCTGACCCAGGACCCGTACATCGTCTTCACCGCCAACGCCTTCGCCCTGATGGGCCTGCGCCAGCTGTACTTCCTGATCGGCGGCCTGCTGAAGAAGCTGGTCCACCTCTCGTACGGCCTGTCGGTGATCCTCGGCTTCATCGGCGTGAAGCTCGTGCTGCACGCGCTGCACGAGCAGGGCGTGCACGTGCCGGAGATCGGCATCCCGTTCTCGCTGGGCTTCATCGTGGTGGTCCTCGCGATCACCACCGTGACCAGCCTGATGGCCTCCAAGCGGGCCGTGCCGGCCGAGCCGGACGAGGCGCAGAAGCTGGACGCCTGACGCGGAACCTCCCCCCGGAGCCGGGCGGGCCCGCGACCGAGCAGCGGTCGCGGGCCCGCCCCCGTTCGTCTCCCGGCGGCTACCAGCCGCGCTCGCGCCACTCGGGCAGGTGCGGGCGCTCGGCGCCGAGGGTGGTGTCGTTGCCGTGGCCGGGGTAGATCCAGGCCTCGTCCGGCAGGGCGTCGAAGATCTTCTCGTTGACGTCCCGGAAGAGGCTCGCGAAGGCCTCCTTGTCGCCCCAGGTGTTCCCGATCCCGCCGGGGAACAGGCAGTCGCCGGTGAAGACGTGCGGGTGGCCCTGCGGGTCGTCGTAGACCAGCACGATCGCCCCCGGGGTGTGGCCGACCAGGTGCCGGACGGTCAGCGCGCAGCGGCCCACCGTGAGGGTGTCGCCGTCCGCGAGCGGCAGCGCGGTGGGGACGTCGATGCCCTCCGCGTCGTGCTCCCCGGCCGCCGTGCGCGCCCCGGTGGCGGCGACCACCTCGGCCAGCGCCCCCCAGTGGTCGTGGTGCCGGTGGGTGGTGACCACGGTCGCCAGGCTCTCGCCCACCGTCTCCAGCAGCACCGGCGCCTCCGCGGCCGCGTCGATCAGCAGCTGCTCGTCGGTGTCACGGCAGCGCAGCAGGTAGGCGTTGTTGTCGTACGGGCCGACCGCGACCTTGGTGATGATCAGATGCGCCAGCTCGCGCACGTCCGGCGGCCCGCCGACCTTGACCGCTCCGTGGTACGTCATCCGTCCGCTCCTCGTGGTGTGGGTCCTGGGGTCATCTTCGCGTACAACGGCCTCGGCGGGCCGCTCAGCCCAGAGGGGGGAGGGCGGGCAGGGGGGTGGCGGGGGTGCGGCGCAGGCCGTCGCCGTCGGCGCGGCCGGAGAGCCAGGCGAGCAGGGCGCGGACCGGGCCCTCGACGGTCAGGGCGGGGGTGCCGGTGCCGATCACGGCGCGCTCGGCGGTGTCCTCGGCGAACAGCTCGACGGCGGGCAGCCCGGCGCCGGCGAGCTTGCCGGCGAGGCGGCGGAACTCGGCGGACGCGAACTCGGCCGGCCAGTGCGCGGGGGTGTAGCCGGCGTCCAGGTCGACGTGGTGGTACTCGACCTCCATCAGGCGCCTCCACGGGATGTCGGAGGCCGGGAAGAGGTAGCCGCTGCGGTGGCGGACCTCGGCGGCCCAGGCCTCGGCGGGCAGCAGGGCGGCGGCCGCGGCGAATCGCTCGCCGGTGGCGCGCAGGTCGGCGAGCTGGACGTCCGCCGGGCGGGGCGCGCCCTCCTCGATGCCCAGGTCGCGGGCCTCCTCGCTCGGGTACTGCGGGATGTCGGTGCCGGTGCGGGCGCCGTCCAGCAGGTTGACCAGGGAGTCGGCGTTGCGGGCGAGGTGGGCCAGGACGTGGCCGCGGGTCCAGCCGGGCAGCGCGGAGGGCTCGGCGACGGCGTCGGGCTTGAGCTCGCCGACGGTGTGCAGCAGGTGCCGGGTGCTCTCCTCGACCAGCGCGAGGTAGCGCGCGGCACGGGCGGCGGAGGAGGAGGCTGCGGCGGACTGCGGGTCGGTCATCGGATCGGCCTTCCAGGAGGGGCGGCGCGTTGCCCTGGGGGGCTCCGCTCGTTGAGGGGGTGACGCCGGGGACGACGCTACCGCCGTTCCTCGCCGCTGAGCAGGGGCTTTCGCGGAGCGAACGTCAAGGCTCCGCAAGCCGTCCTCACTCGTTCGGGTGGACCCGGCTGGACATGGTCGTTAATCGAACGCGTGAGCTAGTAGGCTGGCTGCCGCATCCTGGAAGAAGCACACCTTTTCGTTCACCAGCCCTCTCGCCCCGGAGAAAGGCGCCAGAAGCAGTGGCCGACCGCCTCATCGTCCGCGGTGCTCGCGAGCACAACCTCAAGAACGTCTCGCTCGACCTGCCCCGCGACTCCCTCATCGTCTTCACGGGCCTCTCCGGCTCCGGCAAGTCCTCGCTCGCCTTCGACACCATCTTCGCCGAGGGCCAGCGCCGCTACGTCGAGTCGCTGTCGTCCTACGCCCGCCAGTTCCTCGGCCAGATGGACAAGCCCGACGTGGACTTCATCGAGGGCCTCTCCCCGGCCGTCTCGATCGACCAGAAGTCCACCAACCGCAACCCGCGGTCGACCGTCGGCACCATCACCGAGGTCTACGACTACCTCCGCCTGCTGTTCGCCCGGATCGGCAAGCCGCACTGCCCGCACTGCGGCCGCCCGATCGCCAAGCAGTCCCCGCAGGCCATCGTCGACAAGGTGCTCGAACTCGCCGAGGGCACCCGCTTCCAGGTGCTCAGCCCGGTGGTCCGCGAGCGCAAGGGCGAGTTCGTCGACCTCTTCGCCGACCTCCAGTCCAAGGGCTACGCCCGGGCCCGGGTGGACGGCGCGACGATCCAGCTCGCCGAGCCGCCCAAGCTGAAGAAGCAGGAGAAGCACACCGTCGAGGTGGTGATCGACCGCCTCACCGTCAAGGAGAGCGCCAAGCGCCGGCTGACCGACTCGGTGGAGACCGCCCTGCGGCTGAGCGGCGGCATGGTGGTGCTCGACTTCGTCGACCTCCCCGAGGACGACCCCGAGCGCGAGCGGATGTACTCCGAGCACCTCTACTGCCCCTACGACGACGTGTCGTTCGAGGAGCTGGAGCCCCGCTCGTTCTCCTTCAACTCGCCGTTCGGCGCCTGCCCGGACTGCTCCGGCCTCGGCAACCGGATGGAGGTGGACCCGGAGCTGGTGGTGCCCGACGAGGAGCGCTCGCTGGACGAGGGCGCCATCCACCCGTGGTCCGGCGGCCACACCAAGGAGTACTTCCAGCGGCTGATCGACGCCCTCGCCGGCGAGCTGGGCTTCCGCACCGACATCCCCTGGGCCGGGCTGCCGGCCCGCGCCAAGAAGGCGCTGCTCCACGGACACAAGCACCAGGTGCAGGTCCGCTACCGCAACCGCTACGGGCGCGACCGCTCCTACAGCACCGGCTTCGAGGGCGCGGTGCCGTTCATCCAGCGCCGCCACCAGGAAGCCGAGAGCGACTCCAGCCGCGAGCGCTTCGAGGGCTACATGCGCGAGGTGCCCTGCCCGACCTGCCGCGGCACCCGGCTCAAGCCGGTGGTGCTCGCGGTCACCGTCGAGGGCCGCTCGATCGCCGACGTCTCCTCGATGTCGATCAGCGACTGCTCGGACTTCCTCGGCGCGATGAGGCTCAACGCCCGGGACAAGCAGATCGCCGAGCGGGTCCTCAAGGAGGTCAACGAGCGGCTGCGCTTCCTGGTCGACGTCGGCCTGGACTACCTCTCGCTCGACCGCGCGGCCGGCACGCTCTCCGGCGGCGAGGCCCAGCGCATCCGGCTCGCCACCCAGATCGGCTCCGGCCTGGTCGGCGTGCTCTACGTGCTGGACGAGCCGTCCATCGGCCTGCACCAGCGCGACAACCACCGGCTGATCGAGACCCTGGTCCGGCTGCGCGACATCGGCAACACGCTGATCGTCGTCGAGCACGACGAGGACACCATCAAGATGGCCGACTGGGTGGTCGACATCGGCCCCGGCGCCGGCGAGCACGGCGGCAAGGTGGTGCACTCCGGCTCGCTGAAGCAGCTGCTCGGCAACAAGGAGTCGCTGACCGGCCAGTACCTCTCCGGCAAGCGCTCCATCCCGATCCCGGACGACCGCCGCGCCCGGGACAAGAAGCGCCAGCTCACCGTGCACGGCGCCCGCGAGCACAACCTCAAGGACGTCACGGTCGGCTTCCCGCTCGGCACCTTCACCGCGATCACCGGTGTCTCCGGCTCGGGCAAGTCCACCCTGGTCAACGACATCCTCTACACCCACCTCGCCCGGGAGCTGAACGGCGCCCGCACGGTGCCCGGCCGGCACACCCGGATCACCGGCACCGACCTGGTGGACAAGGTGGTGCACGTCGACCAGTCGCCGATCGGCCGCACCCCGCGCTCCAACCCGGCCACCTACACCGGCGTGTTCGACCACGTCCGGCGGCTCTTCGCGGAGACCCAGGAGGCCAAGGTCCGCGGCTACCTGCCCGGCCGGTTCTCGTTCAACGTCAAGGGCGGCCGCTGCGAGAACTGCTCCGGCGACGGCACCATCAAGATCGAGATGAACTTCCTGCCGGACGTCTACGTGCCGTGCGAGGTCTGCCACGGCGCCCGGTACAACCGGGAGACGCTGGAGGTCCACTACAAGGGCAAGTCCATCGCCGAGGTGCTGGACATGCCGATCGAGGAGGCGCTCGGCTTCTTCGAGGCCGTCCCGGCGATCGCCCGCCACCTGCGGACGCTCAACGACGTCGGCCTCGGCTACGTCCGGCTCGGCCAGTCCGCGCCCACCCTCTCCGGCGGCGAGGCCCAGCGCGTCAAGCTCGCCTCCGAGCTGCAGAAGCGCTCCACCGGCCGGACCGTCTACGTGCTGGACGAGCCCACCACCGGTCTGCACTTCGAGGACATCAGCAAGCTGATCAAGGTCCTCACCGGCCTGGTGGACAAGGGCAACACGGTCATCGTCATCGAGCACAACCTCGACGTCATCAAGACCGCCGACTGGATCGTCGACATGGGCCCCGAGGGCGGCTCCGGCGGTGGCACCGTGGTCGCCGAGGGCACCCCCGAGGAGATCGCCGCCGTGCCGGAGAGCCACACCGGCAAGTTCCTGCGCGACATCCTGCCGGGCGACTTCGCCGACGCCCCGGTGCGGCGGACGGCCGCCAAGGCGCCCGCCAGGACGGCCAAGGCACCGGCCAAGGCCGCAGCTCCGCGCAAGCGGGCGGTAGCGGCCAAGAAGTAGCCCGCGCCACGATCACGGCCGCCCCCGGACGTACCGGGGGCGGCCGGTGTCGGCGAGCGAGCCGAAGGGCGCGCCGGCGCGCCCTCCGGCACCGGACCCGGAGCGCACCGGAGGCGAGCGAGCTCAGGAGGGGCCGCATAGACTGCCGGGCGGCCCGCAGCCGCCGGCCACTGTGCGACCAGGAGCGAACGCCATGTCCGAGGCCCCCGACAGCCCCGTCCCCACCCGCCGCACCCTGCTCTGCGGGGCCGCGGCCGTGCTCGCCGCCGGCGGCACCCTCGCCGTCTCCGGCTGCTCCTCGTCCTCCTCCGACTCCGGCTCCGCCGACAAGACCCCGGTGGACGTCGGCCCCGCCTCCGCCGTCCCGGTCGGCGGCGGCACCGTCTACCGCGAGAAGAAGATCGTCGTCACCCAGCCCACCGAGGGCCAGTACAAGGCGTTCAGCGCCAAGTGCACCCACGCCGGCTGCATCGTCGACCAGGTCAAGAACCAGAAGATCCAATGCCCCTGTCACAGCAGCATGTTCGGCATCACCGACGGCGCCGTGCTGGGCGGCCCGGCCCCCACCCCGCTGCCCGAGTACACCGTGGCGGTCGAGGGCGGCAACCTCAAGGTGACCCCGCGCTGAAGCAGTTGATCTCCCGCACGCGCCCCCGGCCCGAGTCGGTACGGTGGACCCATGGCTGACCCGTCCACCTACCGCCCGGCGCCGGGTGCGATCCCCGCCTCGCCCGGTGTCTACAAGTTCCGCGACGCCCACGGGCGGGTCATCTACGTCGGCAAGGCCAAGAGCCTGCGGCCCCGGCTGTCCTCCTACTTCCAGGACCTCGCCGGGCTGCACCCGCGCACCGCCACCATGGTCACCACCGCCGCCTCGGTGGAGTGGACCGTCGTCTCCACCGAGGTCGAGGCGCTCCAGCTGGAGTACTCCTGGATCAAGGAGTTCGACCCCCGGTTCAACGTCAAGTACCGCGACGACAAGAGCTATCCGGAACTCGCCGTCACCCTCAACGAGGAGTACCCGCGGGTCCAGGTGATGCGCGGCGCGCACAAGAAGGGCGTGCGCTACTTCGGCCCCTACGGCCACGCCTGGGCGATCCGCGAGACCGTCGACCTGCTGCTGCGCGTCTTCCCGGTCCGCACCTGCTCCAACGGCGTCTTCAAGCGCGCCCGCCAGGTCGGCCGCCCCTGCCTGCTCGGCTACATCGGCAAGTGCGCCGCGCCCTGCGTCGGCCGGGTCTCGGCCGAGGAGCACCGCGCCCTCGCCGAGGACTTCTGCGACTTCATGGCCGGGCGCACCGGCAACTACCTGCGCCGGCTGGAGACCGAGATGCAGGAGGCCGCCGCCGACCTGGAGTACGAGAAGGCGGCCCGGCTGCGCGACGACATCGGCGCGCTCAAGCGGGCCATGGAGAAGAACGCCATCGTCCTCGCCGACGCCACCGACGCCGACCTGCTCGCCGTCGCCGAGGACGAACTCGAGGCCGCCGTCCAGATCTTCCACGTCCGCGGCGGCCGGGTCCGCGGCCAGCGCGGCTGGGTCACCGACAAGGTCGAGGACGTCGACACCGCCGGCCTGGTCGAGCACGCCCTCCAGCAGCTCTACGGCGGCGGCAGCGAGTCCGTCCCGCGCGAGGTGCTGGTCCCCGCGCTGCCCGACCCCGTCGAGCCGGTCCGCGACTGGCTGAGCGGCCTGCGCGGCGCCCAGGTCGACCTGCGCATCCCGCAGCGCGGCGACAAGAAGGACCTGATGGCCACCGTGCAGCGCAACGCCCAGCAGGCGCTCGCGCTGCACAAGACCAAGCGCGCCTCCGACCTCACCACCCGCAGCCGCGCCCTCCAGGAGATCGCCGACGCGCTCGAACTGGACAGCGTCCCGCTGCGCATCGAGTGCTTCGACATCTCCCACCTCCAGGGCGAGGACGTGGTCGCCTCGATGGTCGTCTTCGAGGACGGCCTGGCCCGCAAGAGCGAGTACCGGCGCTTCCAGATCAAGGGCTTCGAGGGCCAGGACGACGTCCGCTCGATGCACGAGGTGATCAGCCGCCGCTTCCGCCGCTACCTCCAGGAGCGCGAGCAGACCGGCGAATGGGCCGTCCCCGAGGAGGCGGAGGGCCCGGAGGAGGACGGCCACCGCGGCGAGGACGGCCGCCCCAGGCGCTTCGCCTACCCGCCCCAGCTGCTCGTCGTCGACGGCGGGCAGCCCCAGGTCGCCGCCGCCCGGCGGGCCCTGGACGAGCTCGGCATCGACGACGTCGCCCTGTGCGGCCTGGCCAAGCGCCTGGAGGAGGTCTGGCTGCCCGGCGAGGACGACCCGGTCGTGCTCCCGCGCAGCAGCGAGGGCCTCTACCTGCTCCAGCGGGTCCGCGACGAGGCCCACCGCTTCGCCATCACCTACCAGCGCGGCAAGCGTTCCAAGCGACTCACCGCCGGAGAACTGGACTCCGTCCCCGGCCTCGGCGAGACTCGCCGTCAGGCGCTGCTCAAGCACTTCGGCTCGCTGAAGAAGCTCCGGGCGGCCACCGTCGACGAGCTCTGCGCCGTCCCCGGCATCGGACGGCGGACGGCGGAGACCGTTGCGGCGGCGTTGTCGTCCCGTACACCCGCGGCACCCGCCGTGAACACCGCCACGGGCGAGATCATCGACGACGGCGCCGACGAGCCGGCGCCCGCGGCGCCCGAGCCCGAGACCGCACCCATCCAGGAGACGCCATGACGGCCGGCGCCGCCCGTCAGCCGGCGTGCCCCCGCCCCACTCGTCCGAGTGAGCCGGGGAAGCATGCCCGCGCGACGCGCGTTCTCCACAGCAGAACCACCGAGAGCGGGGAACCGAAGTGACCGTGTCCGATTACGGGGGGACCGTCCGGCCGGAGGCCGGCGGCGAGAACACCCCGGAGCTGGTGATCATCTCCGGCATGTCCGGAGCGGGCCGCTCCACCGCCGCCAAGTGCCTGGAGGACCTGGGCTGGTTCGTGGTGGACAACCTGCCGCCGGCCCTCATCCCGACCATGGTCGACCTCGGCGCCCGCTCCCAGGGCAACGTCGCCCGGATCGGCGCCGTGGTGGACGTCCGCGGCCGGCAGTTCTTCGACGACCTGCTGACCTCGCTGGACGAGCTGGAGAAGCGCGGCGTGCGGCTGCGCGTCGTCTTCCTGGACTCCTCCGACGAGGCGCTGGTGCGCCGCTTCGAGAGCGTGCGCCGCCCGCACCCGCTGCAGGCCGACGGCCGGATCGTGGACGGCATCGCCCAGGAGCGCGACCTGCTGCGCGAGCTGCGCGGCGAGGCCGACCTGGTGATCGACACCTCCAACCTCAACGTCCACCAGCTGCGGGCCAAGCTCGACGCCCAGTTCGCCGACCACGACGAGCCCGAGCTGCGCGCCACCGTGATGTCCTTCGGCTTCAAGTACGGCCTGCCGGTCGACGCCGACCTCGTGGTGGACTGCCGCTTCCTGCCCAACCCGCACTGGGTGCCCGAACTGCGGGCCCGTACCGGCACCGACGCGGACGTCGCCGACTACGTCTTCCAGCAGCCCGGCGCCAACGAGTTCCTCAACGGCTACGCCGAGCTGCTGCGCATCGTCACCGAGGGCTACCGCCGCGAGGGGAAGCGTTATATGACCCTTGCCGTAGGCTGCACCGGTGGCAAGCACCGCAGCGTCGCGATGTCCGAGCGCCTGACGAAGCGTCTCATCGCGGACGGAGTGGAAACGGTGCTCGTCCACCGTGACATGGGACGGGAGTAGCCGCCGCGCCCTGCCGGGCCGCCGGCGGAGGCCGGCGGCGGGCGACAGGAACGCGAGGTAGGTGTGACGGGATACGTGCCCGGGCGGCAGTTCCAGAACAGGACCGCCGACCGGAGTGGGGCCACGGCCCGGTCCACCGGGACCGGCCGCCCCCGCTCCGGGGCGGCCCGCACCGGCCCCTCCCGTCCCCATCCGGCCCCCCGGACCGGCCAGTCCGCCCGGACCAACCAGGCCCCGCGGATCACCGCGCTCGGCGGCGGCCAGGGCCTGTCCGCCTCGCTCTCCGCGCTGCGCCGGCTCACCACCGACCTCACCGCCGTGGTCACCGTCGCCGACGACGGCGGCTCCAGCGGCCGGCTCCGCGAGGAGCTCGGGGTGCTGCCCCCCGGCGACCTGCGCAAGGCGCTCGCCGCGCTCTGCGGCGACGACGACTGGGGCCGCACCTGGTCCGAGGTGATCCAGCAGCGCTTCACCGGCACCGGCGAGCTGGGCGGCCACGCCGTCGGCAACCTGCTGATCGTCGCGCTCTGGGAGAAGCTCGGCGACCCGGTCGCCGCCCTGGACTGGGTCGGCCGGCTGCTCAACGTGCAGGGCCGGGTGCTGCCGATGTCGGCGGTGCCGCTGGACATCGAGGCCGTGGTCCGCGGCCACGACCCGGCCTTCCCGGCCGAGCTGGCCGCCGTCCGCGGCCAGGCCAACGTCGCGGTCACCTCCGGCACCGTGCAGTCCGTCCGGCTGCTGCCGGACGAGCCGCCCGCCGTGCCGGAGGCGGTCACCGCGGTCCGCGAGGCGGACTGGGTGGTGCTCGGCCCCGGCTCCTGGTTCACCAGCGTGCTGCCGCACCTGCTGGTGCCCGAGCTGGCCAAGGCCCTGGTGGAGACCCGCGCCCGCCGGCTGCTCACCCTGAACCTGGCCCCGCAGCCCGGCGAGACCGAGGGCTTCACCCCGCAGCGCCACCTCGACGTCATCGCCGACCACGCACCGGACCTCGCGGTGGATGCGATCCTTGTGGACGAGCGCGCCGTCACCGGTGGCGCTTTCGGCCAGGCTGACCTGGCCGGCCTGGAAAAGGCCGCCGAGCGGATGGGAGCAGCCCTGGTGCTCGGCCGGGTCGCCCGCACCGACGGCACGCCGCGACACGACCCGGAGCTCTTGGCGGCCGCGTACGACCGGATTTTCCGGACACATGGAAGGATCGGGCCATGGCGATGACTCCAGCGGTGAAGGACGAAATCAGCCGGCTCCCGGTCACCCGGGCCTGCTGCCGCAAGGCGGAGGTGTCGGCGATCCTGCGATTCGCGGGCGGGCTGCACATCGTGAGCGGCCGGATCGTGATCGAGGCGGAGCTCGACACCGGAGCCGCCGCGCGGCGTCTGCGCAAGGACCTGCTGGAGATCTTCGGACACTCCTCGGACCTGGTCGTGATGGCCCCCGGCGGCCTGCGGCGCGGCAGCCGCTACGTGGTCCGGGTGGTCAAGGACGGCGAGCTGCTCGCGCGCCAGACCGGCCTGGTGGACGGCCGCGGCCGCCCGATCCGCGGCCTGCCCCCGGCCGTGGTCTCCGGCGCCACCTGCGACGCCGAGGCGGCCTGGCGCGGGGCCTTCCTGGCGCACGGCTCGCTGACCGAGCCCGGCCGCTCGTCCTCGCTGGAGATCACCTGCCCCGGCTCGGAGGCCGCCCTCGCCCTGGTCGGCGCCGCCCGCCGGCTCGGCATCCCGGCCAAGGCCCGCGAGGTGCGCGGGGTCGACCGGGTGGTGATCCGCGACGGCGACGCGATCGGCGCACTGCTCACCCGGCTCGGCGCGCACGAGTCGGTGCTCGCCTGGGAGGAGCGCCGGATGCGCCGCGAGGTGCGCGCCACCGCCAACCGGCTGGCCAACTTCGACGACGCCAACCTGCGCCGCTCGGCCCGGGCCGCGGTCGCGGCCGGCGCCCGGGTGCAGCGCGCGCTGGAGATCCTCGGTGAGGAGGTTCCCGAACACCTGGCGGCCGCCGGCCAGCTGCGGATGCAGCACAAGCAGGCCTCGCTGGAGGAGCTGGGCGCGCTCGCCGACCCGCCGCTGACCAAGGACGCGGTGGCCGGCCGGATCCGCCGGCTGCTGGCGATGGCCGACAAGCGCGCCTCCGAGCTCGGCCTGCCGAGCACCGAGGCCAACCTCACCGACGAGATGGCGCTCAACTGACGCCGACCGTCACACCCGGTGCCGAACCCTCCGCCGGTGTCCGCTTCCGCGGGCACCGGCGGAGCCGTGTCCGGAGGGTGGGACGGGGTCGGGACGGGCGCCGGGAGGGGCCTCGCGACGGGCCCCGCGCGGGGCCGGGACCAACTGCCCGGGAGGGCAAGGCCGGACGACCCGCGATCGTTGTGAACACGCGCCACGCCAGGGCTTGCGCGGGCGCCTGATGTGCTCTACCCGGCCTCGGAGGGGTAGGGTCATAGGCGGTCGGGGACATCCCAAAATTCCACCCCGTCGGCATAGCGTCCGGCGTACCTAATGAGGAGATCGGTTCGTGACGATCCGGGTAGGCATCAACGGATTCGGCCGCATCGGCCGCAACTTCTTCCGTGCGGTTCAGGCCCAGGGCGCGGACATCGAGATCGTCGGTGTCAACGACCTGACCGACACCAAGACCCTGGCGCACCTGCTCAAGTACGACTCGATCCTGGGCACCTTCCCGGGCGAGGTGTCGCACACCGCGGACAGCATCACCGTCGACGGCAAGACCTTCAAGGTCATCGCCGAGCGTGACCCGGCCAACCTCCCCTGGGGTGAGCTGGGCGCGGACATCGTCATCGAGTCGACCGGTATCTTCACCAAGGCCGAGGCGGCGAAGAAGCACGTCACGGCCGGTGCCAAGAAGGTCATCATCTCGGCGCCCGCCACCGACGAGGACATCACCATCGTCATGGGCGTCAACGACGACAAGTACGACGCCGCCAAGCACACCGTCATCTCCAACGCCTCCTGCACCACCAACTGTGTGGCGCCGCTGGCCAAGGTGCTGAACGAGAGCTTCGGCATCGTCAAGGGTCTGATGACCACGGTGCACGCGTACACCAACGACCAGGTCACCCTGGACTTCCCGCACAAGGACCTGCGTCGCGCCCGCGCCGCGGCCCTCAACATCATCCCGACCTCGACGGGCGCCGCCAAGGCGACCGCGCTGGTCCTGCCGGAGCTCAAGGGCAAGCTGGACGGCACCTCGCTGCGCGTCCCGGTCCCGACCGGCTCGATCACCGACCTCGTGGTCACCCTGGAGCGCGACGTCACCGTCGCCGAGGTCAACGAGGCCTTCAAGAAGGCCTCCGAGACCACCCTCAAGGGCATCCTGCAGTACACCGAGGACCCGATCGTCTCCTCCGACATCGTGAACTCGCCGTTCTCCACGATCTTCGACTCGCTGCTGACGATGGCCCAGGGCAACCAGGTCAAGATCTTCGGCTGGTACGACAACGAGTGGGGCTACTCGAACCGCCTCGTCAACCTGACCACCCTCGTCGGTGCCGGGCTCTGACGTAGCGGGAGCTGACGTGAAGTAGGGGGGAGGGCCCGGAAGGCAGGTGCGAAGCCGACCGGGCCCTCCGTCTGCGCACCCTCAACTCCCCATGGACGGCACAACGTTGTGTCGTCCCCTGCTCCACCATCTCGCCAGGAGACCGTAGACCGTGAAGACCATCGAAGATCTGGACGTCACCGGTAAGCGCGTGTTCGTTCGCGCCGACCTGAACGTTCCGCTTTCCGACGGCACGATCACCGACGACGGCCGGATCCGTGCCGTCGCCCCGACCATCGCCAAGCTCGTCGAGCGCGGCGCCAAGGTCGTCGTCGCCTCCCACCTCGGCCGTCCCAAGGGCGCGCCGGACCCGCAGTTCTCCCTCGCGCCGGTGGCGGTCCGCCTCGGCGAGATCCTCGGCACGCCGGTCGCCTTCGCGACCGACACCGTGGGCGAGAGCGCGAAGGCCACCGTCGCCGCCCTGGCCGACGGCGAGGTCACGCTGCTCGAGAACCTGCGCTTCAACGGTGGCGAGACCAGCAAGGACGACGCCGAGCGCGCCGGGTTCGCCGGTCAGCTGGCCGCGCTGGCCGACCTCTACGTGGGCGACGGCTTCGGCGCGGTGCACCGCAAGCACGCCTCGGTGTTCGACCTGCCGGCGCTGCTGCCGCACGCGGCCGGCGACCTGATCGCCACCGAGGTGGGCGTGCTGAAGCGCCTCACCGAGGACGTCGCGCGCCCGTACGTGGTGGTGCTCGGCGGTTCCAAGGTCTCCGACAAGGTCGGCGTGATCGAGAACCTGCTGCAGAAGGCCGACCGGATCCTGATCGGCGGCGGCATGGTGTTCACCTTCCTCAAGGCCCAGGGCCACGAGGTCGGCACCTCGCTGCTGCAGGAGGACCAGATCCCGACCGTCCAGGGCTACCTGGCGGAGGCGAAGGAGCGGGGCGTCGAGTTCGTCCTGCCGACGGACGTCGTGGTCTCCACCGGCTTCCCGGACCTCAAGGCCAAGGCCCCCACCGTCCACTCGGTCGTCCCCGCGGACGCGATGCCGGCCGGCCAGCTGGGCCTGGACATCGGCCCGGAGAGCCGCAAGCTGTTCGCGGAGAAGCTGGCCGACGCGAAGACGGTGTTCTGGAACGGCCCGATGGGCGTCTTCGAGCACCCGGACTACGCCGGCGGCACCGCGGCCGTGGCGCAGGGCCTGCTCGACAGTGACGCGTTCTCCGTGGTCGGCGGCGGCGACTCCGCCGCGGCCGTCCGCACCCTGGGCTTCGACGAGACGAAGTTCGGGCACATCTCGACCGGCGGTGGCGCGAGCCTGGAGTACCTGGAGGGCAAGCGGCTCCCCGGTCTCACCGCCCTGGAAGGCTGAAACACGCATGACTGAGCGTCTCCCGCTGATGGCGGGCAACTGGAAGATGAACCTCAACCACCTCGAGGCCATCCAGCACACCCAGAAGCTGGCCTTCGCGCTGGCCGACAAGGACTACGCGGCGGTCGAGGTGGCCGTGCTGGTTCCGTTCACCGACCTCCGCTCGGTGCAGACCCTGGTCGACGGCGACAAGCTGAAGATCAAGTACGGCTCGCAGGACGTCTCGCAGCACGACGGCGGCGCCTACACCGGCGAGGTCTCCGGACCGATGCTGGCCAAGCTGAAGTGCACCTACGCGGTGATCGGCCACTCGGAGCGCCGCCAGTACCACGGCGAGAACGAGGAGATCGTCAACGCCAAGGTCAAGGCCGCCTACCGCAGCGGGATCACCCCGATCCTGTGCATCGGCGAGCCGCTGGAGGTCCGCAAGGCCGGCACCCACGTCGAGTACACCCTGGCCCAGCTCGACGGCGCCCTCAAGGACGTCCCGGCCGAGCAGGCCGAGTCCATCGTGGTCGCCTACGAGCCGGTCTGGGCGATCGGCACCGGCGAGGTGGCGACCCCCGAGGACGCCCAGGAGGTCTGCGCCGCCATCCGCGCGCGGATCGCCGAGCTGTACTCCGCCGAGCTGGCCGGCAAGGTCCGGGTGCTCTACGGCGGTTCGGTGAAGTCGTCGAGCGCGGCGGGCCTGATGGCCAAGCCGGACATCGACGGCGGCCTGATCGGCGGAGCCTCGCTGGACGCCGAGGAGTTCGTCAAGATCGTGCGGTACCGTGAGCAGGCAGTAGGCTAACGCCGCCGCAGCAACGTAGGCTTTGGGGCCGGACCACCCGACGTGGTCCGGCCCCTTCGCCGAAGATACGAGAGAGTTGGTCCCGTCGTGGTTCTCGGGTTCTCGATTGCCCTGATCGTCTTCAGCCTGCTGATGATCCTCCTGGTGCTGCTGCACAAGGGGAAGGGCGGCGGCCTGTCGGACATGTTCGGTGGCGGCGCGATGTCCACCGGCGGTGGCTCGGCGGTGGCCGAGCGCAACCTCGACCGCATCACGATCGTGGTCGGCCTCGCCTGGTTCGCCTGCCTCGTGGTGCTCGGTCTGGTCATGAAGTACAAGGGCTGACATACGTCTGACGCCCCGTCGCCCGGCGGCCTATCCTGGAAAGGTCCGGGGCGGAGCCGGTGGTGGCGCATGCTTAACTCCTGCTTACACTAGGACGACTTTCGCCACCGACGCGCGTCGCGCGCGTCGGCGCACCAGCACGCAGGGAGTCAGACCGTGGCAAGTGGCAACGCCATCCGTGGCAGCAGGGTCGGAGCCGGCCCGATGGGTGAGGCGGAGCGCGGCGAATCCGCCCCCCGCAACCGGATCTCCTTCTGGTGCGCGAACAAGCACGAGACCCGGCCGAGCTTCGCGGCCGACGCGGTGATCCCGGAGACCTGGGACTGTCCGCGCTGCGGCTTCCCGGCCGGCCAGGACGAGCACAACCCGCCCGCGCCGTCCCGCAACGAGCCGTACAAGACCCACCTCGCCTACGTCCGCGAGCGGCGCACCGACGCCGACGGCGAGGCGATCCTGGCGGAGGCGCTGGCCAAGCTCCGCGGCGAGATCTGAACAGAGGCGGAACACGAAGGGCGCCACCCGTCGGACGGGTGGCGCCCTTCGGCGCTTCCGGGCCTCAGGCCGAGGCCGGGGGGTAGAGCTGGGGCGGCAGTTCGGACGCCGCGGCGCGGTCCAGCAGCCACAGGGTGCGGCTGGTGCCGTGCGCGCCGGAGGCGGGCGCCTGGAGCTCGCCCGGGCCGGACAGCGCCACCGCCACCGCGCCCGCCTTGTCCTCGCCGGCCGCCAGCAGCCAGACCTCGCGGGCGCTGCGGATGGCCGGGAGGGTGAGCGAGATCCGGGTCGGCGGCGGCTTCGGCGCGCCGCGCACGCCGATCACCGTCAACTCGGTCTCCCGCACGCCCGGGTGCTCCGGGAAGAGCGAGGCGACATGGGTGTCCGGGCCGACGCCGAGCAGCAGCACGTCGAACGCCGGGACGCCGGCCCGGTCGCCCGGGCCGGCCGCCTTCGCCAGCTCCTGCGCGTAGCGGGCCGCCGCGGCGTCGACGTCGGAGCCGTCGACGCCGTCCGCGGCGGGCATCTCGTGCACCCGCGCCGGGTCGAGCGGGACGGCGTCCAGCAGCTCGGCGCGGGCCTGTACGGCGTTGCGCTCCGGGTCGGCGGAGGACAGGAACCGCTCGTCACCCCACCAGAGGTCCAGCCGCGCCCAGTCGACCGCGTCGCGCGCCGGGGAGGCGGCGATCGCGGCCAGCAGGGCGTTGCCGTTGCGTCCGCCGGTGAGCACCACCGAGGCGGTGCCGCGGGCGGCCTGGGCGTCCACGATCCGGGTGATCAGCCGGGCCGCGGCCGCCTGGGCCATCAGCTCCTTGTCGCGGTGGACGACCAGCTGCGGGGTGGCCGCGGTCATGCGTCCGCCTTCTTGGTCCCGCGCCTGCCGGACGCCTTCTTGGCGGCGGGAGCCGCCTCGGCGGCGTCCTCGCCGTCCTGGGCGGGCGCCGGCCCGGCGTCGGCGGGGGCGTCGGAGGGCGCCTCGTGGGCCGCCGCCGGCTCGGCGTTCTCCGGCTCCTTGAGCCGGTCCACCGGCGTGCGCACGGCGGCCGCGTAGATGTCGTCCGGGTCGAGCCGGCGCAGCTCCTCGGCGATCAGCTCCGAGGTCTCGCGCCGCTTGAGCGCCACCTGGCGGTCCGGCGAGCCGGGCATGGAGAGCGTGCCCATCAGGCCGTCCGGGCGGTCCAGGGTGATGTCCCCGTCCTTGGTGCGCAGGTGCACCGCGGTGATGCCCGGGCCGTTGGTGACGACCCGCTCGACCGGCACGTGCAGCCGGGTGTGCAGCCACAGGCCGAGCAGCTCGACGCTGGGGTTGTACGACTCGCCCTCGACCACCGCGGAGGTGATCGTCGAGGGCCGCTGGTCCAGGGCGGCGGCCAGCATCGAGCGCCAGCCGGTGATCCGGGTCCAGGCCAGGTCGGTGTCGCCCGGGGTGTAGCTCTGGGCCCGCTGGCCGAGCTGGCCGACCGGGGACTCGGCGGTGACCGCGTCGGTGATCCGGCGCTGGGCGAGTGCGCCCAGCGGGTCCTGCGCCGGGTGCAGCGGCGCGTTGTCCGGCCACCAGACCACCACCGGGGCGTCCGGCAGCAGCAGCGGCAGGACGACCGACTGGGCGTGCGCGGCGAGTTCGCCGTGCATCCGCAGGATGACCGTTTCGCCGGAGCCGGCGTCGGAGCCGACCAGGATCTCGGCGTCCAGGCGGGTCTCGGCGCGGGCCCGGGGCGAGCGCCCGGCACGCTTGATGACCGCCAGGGTGCGCGAGGGGTGCTCGCGGGAGGCGTCGTTGGCCGCCTTGAGGGCGTCGTACGCGCTGCCCTCGTCGGTCACGATCACCAGGGTGAGCACCATGCCGGCGGCGGTGGCGCCACTGCCCCGGCGCGCCTCCATGAGGGCTGCGTTGATCTTGCCGGACGTGGTGTTCGTGAGGTCGATCTTCATGGCCGGCGCCAGCTCCTGCCGTCTCGTGCGAGCATCTCGTCCGCCTCGGTCGGACCCCAGGTGCCGGCCGGGTACTCGGCGGGCTTGCCGTGGGTGTCCCAGTACTTCTCGATCGGGTCGAGGATCTGCCAGGAGAGCTCGACCTCCTGGTGGCGGGGGAAGAGGTTGGCGTCACCGAGCAGCACGTCGAGGATGAGCCGCTCGTACGCCTCCGGGGAGGACTCGGTGAAGGACTCGCCGTAGGCGAAGTCCATCGTGACGTCCCGGACCTCGAAGGAGGTGCCCGGCACCTTGGAGCCGAACCGCACGGTGACGCCCTCGTCCGGCTGCACCCGGATGACCAGGGCGTTCTGCCCCAGCTCCTCGGTGGCGTAGGAGTCGAACGGCAGGTACGGGGCGCGCTGGAAGACCACCGCGATCTCGGTGACCCGCCGGCCCAGCCGCTTGCCGGTGCGCAGGTAGAACGGCACGCCCGCCCAGCGGCGGTTGTTGATCTCCAGCTTGATGGCCGCGTAGGTGTCGGTCTTGGAGTCCGGGTTGATGCCGTCCTCGTCGAGGTAGCCGCCGACCTCCTCGCCGCCCTGCCAGCCGGCCGTGTACTGGCCGCGCACGGTGTGCTCGCCGAGGTCGGCCGGGAGCTTGACGGCGCTCAGCACCTTGAGCTTCTCGGCCACCAGCGCCTTCGGGTGGAAGGACGCCGGCTCCTCGATGGCGGTGAGCGCCATCAGCTGGAGCAGGTGGTTCTGGATGACGTCACGGGCCGAGCCGATGCCGTCGTAGTAGCCGGCCCGGCCGCCGATGCCGATGTCCTCGGCCATGGTGATCTGCACGTGGTCGACGTACGACCGGTTCCAGATCGGCTCGAACATCTGGTTGGCGAAGCGGAGCGCCAGGATGTTCTGGACGGTCTCCTTGCCCAGGTAGTGGTCGATCCGGAAGACCTCGTCCCGGGGGAAGACCTCGTGGACGATCCGGTTCAGCTCCTGGGCGGACTCCAGGTCGTGGCCGAACGGCTTCTCGATGACGGCGCGCCGCCAGGAGCCGTTCGGCGGGTCGGCCAGGCCGTGCTTCTTGAGCTGCTGGACGACGGTCGGGAAGAACTTCGGCGGGACGGACAGGTAGAAGGCGAAGTTGCCGCCGGTGCCCTGCGCCTTGTCCAGCTCCTGGATGGTCTCGCGGAGCTTGTCGAAGGCGTCGTCGTCGTCGAAGGTTCCGTGGACGAACCGCATGCCCTTGGCGAGCTGCTGCCAGACCTCCTCGCGGAAGGGGGTGCGGGCGTGCTCCTTGACCGCGTCGTGGACCTCCTGGGCGAAGTCCTCGTCCTTCCACTCGCGGCGGGCGAAGCCGACGAGCGAGAAGCCCGGCGGCAGCAGGCCGCGGTTGGCCAGGTCGTAGATGGCCGGCATCAGCTTCTTGCGGGACAGGTCACCGGTGACCCCGAAGATGACCAGGCCGGACGGCCCCGCGATGCGCGGGAGCCGCCGGTCGGAGGGGTCGCGAAGCGGGTTGACGGGGGCCGACGGGAGGTTGTCCGCGTCCGACTCCGGCGTCAACTCGGGGAAATCAGTGCTCACTGGATGGGCTCCGCTTTCGTGCGCTGTGAGCAGGGGGTCACTTCTCGTCGGCGAACGACGCGAGCGAGGCGGTGACGGTGTCGAGCAGCTCCTTCCAGGACTGCTCGAACTTCTCCACGCCCTCGTCCTCCAGTACCTGGACCACGTCGTCGTAGTCCACGCCGGCGGCGGCGATGGCGTCCATCACGGCCTTGGCGTCGGCGTAGTTGGGGACGATGGTGCCGCCGGTGACCACGCCGTGGTCGTCGGTGGCGTCCAGGGTGGCCTCGGGCATGGTGTTGACGGTGCCGGGGGCGATCAGCTCGGTGACGTAGAGGGTGTCCGGCAGGGCCGGGTCCTTGACGCCGGTGGACGCCCAGAGCGGACGCTGCGGCTTGGCGCCGGCGGCCTCCAGGGCCTTCCAGCGGTCGCTGCCGGCGGTCTTGCCGTCGACCGTGCCGAAGACCTCCTCGTAGGCCTGGTAGGCGAGGCGGGCGTTGGCGAGGGCGGCCTTGGAGCGGAGGTTCTTGGCCTCGCCGCCGACCGCGTCCAGGCGCTTGTCGATCTCGGTGTCGACGCGGGAGACGAAGAAGGAGGCGACCGACTCGATCTGGGAGAGGTCCAGGCCCTTGGCCTTGGCGGCCTCCAGGCCGGTCAGGTAGGCCTCCATGACGGCCTTGTAGCGCTCCAGCGAGAAGATCAGCGTGACGTTGACGCTGATGCCCTTGCCGATGACCTCGGCGATCGCGGGCAGGCCGGCCTTGGTGGCGGGGATCTTGATGAACACGTTGGGGCGGTCGACCAGCCACCACAGCTGCTTGGCCTCGGCCACCGTGGCGGTGGTCTCGTGGGCCAGTCGCGGGTCGACCTCGATGGAGACCCGGCCGTCGCGGCCGTTGGACGCGTCGTAGACCGGGCGCAGCACGTCGGCCGCGTCCCGCACGTCCGAGGTGGTGATCATGCGGACGGCCTCGTCGGTGGTGACCTTGCGGACGGCGAGGTCGCGCAGCTGGCCGTCGTAGGAGCTGTCGCCGCCGCCGATGGCCTTCTGGAAGATGGTCGGGTTGGTGGTCACGCCCACCACGTGCTTGTGCTGCACCAGCTCGGCGAGGTTCCCGGTGTTCAGCCGCTTGCGGCTGAGGTCGTCCAGCCAGATCGCCACGCCTTCGTCGCTGAGGCGCTTCAGTGCGTCAGTCATGGTGCTTCCGTCCCTTTACTTCTTCTTGCTGTGGGGTGGTGTGGGGCGGGCCGGGGGCGCCGATGTGCGGTCGGCGCCCCGGCCCGGTGCCGCTAGCGGTTGACGGCCTCGAGCGAGCGCAGCGCGTTGTGGGCCTCGGCGACCACGCGCTCGGCGGTGATGCCGAACTCCTCGAAGAGCACCTTGTAGTCGGCGGAGGCGCCGAAGTGCTCCAGCGAGACGATCCGGCCGTGGTCGCCGACCAGCTCGCGCCAGCCCTGGGCGATGCCGGCCTCGACCGAGACGCGGGCCTTGACCGACGGCGGCAGCACGCTGTCGCGGTAGGCCTGGTCCTGCTCCTGGAACCACTCGAAGGACGGCATGGAGACGACGCGGGTGGCGATGCCCTCGGCCTCCAGGACCTCGCGGGCCTTGACGGCCAGCTGGACCTCGGAGCCGGTGCCGAGCAGGATCACCTGCGGGGTGCCGGTGGAGGCCTCGGCCAGGACGTAGCCGCCCTTCGCGGTGCCCTCGGGGTTGCCGTAGGACGCGCGGTCGAAGGTCGGGACGTTCTGGCGGGTGAGCGCCAGGCCGACCGGGCCGGGGTGGGTGGTCTGGCGCTCGATGACGGTGCGCCAGGCGACGGCGGTCTCGTTGGCGTCGGCCGGGCGGACCACGGACAGGCCCGGGATGGCGCGCAGCGAGGCCAGGTGCTCGACCGGCTGGTGGGTCGGGCCGTCCTCGCCGAGGCCGATGGAGTCGTGCGTCCACACGTAGGTGACCGGCAGCTTCATCAGGGCGGCCAGGCGGACGGCGGGGCGCATGTAGTCGGCGAAGACCAGGAAGGTGCCGCCGTAGACGCGGGTCTTCCCGTGCAGCGCGATGCCGTTCATGGTGGAGCCCATGGCGTGCTCGCGGATGCCGAAGTGGATGGTGCGGCCGTAGGGGCCGGCCGTCTTCAGCGGGTTGCCCTCGGGGAGGAAGGAGCTGTCCTCGTCGATGGTGGTGAGGTTGGACTCGGCGAGGTCGGCCGAGCCGCCCCACAGCTCCGGGATCACCGCGCCGAGGGCCTTGAGGGTCTCGCCGCTGGCCTTGCGGGTGGCGACGTCCTTGCCGGCCTCGAAGACCGGGACGGCCTTCTTCCAGCCCTCGGGCAGCTCGCCGGCCTCGATCCGGTCGAACTCGGCGGCCCGCGACGGGTTGGCGGCGCGCCAGGCGTCGAAGGACTGCTGCCACTCGGCGCGGGCGGCCTTGCCGCGCTTGACGACCAGCCGGGCGTGCTCGATGACATGGTCGCTGACCTCGAAGGTCTTCTCCGGGTCGAAGCCCAGGACCTTCTTGGTGGCGGCGATCTCGGCGGCGCCGAGCGCGGAGCCGTGGGCCTTGGCGGTGTTCTGGGCGTCCGGGGCCGGCCAGGCGATGATCGTGCGCATAGCGATCATCGACGGGCGGGAGGTCTCGGCCTTCGCGGCGGCCAGCGCCTCGGCGAGCGCGGCGACGTCGATGTCGCCGTTGGCCTTCGGCGTGACGCGCTGGACGTGCCAGCCGTACGCCTCGTAGCGCTTGAGGACGTCCTCGGAGAAGGCGGTCTCGGTGTCGCCCTCGATCGAGATGTGGTTGTCGTCGTACAGGGCGACCAGGTTGCCGAGCTTCTGGTGGCCGGCCAGCGAGGAGGCCTCGGCGGAGATGCCCTCCTCCAGGTCGCCGTCGGAGACGACGGCCCAGACGGTGTGGTCGAACGGCGACTCGCCGGCCGGGGCGTCCGGGTCGAACAGGCCGCGCTCGAAGCGGGCGGCCATCGCCATGCCCACGGCGTTGGCGATGCCCTGGCCGAGCGGGCCGGTGGTGGTCTCGACGCCGGCGGTGTGGCCGTGCTCGGGGTGGCCCGGGGTGCGGCTGCCGGCGACCCGGAAGGCCTTGAGGTCGTCGAGCTCCAGGCCGTAGCCGGAGAGGTAGAGCTGCGTGTAGAGCGTCAGGCTGGTGTGACCGGGGGAGAGGACGAACCGGTCACGGCCGACCCAGGCGGGGTCGGTGGGGTCGTGGCGCAGGAAGCGCTGGAAGATCAGGTAGGCGGCCGGGGCCAGCGACATGGCCGTCCCGGGGTGTCCGTTGCCGACCTTCTGAACCGCGTCCATCGCCAGGACGCGGGCCGTGTCGACGGTCCGCTCGTCGAGGTCCGACCACTCGAATGCATTCGGCGTCGTGCTCACCCTGTCTCAGGGCTCCTTCCATGGTGAAGAGTGACCCCGTGAGGGACCGGGTCGGCCACGTCGCTGGGGCCGGACGCTGAGGTGGTGCCGGTCACGGAGGGTAGATCCCGCTTCTGTGGGCGAGCCTACCGTCCGGGCCGGGGCTCACCCTCCGTGGTGGGACAACTCAGGCATGTTGGCCGTCATTCCCCGGACGGTCCGTGGACGACCGTGCGTCGGCGCGGCCCGCCCCTTTGTCCACCCTCGCCCGGATCCGTCCGGTTCGCCTCTCCGGGGTGCGGGAGGGGGGATCCCCGGCCCCGCGGGGGTCGCGCCGGCAACGTTCCAGGTCGGGGCGGCGGGGGTTCACCCGGGGGTGTGCGTTCCGCCTCGCCGGGGCACCCCGGGGCCGGTGGGGAGATATGGAGCGTCTAAGGTGGCGTGGTACGCGCAGAGCGGACGATTCGGGAGACAACGTTCCGGTGGCCGCCTGTGAGGATTCATCTTCAGTTGGGGTGTTAGTGACCGCCGTCGAATCCCGTCCCGCCGGGGTCACCGGGGCGACGCCTGCGCAACGGCCGTTCGGGGCCCGTGTCGGCGCCTTCGTCGCACTGACCAAACCGCGGATCATCGAGCTGCTGCTGATCACCACGGTGCCGGTGATGTTCCTGGCGGAGCGCGGCGTGCCGGACCTGCTGCTGGTGCTGAAGGTGGTCCTCGGCGGGTACCTCTCGGCGGGCGGCGCCAACGCCCTCAACATGTACATCGACCGCGACATCGACGCGGTGATGTCCCGGACCGAGCGGCGCCCGATCGTCACCGGCATGGTCTCGCCGCGCGAGGCGCTGGTGTTCGGCATCGCGCTCGGCGTCCTGTCGACGGTCTGGCTGGGCGTCCTGGTCAACTGGCTGTCCTCGGCGCTGGCGCTCGGCGCCCTGCTGTTCTACGTGTTCGTCTACACGCTGGGGCTCAAGCGGCGCACCGCGCAGAACATCGTCTGGGGCGGGATCGCCGGCTGCATGCCGGTCTTCGTCGGCTGGGCGGCGGTCACCAACTCGGTCTCCTGGTCGGCGCTGGTGCTCTTCCTGGTGATCTTCTTCTGGACGCCGCCGCACTACTGGCCGCTGTCGATGAAGGTCCGCGAGGACTACGCCCGGGCCGGGGTGCCGATGCTGCCGGTGATCAAGGGCAACCTGGCGGTCGCCAAGCAGATCGTCGCCTACTCCTGGGTGATGGTGGGCGTCTCGCTGCTGCTGTGGCCGCTGGCCGACACCAGCTGGCTCTACCCGGTGGCGGCGGTGCTGCTCGGCGCGGCCTGGCTCAAGGAGGCGCACGCGCTGTACGCGCGGGCCAAGGCCGGGGTGGTGGGCGCCAAGCTCAAGGAGATGCGGCTGTTCCACTGGTCGATCACCTATCTGACGCTGCTGTTCGTGGTGATCGCGGTGGATCCGTTCGTGAAGTGATGTGCTGAGAGAAGGCCCCGGTCGATCCGACCGGGGCCTTCTGCGTTTCCGCTTCCCCTCTGCTTCTTCTCCGCTTCTTCTCCGCTCAGCGGGAGGGGAGCCCGGACGGGCCCACGTGGCCGTCCAGCCAGTCCTTGAGCGGCTGCGAGGCGCGCAGGAACCCGGTGATCCGCTCGTACGCGGTCGGGTGCCCAGCCAGGGCCCGGGGGCCCACTCCTGCCAGGCGATCAGCCCCTTGTGGCGCAGCAGCGCGATCCGCGGGTGGTCCTTGGGGTAGCCGCGCGGGGCGGACTTCAGGGAGTCCCGGCCGACCACCTCGGGGCCCGCCTCGCGGACCCGGGCGACCACGCGCTCCAGCTCGGCGCCGGAGACGTCCTCGGCGACCGCGGCGCGGTAGCGCTCCAGCTGGTCCGCGGCGAGCTGGTACAGCCCGTTGCCGCAGGCCAGGCCGTCGGCGGAGAGCTGGACGTAGCCGCCGGCCCGCAGATGGGCGCCGATGTGGGTCTTGTACGGGGACTTGTCGGCGCTGAACCGGACGTCGCGGTTGGGACGGAAGATCCTGCCCGGCCCGAACTCGGGTTCCAGCTCGGCCAGCAGCCGCTCCATGGGCTCCCGTACGGCGTGCTCGTACCGGGCCTTGTGGGACTGCCAGAAGGTCTTGGAGTTGTCGGCTTCGAGGTGCTCGTAGAAGTCGAGGGCCTCGGCCGGCCAGCCGTCGAAGGTCACCCCCTCAGTATGTGGCCCGGTGCACACGGCGCTCCCGTCGCCAGCGTCCCTACCGCTGGGTAGCATGCGGGGCATGAGCAGCGCAGAGACCGCCACCCCCGCCGCGCCGGACGCCCGCGCCGAGCGCCGCGCCAAGCGCATCGCCAAGAACCTGACCGCCTTCGCCGCGCAGCACGGCGGCAGCGCCGACGGCGTCGTCGAGTACGTCGGCGCGGTCGCCACCCGGATCGTGGTGGTCGGCGCCGACGGCACCTGGGGCGACCAGGTCGCGCCCAGCTACGCGATCGGCCGCCGCGCCGCCGAACTCGCCGGGGTCACCCTGCACGACTCCTTCGAGGGCGAGCTGGGCCTCAAGGTGAGGACCGGCGCCTACGAGTGGAAGCGCATGGCCGGCATCCAGCTCGGCGGCTGACCCCACCGCTCCCGTGCATGCCGAAGGCCCCGGTCGATGCGACCGGGGCCTTCGGCATGCACGGGAGCCGTCAGGCGGCCGCGGGTTCGGGGGTGCGGGAGGTGGCGGCGTCCGCGGCGGCCGGGGAGGTGGCGCGGGTGCGCAGGGCGAGGGGGATGCGGAGGGCGGCGATCCAGATGAGGGTGGCGCCGAGCATGTGGAGGCCGACGAGGAGTTCGGGGACGTCGGTGAAGTACTGGGCGAAGCCGATCACGGCCTGGAGCAGCAGGCCGATCAGGAGTTCGCGGGCGCGGGCCTTGGCGGCGGGCGGGGCCTTGACGGCGGCGAAGACGAAGATCACCGCGATCGAGAGGCCGATCGAGACGAAGGCCAGGTCGGCGTGGGCCTGGGCGAGGCGGTCGTAGTCCAGCGGGATGCGCGGGACCATCTTGTTGTCCTTGGGCGTGCCCGGGTGATGGCCGGCGCCGGTGACCAGGGTGCCGGCGGCGACCAGCAGGCCGATCGCGCCGACCAGGACGTAGCTGAGCCGCTTGATGGGCTCGGCCACCAGGAGGCGGGCCGGGCCGTCGCCCTCCTTGCTGCGCTCCCACATCAGCGTCGCGACCCAGACCAGGGCCATCGCGGCGATCAGGTGCAGCGCGACGGTGTAGGGGTTGAGGCCGGTGAGCACGGTGATGCCGCCGAGCACGGCGTTGCTCATCACCAGCCAGAACTGCGCCCAGCCGAGCTTGGTCAGGCTGTGCCGCCAGGGGCGGTGGCAGCGGGCGGCGAGGATCGCCCAGCCGACGGCGGCGCTCAGCACGTAGGTGAGCATCCGGTTGGCGAACTCGACGACGCCGTGGAAGCCCATCTCGGCGGTCGGGGTGAGGCTCTCGTCGGTGCAGCGCGGCCAGGTGGTGCAGCCGAGGCCGGAGGCGGTGAGCCGGACGGCACCGCCGGTGACGACGATCACCACGCTCATCACCAGCGCGGCGAACGCGGCGCGCTTGACCACGGCGGCGGAGGGCTGCCAGCGCTCGGCGAGCAGGGAGAAGGGGGTGGTGTTAGGCACGGCGTCCATGGTATGCGGCCTTACAGGCGATCTTCGGGCGGGGCGGACACCGTGGCGCGGGGTGAACGGAGAAGCTTTCCCGTGTCGACTTAGCGGTAAACCCATGGACCGTAAAGAGGGAGCAAAAAGGACTGTTCGGGCAAGGCGGTCATTGGTCTTGACCAATCACCCGTTTGGCCGAAAGAGTGCGGTTTGGTCCATACCTTTTTCAGGTGGACCCCTCCCACCCCCGCACGTAAGCGGAGATCCTGCACATGCGCATATCCGTTCCCGCCGCAGCGCTCGCGCTCGGTGGATCACTCGTTCTGGCCGGGCTGGTAGCCCCGGCCGCCGCCCACGCCGCCGACCCGAACCAGTGCCTGAGCCTCGGGGTCGCCAACCTCTACGGTGAGTTCGTCGAGGGTGACGACACCCACACGCCGGACGCCGAGGGTGCGGTGGCGGTCGGCGGCAACGCCGACTTCACCGGCGGCTTCTCGGTCGGCCAGGAGCTGACCGCGGACCAGGTCAAGGCGCTGCCCGGCGGCAACGCCCTGGTCGTCGCGGGCAAGCTGACCGGCGGCAACACCCAGGTGATGAAGGGTAACGGCGTCTACGGCTCGAAGCCCGACGCCGCCGTGATCCAGGCCCATCAGGGCAGCGTCGGCCAGGGCAGCTCGCCGATCGACTTCGCCGCCGAGTTCGCCAAGGCGCGCGCCGTCGCCACCACGCTGGCGGGGCTGCCGCAGACCGCCGGTGCCACCGTCGAGGCCAAGGGCAAGGAGCTCCACCTCACCAGCGGCGACGCGAAGTTCAACAGCTTCACCGTCTCCGCCGCCACCCTGCAGGGCGCCACCGACATCTTCGTGAAGGTGCCGGCCGGCGCGGTCACCGTGGTCACCGTGACCGGCGCGTCGTACGACCAGGCCGCCGCGAAGACCACCGGCTTCCACCTGTGGGACGAGGGCAAGAAGGCCTACGTCCTGGACGACAAGGTGCAGAGCGCGCACGGCGGCGCCGTCCGCTCCAAGCTGCTCTGGAACTTCCCGACCGCCACCAAGGTGGTCAAGAGCAGCCTGGCCGCCTGGTCCGGCACCGTGCTGGCGCCGAACGCCGCGTTCGACCTCGGCTCGGCCGCCCCCGTGAACGGCTCGGTCATCGTCAAGTCGCTGACCGGCAAGGGCGGTGCGGAGACGCACCACTACCCGTTCACCGGCTGCCTGCCGGGCGTGGTGCCGCCCACCACGCCGCCGACCACCCCGGCCACCACGCCGCCGGTGGTGGTGCCGACCGGTACGCCGTCCGCCACCACCACGCCGTCGACGCCGGCCACCCCGGGCACCTCCGGGACGCCGAGCACGCCGGCCACCCCGGGCACCCCTGGTCCGTCCGTGACGCCGGGCGGTTCGGGCAGCCCGTCCGCGTCGGCCACGGCCCACCCGCCCGGCGGTGCCTCGGCGAGCCCGTCGGCCTCCGCCTCGGGTTCGGCGGCCGCGCCGGGCGCCTCGGCGAGCCCCTCGGCCCAGGCCGACGCCGGGGGCGACCTCGCCCACACCGGCTCCGGCCCGGTCGTGCCGCTGGCGATCGGCGGCGCGGTGGTCATCGCCGCCGGTGGCGCGCTGGTCCTGGTCGCGCGTCGGCGTAAGGCGGCGGGCCAGGCCTGAATCCGCCGCAGGAGGCTGTCGGACCGATAGTGGTCCGAACTGCCCGATCAGGCACCCCCGGTGATCGCGAACGATCACCGGGGGTCGCGCTTTTCGGCCACTGTGACGGAGTTCATTTCAAGTTGGCCGAAGCGGTGTCCGCCGAGGCAGCGGGCGTGATGGGCTGTCGATGCACATGCGGGAGCGGACGGATAGAGGAAATCCGGCCGCGCAGTGGGGTGTGGCGAGGTACGGGGGTGCCGGTAGAGTCCCCCGGACAGTCGTAGCGGGCCACCGCTGTTCCACTCAACACGCCTGCTGCACAAGACCGTTCGGAGGGGACAACGAGATGGCGCGACAGCGGCGGCAGACCAGGATCGGAACCGGCGCGGCGATCGCGGGAACGGCGGCGGCCGCGGCCCTGCTGCCGGTGGTGCTGGCGACCAGTGCTTCGGCCCATGTGCCGACCTGGAAGGTGACCTGCGACACGATCACGGTCGACCTGACCAACTACAGCACCGAGACGGGCATCAAGAACGCCGTCAGCCTGAGCATCGACGGCGTGAAGGTGCTGGACCAGAAGGAGTTCGGCAAGGAGTTCCACCAGAGCTTCCCGGTGGCCGCGCACAGCGCGCCGGTCGACGCCACCCTCGTGGTGACCACCACCGAGGACCCGAAGAACACGGACTGGAACAAGACCGAGACCAAGACGATCCCGGTCTGCGCGACCCCGACGCCCACCCCCACGCCCACCCCCACGCCCACGCCGACGCCGACTCCCACCCCGACGCCGACGCCGACCCCGACCCCCACGCCCACCCCGACGCTCACCCCGACCCCCACGCCCAGTCGTACGGTGACGCCGACCCCGACCCCGACCGCCACCCAGACCCCGGTCGCGCCGGCTCTCGCGCAGACCGGTAGCAGCGACGCCACCCCGGTGATCGCGGCCGTCGGCGGCGGTGTCGTGCTCCTCGGCGGCGCCCTCGTGCTCCTCGCCCGCCGTCGCCGCGGCAACACCGAGGGCTGATCCGGAGCACCGGACCACAGCGACGACGGCCCCCGGCTCATCCATCGAGCCGGGGGCCGTTCCGTCGCGTCCGGGGCCGGCGGCTACTCCCAGCGGAAGAAGCGGGCGGCGGCGGCGAGGGCGGCGACCGCCCAGACGGCCAGGATGCCGAGGTCGGCCCAGGGGGTGCCGGCGCCGGTCTGCAGGACGGTGCGCAGGCCGTCGGAGAGGGCGGCGATCGGGAGGAGTTCCAGGGCGGACTGGACGGCGGCGGGGAACTTCGAGAGCGGGACGATCACTCCGCCGGCCAGCAGCAGCAGGACGAAGACCAGGTTGGCGGCGGCCAGCGTCGCCTCCGCGCGCAGGGTGCCGGCCATCAGCAGGCCGAGGCCGGAGAAGGCGGCGGTGCCGAGCACCAGGAGGGCGAGCACGCTGAGCGGGTTGCCCTGCGGGGACCAGCCGAGCGCCAGCGCGATCACCGACAGCAGCGCCACCTGGAGCGCCTCGGTGACCAGCACGCAGCCGGTCTTCGCGGTGAGCAGCGCCCAGCGGGGGAGCGGGCTGGCGCCCAGCCGCTTCAGCACGCCGTAGCGGCGCTCGAAGCCGGTGGCGATGGCCTGGCCGGTGAAGGCGGTGGACATCACCGCGAGCGCGAGCAGTCCCGGGGCGAGGAAGTCGACCCGCTTGCCGGGCCCCTCGACGGCGACGATGTCGACGGCGGAGAACAGCACCAGCAGCACCGTCGGGATGATCACGGTGAGCAGCAGCTGCTCACCGTTGCGCAGCAGCATCCGGGTCTCGAACGCGGTCTGCGCGAGCAGCATCCGGCCGACCGGCGCGGCGCCGGGCCGGGGGGAGTAGTCGGCGGTCATGAGCGCAGGTCCCGTCCGGTCAGGTCGAGGAAGACGTCTTCGAGGCTGCGGCGCTGCACCGCGAGCCGTTCGGGCATGATCCCGCCGGCCGCGCACCAGGCGGTGACGGTGGCCAGCAGCTGCGGGTCGACCGGCGCCTCGACGCGGTAGCCGCCGGGCGCGGTCTCGGCGGCGGTGGCGCCCTCGGGCAGCTCCTTGAGCAGGGTGGCGAGGTCCAGCCCGGGCGGGCCGTCGAAGCGCACGGTGGACTCGGCGCCGCCGCGGCAGAGCTCCTCCGGGCTGCCCTCGGCGATCACCCGGCCGCGGTCGACGATGGCCACCCGGTCGGCGAGCTGCTCGGCCTCCTCCATGTGGTGGGTGGTGACCACCACGGTGACGCCGTCCCGGCGCAGGTCGCGGACCAGCTCCCAGGTGGCCCGGCGGGCCTGCGGGTCCAGGCCGGCGGTCGGCTCGTCCAGGAAGACCAGCTCGGGGCGGCCGACCACGGCCATCGCCAGGGCGAGCCGCTGCTGCTGGCCGCCGGAGAGCCGGCGGTAGGTGGTGCGGCCGCAGGAACCGAGGCCGAGCCGCTCGACCAGCGCGTCCACGTCCAGCGGGTGGGCGTGCAGCTCGGCGGTGTGCCGGAGCATCTCGACGGCGCGGGCTCCCGCGTAGACGCCGCCGGACTGCAGCATCACCCCGATCCGGGGGCGCAGCTCGGCGCCCTGGGCGACCGGGTCGAGGCCGAGCACCCGCACCGTGCCGGCGTCGGGGCGGCGGTAGCCCTCGCAGGTCTCGATGGTGGTGGTCTTGCCGGCGCCGTTGGGGCCGAGAACGGCGGTCACCGTGCCGCGCGCGATGCTGAGGTCGAGACCGTCCACCGCGGGCTTGTCCCCGTAGCGCTTGACCAGCCCGGTGATCTGGACCGCGGGTTCGGATTGCATACGGGTGAGTCTAAGAGGCCCCAACAGGGCGTTTGCACACTGGGCTTGATCACTTCATCCGCTGGTCAGGTAAGGCTTGCCTGCGTGACAGATGACACGGGTGAGGCCTGGATCACGGCTTGTCCCGGCGGAAGTAATTACGCAACACTGGTGTTGTGAAAAACATGCGCGAGCACCCCACGCAGCAGGAGGCCGAGTCGGCCCCCGGCTGCGCCGTGCCCGCGACGGCCGCCGAGGTGCTGCTGGACGGCCACCGCGCCACCCGCGACCGGGTCGCCCGCTCGATCCTGGACCACGGCCCCTCCTCCGCCGCCGACCTGGCGAGCCGGCTCGGCCTCACCGCCGCCGCCGTCCGCCGTCACCTGGACGGACTCGCGGCCACCGGTCTGGTCGAGTCCCGTGAGCAGAAGGTCTACGGCAGCCGGGGCCGGGGCCGCCCGGCCAAGGTCTTCGCCCTCACCGACGCCGGCCGGGACGCCTTCTACCAGGAGTACGACCAGCTCGCGGCCGACGCCCTGCGCTGGATCTCCGACTCCGTGGGGGGCGGCAAGGCCGGCGAGGAGGCGGTCGCCGCCTTCGCCCGGGCCCGGTTCGGCCGGCAGGCGGAGAAGTACCTGGAGGCGCTGCGCACCGCCGGGGCGGCGGAGCGCACCGAGGCACTCGCCCAGGCGCTGAGCGCCGACGGGTACGCTGCCACGGTGCGGCGGGTCCCGTCGGCCGCGGCGAAGGCCCCGGCGGGCGCCCAGCTCTGCCAGCACCACTGCCCGGTCGCGCACATCGCCGAGCAGTTCCCGCAGCTGTGCGAGGCGGAGACCGAGGTCTTCTCCCAGCTGCTGGGCACCCATGTGCAACGGCTGGCCACCATCGCCCACGGCGACGGGGTCTGCACCACCTATGTGCCGGCACCCGGTGCCGCATCGTCGCCCGCCCTGCGCACCGCCGCGGGCCGGGACACCGGTGCCGCGCCGACTGCCGGTACGTCCACCGAAGATTCAGCGTCCGCGCGTTAGGAAGCCCGCATGACTGACACCGTTTCGCACCCCGAGCTCGAAGGCCTGGGCACTTACGAGTACGGCTGGGCCGACTCGGACGTGGCCGGCGCCGCCGCCAAGCGCGGACTGAACGAGGACGTCGTCCGCGACATCTCGGCCAAGAAGAACGAGTCCGAGTGGATGCTGAACCTGCGTCTCAAGGGCCTCAAGCTGTTCGGGAAGAAGCCCATGCCGACCTGGGGCTCCGACCTGTCCGGCATCGACTTCGACAACATCAAGTACTTCGTCCGCTCCACCGAGAAGCAGGCCGAGTCCTGGGAGGACCTGCCGGCGGACATCAAGGCGACGTACGACAAGCTCGGCATCCCGGAGGCGGAGAAGCAGCGCCTGGTCGCCGGCGTCGCCGCCCAGTACGAGTCCGAGGTCGTCTACCACCAGATCCGTGAGGACCTGGAGGAGCAGGGCGTCATCTTCCTGGACACCGACACCGCGCTGCGCGAGCACCCGGAGATCTTCAAGGAGTACTTCGGCACCGTCATCCCGGCCGGCGACAACAAGTTCGCCGCGCTGAACACGGCGGTCTGGTCCGGCGGCTCCTTCATCTACGTGCCGAAGGGCGTGCACGTCGACATCCCGCTGCAGGCCTACTTCCGGATCAACACCGAGAACATGGGCCAGTTCGAGCGGACGCTGATCATCGTCGACGAGGACGCCTACGTCCACTACGTCGAGGGCTGCACCGCGCCGATCTACTCCTCCGACTCCCTGCACTCGGCGGTCGTGGAGATCATCGTCAAGAAGGGCGGCCGCTGCCGCTACACGACCATCCAGAACTGGTCGAACAACGTCTACAACCTGGTCACCAAGCGCGCCGTGGCGTACGAGGGCGCGACCATGGAGTGGATCGACGGCAACATCGGTTCCAAGGTCACCATGAAGTACCCGGCCGTCTACCTGATGGGCGAGCACGCCAAGGGCGAGACCCTGTCCATCGCCTTCGCCGGCGAGGGCCAGCACCAGGACGCCGGCGCCAAGATGGTCCACATGGCGCCGAACACCTCCTCCAACATCGTCTCCAAGTCGGTGGCCCGGGGCGGCGGCCGCACCTCCTACCGCGGTCTGATCGAGATCGGCGAGGGCTCCAAGGGCGCCAAGTCCAACGTGCTCTGCGACGCGCTGCTGGTCGACACCATCTCGCGCTCGGACACCTACCCGTACGTGGACGTCCGCGAGGACGACGTGTCCATGGGCCACGAGGCGACCGTCTCCAAGGTCAGCGAGGACCAGCTCTTCTACCTGATGAGCCGCGGCATGACCGAGTTCGAGGCCATGGCGATGATCGTCCGCGGCTTCGTCGAGCCGATCGCCCGCGAGCTGCCGATGGAGTACGCGCTGGAGCTGAACCGGCTGATCGAGCTGCAGATGGAGGGCTCCGTCGGCTGACCCGCCGACCGCCCCGCCGTCCGTCGACACGTTTTTTGAGGAAGAGAGCACAACGAACAGCCATGGCTGACACGCCTGTGAATGTCACCGGGAACACCCCCGGCTCCACCACCGCCGGTTCGATCGAGGTCGGCACCGCCGGTGCCGGCGCCCAGCTGGCCGGCCCCGGCACCGGCCGGGACACCGTCCGGCAGCCGATCGACGCCCGCGTCGCGGTCGAGCCGTCCTACGACGTCGCGGACTTCCCGGTGCCCACCGGCCGCGAGGAGGACTGGCGGTTCACCCCGCTGCACCGCCTCGGCGGCCTGCACGACGGCACCGCCGTCGACGCCGAGAAGGGCGAGGACAAGGTCGAGCTGAGCCTGCCCGAGGGCGTCACCGCCGAGACCGTCGGCCGCGACGACGCCCGCCTCGGCAAGGCCGGCAAGCCGGTCGACCGGGTCGCCGCGCAGGCGTTCAGCGCCTTCGAGCAGGCGCTCGTGGTCACCGTCCCCAAGGAGACGGTGCTCACCGAGCCGGTGCGGATCGACGTGCACGGCGAGGGCGGCACCCGCTTCGCCCACGTGGTCGTCGACGTCAAGCCGTTCGCCGAGGCCGTCGTGCTGCTGAACCACACCGGCACCGGCACCCGGGCCGCCAACGTCGAGCTGCTGCTCGGCGACGGCGCCAAGCTCACCTTCGTCTCGGTGCAGGACTGGGACCGCGACGCGGTGCACGCCGCCCAGCACACCGCGCTGATCGGCCGCGACGCCTCGCTGAAGTCCGTCGTCGTCACCTTCGGCGGCGACCTGGTCCGCCTGCACCCGCGGGTCACCTACGCCGCGCCGGGCGGCGAGGCCGAGCTGTTCGGCCTCTACTTCGCCGACGCCGGCCAGCACCTGGAGCACCGGCTGGTCATCGACCACGACACGCCGCACTGCCGCTCCAACGTGGTCTACAAGGGCGCGCTGCAGGGCCAGGACGCGCACGCCGTGTGGATCGGCGACGTGCTGATCCGCGCCGCCGCCGAGGGCACCGACACCTACGAGCACAACCGCAACCTGGTGCTCACCGACGGTGCCCGGGTCGACTCCGTGCCGAACCTGGAGATCGAGACCGGCGAGATCGTCGGCGCCGGCCACGCCTCCGCCACCGGCCGCTTCGACGACGAGCAGCTCTTCTACCTGCAGTCCCGCGGCATCCCGGCCGACGAGGCCCGCCGCCTGGTGGTGCGCGGCTTCTTCGCCGAGCTGGTCCAGCAGATCGGCGTCGCCGAGATCCAGGACCACCTCATGGAGAAGATCGAGTCCGAGCTGGAAGCGGCGGTCTGACACCGATGAGCTTCCTTCGCGCCTGCGCGCTGAGCGAACTGGCTGAGGACGTGCCCAAGCGCGTCGACCTCAACGGCGTCCCGGTCGCCGTCGTCCGCACCGACGAGGGGGTGTTCGCGATCAACGACATCTGCTCGCACGCGAACGTCTCGCTCTCCGAGGGCGAGGTCGAGGACTGCATGATCGAGTGCTGGCTGCACGGCTCCAGCTTCGACCTGCGCACCGGCAAGCCCTCCGGCCTGCCCGCCACCAAGCCGGTCGCTGTCTACCCCGTAAAGATCGAAGGGGACGATGTGCTCGTCTCCGTCAACCAGGAGTCCTGAGTACATATGGCTACCCTTGAAATCCGCGACCTGCACGTCTCCGTCGAGGCGGAGAACGGCCCCCGGGAGATCCTGAAGGGCGTCGACCTGACCGTGAAGCAGGGCGAGACCCACGCGATCATGGGTCCGAACGGCTCCGGCAAGTCCACCCTGGCCTACTCGCTGGCCGGCCACCCCAAGTACACCGTCACCGGCGGCTCCGTCCTGCTGGACGGCGAGGACGTCCTGGAGATGTCCGTCGACGAGCGCGCCCGGGCCGGCGTCTTCCTGGCGATGCAGTACCCGGTCGAGGTCCCCGGTGTCTCGGTCTCCAACTTCCTGCGCACCGCCGCCACCGCCGTCCGCGGCGAGGCCCCCAAGCTGCGGCTGTGGGTGAAGGAGGTCAAGGAGGCGATGGCCGCCCTCCAGATGGACCCGGCCTTCGCCGAGCGCAACGTCAACGAGGGCTTCTCCGGCGGTGAGAAGAAGCGCCACGAGATCCTCCAGCTGGAGCTGCTCAAGCCGAAGATCGCGATCCTCGACGAGACCGACTCCGGCCTGGACGTCGACGCGCTGCGGGTCGTCTCCGAGGGCATCAACCGGGTGCGTTCGACCGGTGAGGTGGGCACCCTGCTGGTCACCCACTACACCCGCATCCTGCGGTACATCAAGCCCGACCAGGTCCACGTCTTCGCGGGCGGCCGCATCGTCGAGTCCGGCGGTGCCGAGCTGGCCGACAAGCTGGAGGAGGAGGGCTACGAGGCCTACGTGAAGGGTGGCGCGTCCGAGTGACCCGTACGCACGAGTCGGCGGTCCTGCCGGGCCTGCTCGACACCGACGCGATCCGCAAGGACTTCCCGGTCCTGCAGCGCCTGCTGCACGACGACAAGCCGCTGGTCTACCTGGACAACGCGGCCACCTCGCAGAAGCCCCGCCAGGTGCTCGACGCGCTGAACGCCTACTACGAGCGGCACAACGCCAACGTCCACCGCGGCGTGCACGTGCTCGCCGAGGAGGCCACGGCGCTGTACGAGGGCGCCCGGGACAAGGTGGCGGCGTTCGTCAACGCGCCGAGCCGCGACGAGGTGATCTTCACCAAGAACGCCTCCGAGTCGCTCAACCTGGTCGCCAACATGCTCGGCTGGGCCGACGAGCCGTACCGGGTCGACAAGGACTCCGAGATCGTCATCACGGAGATGGAGCACCACTCCAACATCGTGCCGTGGCAGCTGCTCGCGCAGCGCACCGGCGCGAAGCTGAAGTGGTTCGGGCTGACCGACGAGGGCCGGCTCGACCTGTCCGACATCGACGAGCTGATCACCGAGAAGACCAAGGTGGTCTCCTTCACCCTGGTCTCCAACCTGCTCGGCACCGTCAACCCGGTCGAGGCGATCGTGCGCAAGGCGCAGGACGTCGGCGCGCTGGTCGTGATCGACGCCTCGCAGGCCGCCCCGCACATGGTGCTGGACGTCCAGGCGCTGGAGGCCGACTTCGTCGCCTTCACCGGACACAAGATGCTGGCCCCGACCGGCATCGGCGTGCTCTGGGGCCGCCAGGAGCTGCTGGAGGACCTCCCGCCGTTCCTCGGCGGCGGCGAGATGATCGAGACCGTCACCATGGGCTCGTCCACCTACGCCCCGGCGCCGCACAAGTTCGAGGCCGGCACCCCGCCGATCGCCCAGGCGGTCGGGCTCGGCGCGGCCATCGACTACCTGTCCGGCATCGGCATGGAGCGGATCGCCGCCCATGAGCACGCCATCACCGCGTACGCGGTCGAGCGGCTGCTGGAGGTCCCGGACCTGCGGATCATCGGCCCGCGCACGGCGGTCGACCGCGGCGCGGCGATCTCGTTCACCCTGGGCGACATCCACCCGCACGACGTGGGCCAGGTGCTCGACGAGCAGGGCATCGCGGTGCGCGTCGGTCACCACTGCGCGCGGCCGGTCTGCCTGCGGTACGGAATTCCGGCGACCACGCGGGCGTCGTTCTACCTGTACTCGACGCCGGGCGAGGTCGACGCGCTGATCGACGGCCTGCACCACGTCCGGAACTTCTTCGGCTGACGGGACGGGGCAACGCGACCATGAAGCTCGACTCGATGTACCAGGACATCATCCTGGACCACTACCGCAACCCGCACGGCAAGGGTCTGCGCGACGGTGACGCCGAGGTGCACCACGTCAACCCGACCTGCGGCGACGAGATCACCCTGCGGGTGAAGCTCGACGGCGCCACCGTCGCGGACGTCTCGTACGAGTCCCAGGGCTGTTCGATCAGCCAGGCCAGTGCCTCGGTGCTGAACGACCTGGTGGTCGGCAAGACCGTGGGCGAGGCGCAGGCGGTCCAGGAGGCCTTCCTGGAGCTGATGCAGAGCAAGGGCCAGGCCGAGGGCGACGAGGAGGTGCTGGAGGACGCCGTCGCGTTCGCCGGCGTCTCCAAGTACCCGGCCCGGGTCAAGTGCGCCCTGCTCAGCTGGATGGCCTGGAAGGACGCCACCGCCAAGGCCCTCGCCGAGCACCCCGCCGTCACCGACTGAGGACACCACATGAGCGACGAAACCACCTCCGCCGCGGAGGAGACGGCCACCGGGCCGGTCGGCACCAGCGCCGGCACCGTCTCCGTCGAGGACCTGACCGAGGCCCTGATGGACGTCGTCGACCCCGAACTGGGCATCGACGTCGTCAACCTCGGCCTGATCTACGGCGTCCACATCGACGAGTCCGACGTGGCCACCATCGACATGACCCTCACCTCGGCGGCCTGCCCGCTGACCGACGTGATCGAGGACCAGGCCAAGACCGCCACCGACGGCCTCGTCCAGGACCTGCGGATCAACTGGGTCTGGATGCCGCCGTGGGGCCCCGACAAGATCACCGACGACGGCCGCGAGCAGCTCCGCGCCCTCGGCTTCAACGTCTGAGACCACCGCGCGAACGCCGCTGCCCCGGAACGTCCGTTCCGGGGCAGCGGCGTTCGCGCGCCCCGTCTCTCGAAGGCGCCTCGCGCGCCTCGCGGAACAGGGCGTTCTCGGGGCTCGCGTCGGTCGGCTCGACCTTGCCGCCGACGATCAATGTCTGAGATCCGCCGATCGTCAACACGCTGCCGCGTAAACCGCTCCTTCGGAGGA
Organism: Kitasatospora sp. NPDC097605; assembly: GCF_040302725.1. Classification (NCBI taxonomy): domain Bacteria; kingdom Bacillati; phylum Actinomycetota; class Actinomycetes; order Kitasatosporales; family Streptomycetaceae; genus Kitasatospora; species Kitasatospora sp. NPDC097605. The sequence continues at coordinate 13,797 of NZ_JBEOSF010000038.1, read as the reverse complement.
AAGGTTCGCGCGGCAGTGGTATATCTGCGAGCGGGCGGCCAGGCTGGTGCCGCGACCTCGGAGGGAGCGAGTCATGTCGGTGGTTGCGTTCGCGCAGTTGCTCCTGCCTGACTCGCCGTACGCCATGTGGGTCCGGGGCGAGCTGGACGACTACCTCCGGCTCCCGGACGACGGTACGCGGGTCGAGGTGATCGGAGGAGAGATCGTCGTGTCGCCGGCGCCGGTATTCGCCCACGGGGGGATCCTCTCCGACATCCAACGGGGCTTCGAGCGGGCCCTCTTCCTGGAGAACGCCTTTCCCTGGCGGGCCGTTCAGGCGATCAACCTGGATCTGGTCCCGGTCGGGGACGGCTACGTCCCCGACCTGGTGCTGCTGCACAAGGAGACCGAGGCGGCGAAGCGGGCGGAGGACGTCCTGCACCTCCACCCACACGACATTGAGCTGGTCGTCGAGGTGACGTCCTCGTCCAATGCCCGCCATGATCGTCGCCCCATGTTCGGGCGACAGATCAAGCCGACCAAGTGGAGCGGGTACGCGCGGAGCGGAGTGCCGTATTACCTGCTGGTCGACCGCGATCCACGGCAGCCGGGTGTCACCTTGTTCGGCGAGCCGAACAAGGGCGAGGGGACGTACGAAACCCTGGGCGAGTGGAAGTTCGGCGAGGCCGTTCGGCTGCCGGAGCCGTTCGGTGTCGAGATCGAACCGATGCGTGGAAGCCCTGGAGCGTGTAGGGCCTGGTGAAATGCCGCCGCCCCGGAACGTTGGTTCCGGGGCGGCGGCATTGCTGTGGGGGGTCAGCCGTGCTTGGGCTTGCGGGCCACGGCGAGGGCCAGGGCGGTGCAGAGGAGGGCGGCGAGGAGGGTGAAGCCGCTGGTGGCGGGGAGGAGGCCGTAGGTCTGGACGAGGGCGCCGACGGCGACGATGGGGAGGGAGGAGCCGAGGTAGACGATGATCCAGAGGGAGGAGAGTTCGGAGCCCCGCCGTTCGGGGTGCATCGCGGTGACGGCGGTGGTGAAGAGGGAGCGGAAGGCGATGCCCTGGCAGGCGCCGCCGAGGACGCTGCCGATGAAGAGCAGGGCGGGGGTGCCGGTGTACTGGGCGGTGACGACCAGGGCGAGGCCGGTGGCCAGGCCGGTCATGCCGAGGGCGATGACCACACGGTCGGCGGTCGGGGGGACGAGCAGCTGGGCGACGGCGGAGGAGCCGAGCAGCAGGGCCGCGACCACGGCGCCGGACAGCTTGGAGTCGGTGTGCAGCAGCTTGGCGGCGAAGGCCGGGGCCAGGCTGAGGTAGACGCCGAAGACCGCGTAGGAGATGAAGCCGGCCGAGGCCGCGAGCAGGAAGTCGCGGCGGCCGGTGCGCGGCAGGCGGGGGCGCTGGGGGCGCAGGTGCGCCGGGGTGGTGATGCGGGGCGGGGAGGCCGGCGGGCGGTTGCGGCCGGGCATCCGGGGGTGGACCAGGGCGAGCGGCACGCAGAGCGCGAGCAGCGCGACGGCGTGCAGCAGGAAGGGCGACAGCAGGGGGTCGGAACCCCCGGCCAGCAGGGCGCCGATCACCGGGCCGAGGGCGACGCCGCCGGCGGAACAGGCCAGGGTGATCTTGGCGGCCAGGGTGGGGCGGTCGGGCATCAGATCGCTGAGGGCGGCACCGGCGGCGGCGGTGGTCAGACCGACGGCGATGCCCTGGACGGCGCGGCCGGCGGCGAGCTGCCAGAAGCTGCCGGAGGTGGCGAACACGACGTCGCCGACGGCGGACAGCGCGACGGCGGGCAGGATCAGGGCGCGCCGGCCGAGGTGGTCGGACCAGTGGCCGACCACGGCCAGCACCGGGACCAGCGCGAACACGTAGATCGCGAAGAGCACGGTGGTGTCGAGCGCGGTCAGGTGCAGCTGCTGTTGGAGGAGCGAGTAGATCGGCGTGGCCAGGTTGGCGCCGATCAGCATGAGCAGCAGGGCGGCGGCGACGAGGCCGACGCGCACTCCGCGCAGCGCGTTCCAGCGGCTGATCGCGGAGAGCTGGAGCTGGGCGCGGGGCGCGAGCTCCAGGGGAAGCAGGGCCTCCGACAGTCGGCGTCCGTGGAACTGCGCGGTGCGCAGGCCGGAGCCGGCGGGGGAGAGGTCCGCCATGGCAGGGGTCTCCTGTGGCCGGGCACCACCCGGGTCGGCGGGGTGTGCCGGCGCGCCCGTCCTGGCGGCGCTGTGGTGGTGGCCTCGGTGCGGGCTCCCTGGTGGGGCAGGTGAGCTGAGAGGGGGGCTACGTTGCCCGTCGGCGCGCGCGGGGTTGTGCGCGGTACCGACTTCGAAGGATAAGGGGTGGGCGCGCGGTTCCGGCGCGCGCCCCTCGAGGCCGGGCGTCGGGGGTGCCCGGCCTATACGCTGAGGTGGTGGACCGGTGACGCGGAGGTGATCTCCGCGGTTCGGCCGGCTGACCGCTCGGCGTAGGGAGAACGCGCAACGATGGCCGCACGACGTCGTAGGAACGCCGACACCCCGGCGGCGGGTGCGCCGGGCGAGGGCGCGGTGCTGCCCGCCGACCTGGAGCTGCAGGATCTGTACGGGGCGTTCGCCGCGCACGGGCTGGACGACGACGACCTGGACGACGCGGCCGTGCTGGTACCACCGGTCACCCTGCCGTCCGAGGCCGGGCTGGCCGAGCAGGCGAAGGCCGTCCCGATGCTCGGCTGGGCGCTGAAGCTGGCCCGCTGGACCGCCCCGCACCGCGCGGTGGACGAGTTCGGCGACCTCACCGGCCCGGACCGGGCCCCGGCCGCCCGGCTGCTGGGCCTGGCCCCCGAGGAGGGGGACGCACCGGAGGAGGCGGTGGTCGAGGCGATGCGCGCCTGGTCGCTGGCCTGTGACCTGGACCTGGTGGAGATCGGCACCACGGCCGCCGGCGAGCACGTGGCGATCCCCGGCCCGGACCTGGAGCCGGCCGAGGAGGGGGACGCCGACACCGTCCTGGAGCTGTGGCTGACGGCCGCCGGGATCGTCCGCGAGCTGGCGGTGGAGGCCGACTCGCAGGAGCTGGAGTCCGGCCAGGCGGAGGACGAGACCGACGAGGACGGCCTGAACGAGGTCGAGGACGCCCGCGACGAGGCCGCCGAACTGCTCGACGAGGCGCTCCAGGTGCTCTACGAGACCACCGCCTTCGCCGAGCCGGGCAACGAGACGGTGCCGCTGGGCGTGCTGGCGGCGCTGCTGGTGGTCCCGGAGGGCGAGGAGCCGAGCGACGAGCTGCTCGGCGACATCACCGAGGTGATGGTCTCCCTGGACCCGATGCTCGCCGACCTCGCCGAGCTGGGTCTGCTGGAGTACCGGCCGATCGACCCCGAGCTCTTCGACGAGGAGGAGGAAGGGGAGGCCCCCGGTCCGGACGGGCCGGCCGAGCTGGACGAGGCGGAGTCCGCCCGGTTCGGGCTGGTCCGGCTCACCCCGCTGGGCCAGTACGGGATCCGGCAGTGGCTGCTGGAGGACGGCTACGACGCGCCGCTGGTCGGGGACCTGGCCCGGGGCGACGCCGCCGACCTGCTGCGCGGGATCAGTGAGGCCGCCAATGTGCTGCCCGAGGAGGAGCTGAAGGTCTGGGTGGCCGGCCGGGAGCCGGTGGCGGCGGCGCGCGAGCTGCTGGCGGCGGCGCGCGGCACCGACGCGTACGCCCCGATGCGGCGGCTGCTCTGCCACTCGGCGCTGACCCTGCTCGGCGCGCCCGCCGAGCCGGCCGTCCGGGAGGTGCTGGACGACCCGGAGCTGGGCGGCGGCGCGCGGGCCTGGCTGGTCTCGCTCGGCCTGCCGGACGTGCCGGTGCCGGACCGGGCGATGGCGCTGTGGACGGTCGTGGACGCCTTCGCGGCGCAGCTGCTGGACACCGGCGGCGATCCGGACCAGCTGCGCGACCTGGTCGCCGAGCTGCCGGTGACGGACGACCCGGTGGGCTACTTCGGCGAGCTGTGGCGGGTCGAGCACCCCTACACGGCGGACGTGCTGGAGGCGGTCGGCGAGCTGCATCCGGACCGGGCGGTGGCGAAGGAGGCCCGCAAGGCGGCGTTCAAGGCCCGCTCCCAGGGCTGAGCCCCGGTTCCGCCGGTCAGTTCGGCAGGTCCAGCGAGCCGTCCTGGGTGAAGGCGAAGAACGGGTTGTGGGCCAGCTCCCAGAGGTGGCCGTCCGGGTCCTCGAAGTACCCGGAGTAACCGCCCCAGTGGGTGGCGGCCGGTGCCTTGACCACGATGGCGCCGGCCGCCACCGCCGTCTCCAGGGCGGCGTCCACCAGGGCCGGGGACTCCAGGTTCACGGCGAGGGTGACGCCGCGGAAGGCCGGTTCGCCGGCGGACGGTACGCCCGCGTCCGCGGCCAGCTCCTCGTGCGGGAAGAGGCCGAGCACCGAGTCGGCGGTGCGGAACCAGACGATCTCCGGGCTGGACACGGCGGAGCGGTGCCAGCCGAGCGCCTCGTAGAAGCGGGCACTGCGGTCGAGGTCGGCCACACCGAGGGTGACGATGCTGAGCCGGGCCGGGAAGGACGTGGTTGCTGTCATGCCCGCCAGCCTAGGGTCCCTCTTCAAACCCCCGCCTGCCGGCCGGGCGGACGACGGGGGTTTGAAGACGGACCCTGGGGAGGGGGACCGACAGCGGCGCCCCGGGCGGGGCCGTCCGGCGGGGCGCCCGATCCGCCCGGTGCGCAAAGGGCCTGATGACCCGGCAGGTCGGGCCACGTATCGTTGCCCGGGTGTCGACGGCACGGTGAGGACGGCGAGGCAGGGGGTGCGGCGCGGGATGACGCGGACGAGCGGAGGGGGCCGGGACGGCCGGTACGGGGACGGTCCGGGGACGGTGGACCCGTGCGACCGCGCGGGGGGCCACCTGCGGGAACGCCCGGACGGGCACCCGGACCACTGCGCCGGCGAACCCGTGGACGGGTACCCCGACGGGTCCCCGGCCGGTGATCTGGAGGAGTTCCTGGCCGTCCAGGAGGACCTCGCCCGCCGCACCCTCGTCGCCGCCGACTTCCCGGTGTACGGCATCGCGCCGGTGCCCGGCCTGGGCGGCGGCGCGCTGGTCGCCTACGGGACGGCCGACGGCGGCGCACCGGACGGTGGCGCACCGGACGGCGGCCTCCCGGGCACCGGGCAGCCGGGCACCGGGTTGCCGGGCGCCGGGTCGTCCGCCGCGCCCGGCTGGATCGAGCTCGGCTTCGGCGACTGGACCTCGCCGGACGGCCCCTACGTCACCGTGCGCACCCACCGCCCCGGCGCCGACCGCTACGAGCCGCTGCCCGAGCTGGAGGACGTCGTCGAGGACGAGCGCGACCGGGTCTACGAGCAGCTCGGCGTCGACGAGGGCGACACCCCCGCCCGGGTCCGGGCACTGCGCGAGTGGATCACCGTCGACGGGGAGTCGCGCGCCGTCGAGGTGCACGAGGACCGGCGCGGCCTGTGGTCCGGCGCGGCGCTGCCCGGCTGCTGCCCGATCGGCGGCGCCGAGCCGGTCTGGGCGGGCCGCTTCCGGGTGGACGGGCTGACCGTCACGGTCTGCGGGCGCGGCGTGCCGCCGGGCGGTGTCGAGCTGGCGCGGATCCGGGACCACGAGCGCTGCCTGAGCGGGCGCACCGCGCTGCTGCGCGAGCTGGCCCTGCGCCGCGGCCGGGACCTGCCGGTGGAGCAGCGCGAGCTCTCCCCGGCCGCCGGGCTGGAGGCGCACCGGGCGGTGATCGCGCACGGCATCGTCGAGGCCGCCGCCCTGGAGGCGCGGCTGCGCTCCGGGCGCCCGCCCCGGCCGCCCCGGGGGGCGCGCGCGGAGGCGGGCGCGCTGCGCTGGGAGGCGGCGGTGCGCCAGCAGATGCGGCTGGCCTCGGAGACCCGGGCGGAGGCGGCCGAGGCGGTGGCCGCGATGGTCGAACAGCTCGGCCGGCTCTCCCAGCTGACGCACTGGGTGGTGGGCACGCCGGAGGGCGACGCCGCGATGGAGGAGTCGATCCGGTACACGGTGTTCGCCAGCGAGGTGGCGAGCGTGCCGGCGCAGCGCGCCTGGCGGCAGGTCCGGCGCGGGGAGCGCGGGGAGCACCGGATGGGCGAGCAGCTGTGGCTGGCGGCCTGGGAGCAGTGGCGGGCGGCGCGGGCCGGGAGCTGAGCTGACGGCCCGTCGGAGGTGGAACGGGCGGTGACGGCGGCCCGACCTGCGGTGTGACCGGTGGTGACCACGCAAAAGTTGAGTCATGGGTTCGCATAAGGTCGGCAAATGACCACCCTGCCGAGGCGTCCGCTTCACCGGGTGTTCACCGGACGGGCCGAGTCTGCTGGGCGTCGACGACCACCTCGACACCTCGCACGGCCACGCACCGGGAGCGTTCCCGGTCGGCGCCCGACCCCTCAGGAGTGACTGCCATGTCGCTGTCCCGCCGGGACTTCGTCAACCGTTCCACCATCGTCGGGGCCGGCGTTCTGATCGCCGGCAGCGCCGAGGCGCTGGCCAGCGCGCCGGGTGCGATCGCCGCGCCGGCCGGTGGCGAGGTGCCGGTCGCCGAGGCCGCCGCGGCCGAGCGCGTCGCCGTCGGCTACGGCCCGCTGGTCGCCGACCCGGAGGGCCTGCTCGCGCTGCCCAAGGGCTTCAAGTACAAGGTCCTGAACCGCGCCGGCGTCAGCAAGCTGCGCACCGGCGAGTTCACCCCGAGCAACCACGACGGCACCTCGGCGTTCGAGGACGAGCGCGGCGGCAACCTGCTGGTCGTCAACCACGAGCTGGGCGGCGCCCGCGCCAACTGGCCGAACCCGGTCCCGCTGACCGAGGGCCACGTCTACGACCCGGGCGCGGCCGGCGGCTGCACCATCGTGCACGCCAAGGCCAACGGCAAGGTCGAGCAGTGGGTCGGCATCGCCGGCACCGCCACCAACTGCGCCGGTGGCGTCACCCCGTGGGGCACCTGGCTGTCCGGCGAGGAGACCGAGGACAAGGCCGGCAAGAACGGCTTCACCAAGGACCACGGCTACATCTTCGAGGTCGACCCGTTCGACGACGACTACAACCGCGACCCGCAGCCGGTGAAGGCGTTCGGCCGCTTCGCCCACGAGGCCGTCGTCGTCGACCCGAAGCGCGCCCACGTCTACCTGACCGAGGACGCGGGCAACCCCAACGGCCTGCTGTTCCGCTGGACCCCGCCGGCCGGCTTCAAGCACGGCCGCTACCAGCTGCGCAAGCTGGCCGCCGACGCCGGTGTGCTGGAGGCCTTCAAGGTCTTCGACGCCCAGGGCAAGTTCATCGACGACCTGTCCCGCGCCACCAAGGTCGGTACCACCTACGGCGTGGACTGGGTCAAGGTCGAGGACCGCGACGCCAAGACCGTCTCCATCCGCAAGCAGTTCAAGGACGGCGAGGTCACCCGCGCCCGCAAGCTCGAGGGCATGTGGTGGGGCGACGGCGGCTTCTACTTCGTCTCCAGCTTCGCCCGCTCGGAGAGCCCGCTGCAGCACGACGGCCAGGTCTGGTTCTACAACCCGGCCCGCCGCACCATCACCCTGAAGGTCCTGCTGGGCGTCAACAACGACGTCTGGGGCGACCACGACAACTTCGACGGCCCGGACAACATCACCGTCTCGCCCTACGGCGGCATCGTGATCGCCGAGGACGGCGAGGGTGTCTCGCACCTGTTCGGCGCCACCGAGGACGGCCTGACCTACGCGATCGCCCGCAACGAGCTGAACATCGGCACCGCCGAGAAGCCCGAGTTCAGCGAGTTCACCGGCGTCACCTTCTCGGACGACGGCAAGACCCTGTTCGCCAACATCCAGACCCCGGGCATCCAGCTGGCCATCACCGGCCCGTGGCACCGCCTGAACGAGCACAAGCGCGGCCAGGGCTACGGCCAGTGAGCTGAGCGCGAGTGATCGCCAGGGGCCCGCTCCTCGGAGCGGGCCCCTTCCGCGTGCTCAGGACGGCCTCGGCCGAGGAGGTGCTCACGGCTCGGCCGGCAGCCGCAGCTGGAGCATGGCGAGCAGCCGCTGCTGCGGCTGGGCCAGGTCGATGCCGGTCAGCTGCTCCGCCCGGCGGACCCGGTAGCGCAGGGTGTTGGGGTGGATGTGCAGGGCGTCCGCCGCGACCCGGACCTCGCCGAGCGCGTCCAGCCAGGCCAGCACCGACTCGGCGAGCCTGGTGCCGTGCCGCCGGTCGTACTCGGCCAGCGCGGTGAGCCGCGGGTCGCGCAGGCCGCCGCGCTCCTGGAGCAGCGCCAGCATCTCGCTGACCAGCACCTCCGCCTGGACGTCGATCAGCGCCGCGACCTCCAGGTCCACCCCGCCGCGGCCCATCGCGTCCAGGATCCGGTCCGCCTGCGCGCGTGACTCGGGCACCCGGGCGAGGCCGTCCACCGTCGAGCCGATCGCCGCGCGCAGCGGGACGCCCAGGTGGTCCCGGGCCGCCTCGACCACCTCCTGCGCCCAGCCGCGCACGGTGGCCATCGCCAGGTTGGCGGGCAGTTCGGGCAGCAGCACGTAGACCCGGGACTCGATCGGCGCGAGCAGCGCGGCGCGGTGCCGGGCCGCCGTGTGCACCGAGATCAGGCCGGTCACCTCGGCCCGGGTCAGCTGCTCCGTGGTTCCCGCGCTGTACGCCAGCACGGTGGCCGGGCGGCGCAGGTCGAGCCCCAGGTGGGTGGCGAGCGACTGCGGGCCGGTGGAGCCCTCCAGCAGGCCGGTGAGCAGGGTCTGGGTCAGCCGGACGTCCGCGGACAGCTCCCGGCGCCGGCGCACCAGCTGGGCCGCCGCGACCCGGGCCGCGCCGACCAGCGCCTGCTCGGCCAGCGGCGCGAGCGGCTGGGCGCCCTCCTGCACCCAGATGGTGCCGAGCGGCTGCGCGCCCGCCCGGATGCCGATCGCCAGCCGGCGGCGCAGGCCCAGCTCCGGGTGCGGGTCGACCGCGATGGCGGTGTCCGAGCTGCGCAGGTGCTGGAAGACGCCCCACTCGCGGAGCTTGGACAGGTACGGCTCGGGGCCCTGCCAGCCGAGGATGGAGAGCCGGCGCAGGTCGTCGACCTCGTCGGAGTCGGAGGAGCGGGAGTAGGCGAGCACCCGGCTGGAGGTGTCCTCGATCGAGACGATGCCGTTGGTGAGGACGGCGACGGTCTGGGCGAGCGAGAACAGGTCACCGGCGTTGTGCTCGGCGCTGCCGGGGGCGTCCGGGGCGTCCGGGCCGGCGATGATCGCGCGGGCGAGCGAGTCGAGGTGCTCCCAGCGGGTCTCCCGGCGCACCGAGAGCAGGGCGACGCCCGCCTCGGTGGCCGCCTCGCGCAGCGCGTCGGCCTGCCCGGGGGCGTCCAGCTTGACGGCCACCGCGGCGGCCCGGGCCCGCCCGGCGGCGCGCAGCGCGGGGAGCGCGGCCCGGCCGCGGGCGCCGATGGCGAGCACGAGTTCGCCGGGGGCGGCGGTCGGCGGGTCCTCGGGGTCGAGGATGGCGACGTCGCGCACCGGGACGTCCAGCCCGTTCGGCGCGGCCTGGAGCTCGACCAGCGGCTCGCCCAGGGACATCAGCAGTTGCCGCAGCGGGAGGCCGGGAGTGGTCATGCGGGCCTCCTCGGAGTGTCCGGCGGGTGGCTTTCGTCCGAATCATTCATCCGGGCGGACAACGCCGTCCGGATGATTTTAGCCGTCCGGCCAATCAAGTGGGGCCCGGTGCAGGAATAGCGTTCGTCATGTGGCCGGCGTGCGACCCGCGTCGGTATCCCCCCGCATGAAACGAAGGAGAGCGTGCGCTCATGGACGCTGTGACCCAGGTCCCCGCGCCGGTGAACGAGCCGGTCCACAGCTACGCCCCGGGCAGCCCGGAACGGGCCCGTCTGGAGGCCAAGCTGAAGGAGCTGGGCGGCCAGGAGCCGGTCCAGCTGACCATGACGATCAACGGTGAGCGCCGGATGGGCGGCGGCACCGAGTTCCACGTCGTCCAGCCGCACAACCACGCGGCGAGGCTCGGCACCCTGCGCAACGCCACCCAGGCGGACGCGCAGGAGGCCATCGACACTGCCCTGGCCGCGGCTCCGGCCTGGCAGGCGCTCTCCTTCGACTCCCGCGCCGCGATCTTCCTGCGCGCCGCCGACCTGCTGGCCGGCCCCTGGCGCGAGACGCTGGCCGCCGCCACCATGCTCGGCCAGTCCAAGACCGCGCAGCAGGCGGAGATCGACACCCCCTGCGAGCTGGTCGACTTCCTGCGCTTCAACGTGCACTTCGCCCGCCAGATCATGGCCGAGCAGCCGATCTCCTCGGACGGCGTGTGGAACCGCAGCGACCACCGCCCGCTGGAGGGCTTCGTCTACGCGATCACCCCGTTCAACTTCACCGCCATCGCCGGCAACCTGCCGACCGCGCCGGCGCTGATGGGCAACGTGGTGCTGTGGAAGCCCTCGCCGACCCAGCAGTTCTCCGCGCACCTGCTGATGCAGCTGCTGGAGGAGGCCGGCCTGCCCAAGGGCGTCATCAACATGGTGACCGGCGACGGCCTGGACGTCTCCGCCGTCGCGCTGAAGCACCCGGCGCTGGCCGGCATCCACTTCACCGGCTCCACCGCGACCTTCCAGCACCTGTGGCGCGAGGTCGGCAACAACATCTCCGGCTACCGCACCTACCCGCGGATCGTCGGCGAGACCGGCGGCAAGGACTTCCTGGTCGCCCACCCGTCCGCCGACAAGGCCGTGCTGAAGACCGCGATGACCCGCGGCGCCTTCGAGTTCCAGGGCCAGAAGTGCTCCGCCCTGTCCCGCGCCTACGTCCCGGCCTCGATCTGGGCCGAGCTGAAGGACGAGTTCCGCGACGAGGTCGAGAGCCTCACCATGGGCGACGTCACCGATCTGTCGAACTTCATGTCGGCCGTCATCGACGACCGCTCGTTCGCCAAGAACAAGGCCGCCATCGACCGCGCCCAGGCCGACCCCGCGGTCGAGGTCCTGGCCGGCGGCACCTACGACGACTCGGTCGGCTACTTCGTCCGCCCGACCGTCCTGGTCTGCGAGGACCCGGCGAGCGAGTACTTCAAGGACGAGTACTTCGGCCCGATCCTGGCCGTGCACGTCTACGAGGACGACACGTACGACGAGATGCTGGCCCAGATGGAGTCGGTGTCGGCCTACGGCCTGACCGGCTCGATCATCTCCCAGGACCGTGAGGCCGTGCAGCACGCGATGCGGAAGCTGCGCTTCGCCGCCGGCAACTTCTACATCAACGACAAGCCGACCGGCGCGGTCGTCGGCCAGCAGCCGTTCGGCGGCGGCCGGGCCTCGGGCACCAACGACAAGGCCGGTGCCAAGCAGAACCTGGCGCGGTGGACCTCGACCCGCTCGGTCAAGGAGACCTTCGTCCCGCCGACGGACTACCGCTACCCGCACATGGGCTGAGTGCCCCGCCGGGACCCCGCAGGGTCCCCTGACGCCCCGGTCCCGCAGCCGGGCGCGTCTCCCACGGGCGGCGGTCCGACCACCCCCCTCGGTCCGCCGCCCGTCACTTTCTGCCACCCTTAGAAGCACCAGCTCCAGGAGTCACGATGCTCCGTTCCGCCCTCCTCGCGGCCTCCCGCTCCTCGCAGGTCCGCACCGTCGTCGAGAAGTTCCCGCCGACCCACGCGATAGTCGAGCGGTTCGTCGCCGGCGAGGCCCTCGACGACGCCGTCACCGCCTGCGACGACCTGGTCGCCACCGGCCGCAAGGTCACCCTGGACCACCTGGGCGAGGACACCCGCGACGCCGCCCAGGCCGCCGGCACCGCCGAGGCGTACGAGCACCTGCTCAAGGCGCTCAAGGAGACCGGCCTGGCGGCCGGCGCCGAGGTCTCGGTCAAGCTCTCGGCCGTCGGCCAGTTCCTCCCGGTGGACGGCGAGAAGATCGCCCTGGAGAACGCCCGCCGGATCTGCGCGGCCGCCGCCGACGCCGGCACCACGGTGACCCTCGACATGGAGGACCACACCACCACCGACTCCACCCTCGCCATCGCCCGCGAGCTGCGCGAGGACTTCCCCTGGCTGGGCGTCGTCCTGCAGGCCTACCTGCGCCGCACCGAGGACGACTGCCGCGAGTTCTCCGGCGCCGGCTCGCGCGTGCGCCTGTGCAAGGGCGCCTACAAGGAGCCCGAGTCGGTCGCCTTCCAGGGCAAGCACGAGGTCGACCTCGCGTACGTCCGCGCGCTCAAGATCCTGATGGCCGGCGAGGGCTACCCGATGATCGCCTCGCACGACCCCAACATGATCAAGATCGCCGGCCAGCTGGCCCAGTGGAACGGCCGCAAGCGGGACTCCTTCGAGTACCAGATGCTCTACGGCATCCGCCCCGAGGAGCAGCTGCGCCTCGCCGGCGAGGGCAACACCATGCGCGTGTACCTCCCGTACGGCCAGGAGTGGTACGGCTACTTCATGCGCCGCCTCGCCGAGCGCCCGGCCAACCTGACCTTCTTCCTGCGCGCCATGGCCACCCGCGGCTGACGCCCCCGCACACCGAACGGCCCGCGCCCTCCCCGGAGGGCGCGGGCCGTCGTGCGTGCTGCTGGAGGACGCCACCCCGGCCACCGACCGGAGGCCCCGGGGGCGGAGTCAGCGGCCGTCTCCCCGGATCAGCCGCAGGGTGGGCCCGGTGTTCTCGGCCGGCTGCTCGGCCGGCTCGTCCGGGAGGTCGCCGAGGTCCGGGAACGCCCGGTGGGCCATGGCGCGCAGCCGCGCCTTGCGTTCGTCGTCGGCTTCCTCGTCACCCGGGTAGAAGGCGAAGCACCGGGCGCCGGTGGCCTCGTCCTCCCAGCTGTGACTGCGGTAGTTCGGCGGCGGCTGTTCTTCCGGCACGGGGGCCTCCGGTGGTCGGGGGCTCCACCGTAGGCGACCGGGCGGGTGGGGGACAGGGGCCGTGAGGGCGGTCGGGCGGTGAGGCCTCGTCGCGGCTGCCGGATTTCACCCGACGGGGGGAAGGGGTGGTCGGCATAGGATCGGAGAGGTGGTGAACTCGGAGGTGACCGAGAGGAGTTGACGTGGTGGTCAAGCGGTTCGCGGAGTTGTCGACGCCGTTGGTGGCGGACGCGTGCGTGCGGGTGGGGGTGGCGGTGCGGGCGGCGCCGGCGGGGGTGCGGGGGGTGGTTCCGGGGAGCCGGGTGGCCGGGCGCGTGCTGCCGGTGCGGCACTACGGGAGCGTGGACGTGTTCCTGGAGGCGTACGGCGCGGCCGAGCCCGGGGACGTCGTGGTGATCGACAACGGCGGGCGGACCGACGAGGCGTGCGTCGGGGACCTCGCCGTGCTGGAGGCCCGGGCCGCCGGAGCCGCCGGGGTGGTGGTGTGGGGGCTGCACCGGGACACCCCGGAGCTGGTGGAGATCGGGCTGCCGGTGTTCAGCTACGGCAGCCTGCCGGTCGGGCCGCTGCGGCTGGACGGGCGGGAGCCGCAGGCGCTGGCCAGCGCCAGGTTCGGGCCGCATCTGGTGGGCGTCGAGGACGTGGTGTTCGCGGACGCCGACGGGGTGCTGTTCGTGCCCGGCGCCCGGCTGGACGAGGTGCTGGAGGCGGCGGCCGGTATCGCCCGCACCGAGCGCGCGCAGGCGCAGCGGATCCGCTCGGGCGACACGCTGCGCCGGCAGACCGCCTTCGACGAGTACCTGGAGCGCCGCGCCGCGGACCCGGCGTACAGCTTCCGGCAGCATCTGCGGCGGGTCGGCGGGGCGATCGAGGAGTGAGCGGACGGCCCGCGCCCCCGGTGGAGAACCGGGTCCCAACATCGGCAGGGCCGAGATGTTCGAGCAGGGGTACGTGGCCGCCAAGTCCGGCCACAGCCGGGGCAGCACCGTCGATCTGACGATCTATC
>NZ_JBEOSF010000037.1:0-93788 GCF_040302725.1 Kitasatospora sp. NPDC097605 | reverse complement strand
CGCTGGTGTCTTCTGCGGCTTGACGCCCCGTCCGACGTTTCAAACTCTAGCCGATCCCCGCTCCGAAAAGCGAATCCGGCCGCAATCCCCGAAAATGCACACGCCAAATAAACCCCATGCGGGAAGCGTAGGTATTTCCAGAGGATTGGCCGCCCCGGGACCGTCCGCGCCGATGCGTGTCCGGTGCTCCCTGTCGAGCGACTAGGGAACACTACGCCGGTTCCCGGCCGAAGGCAAACGCCGGGCAAACTCCCGGACACGTCACAGGCCGGCCCGCGGGTGCGCGGGCCGGCCTGTGACGTTCGGACTCAGCTGTTGGTCGGGAAGCCGAGGTTGATGCCGCCGTGCGACGGGTCCAGCCAGCGCTGGGTGACCGCCTTGCCGCGGGTGAAGAACTGCACGCCGTCCTGGCCGTAGGCGTGGGCGTCGCCGAACAGCGAGGCCTTCCAGCCGCCGAAGGAGTAGTAGGCGACCGGGACCGGGATCGGCACGTTGATGCCGACCATGCCGACCTCGACCTCGTACTGGAAGCGCCGGGCCGCGCCGCCGTCGTTGGTGAAGATGGCGGTGCCGTTGCCGTACGGGTTGGCGTTGATGAGGGCGAGGCCCTCCTCGTAGGAGGCGACCCGCACCACGGAGAGGACCGGGCCGAAGATCTCGTCGGTGTAGACGGACATGCCGGGCTTCACGTGGTCGAACAGCGTGGGGCCGAGCCAGAAGCCGTCCGCGGTCGGCGCGCCGTTGCGGTCCTCGGCGGTGACCGGGTGCTTGCGGCCGTCGACGGCCAGCTCGGCGCCGTCGGCGAGGCCGGACTCCACATAGGAGGTGACCTTGTCCCGGTGCTGGCCGGTGACCAGCGGGCCCATCTCGGACTCGCCGTTGCAGCCGGGGCCGACGGTGAGGGTGGCCACCCGCTGCTTGATCTTCTCGACCAGCTCGTCGCCGATCGGGTCGACAGCGACCAGGACGGAGACGGCCATGCAGCGCTCGCCGGCAGCACCGAAGCCGGCGTTGACGGCGGCGTCGGCGCTCAGGTCGAGGTCGGCGTCGGGCAGGACCAGCATGTGGTTCTTGGCGCCGCCGAGGGCCTGCACGCGCTTGCCGTAGCGGGTGCCGGTCTCGTAGACGTAGCGGGCGATCGGGGTGGAGCCGACGAAGCTGACCGACTTGATGTCGGGGTGCTCCAGCAGGCGGTCCACCGCGACCTTGTCGCCGTGCACGACGTTGAAGACGCCGTCGGGCAGACCGGCCTCCTTCCACAGCTCGGCGAGGAAGTTGGCGGCGGACGGGTCCTTCTCGGACGGCTTGACCACGACGGTGTTGCCGGCCGCGATGGCGATCGGGAAGAACCACATCGGCACCATGGCCGGGAAGTTGAACGGCGAGATGATCGCGACCGGGCCGAGCGGCTGGCGGATCGAGTAGACGTCGATGCCGGTCGAGGCCTGCTCGGTGAAGCCGCCCTTGAGCAGCTGCGGGATGCCGCAGGCGTACTCGACGACCTCCAGGCCGCGGGCGATCTCGCCGAGCGCGTCCGAGTGCACCTTGCCGTGCTCGGAGACGATGATCGACGCCAGCTCGTCCTTGCGGGCGTTGAGCAGCTCGCGGAAGGAGAAGAGCACCGTGGCGCGCTTGGCGACCGAGGCGGTGCGCCACTCCGCGAAGGCCGAGGCGGCGGTGGCGACCGCCTGGTCGACCTCCGCGACCTCGGCGAAGTCGACCTGGCCCGTCACCTGGCCGGTGGCCGGGTCGAAGATGTCACCGCGGCGGGGCGCGGCGCCGGCGGTGGCGACCGGCCGGCCGCCGATCCAGTGGGTGATGTGCTTGCTCAAGGTCCGTCTGCCTCCGAAGTCGGGGCGGCCTGACGCCACCGGTCCCTGCTGTGGCGCCACCCGCACGGGACGGGCGGCGGGGTCACGGGGCTACCGCGCTCACCCGTCCAGTCTGCTGGCCGGTGGGGCCGGTCTCAACGAACAGGCTGACGGGGATCGGCGATTCAGCCTTACAGGTCGTCGGCCGGGTCCGCACTCCGGGTGACCCCGGAGGCGTACGGCGATCACCCGTCCTCCTGGTTCTCCCGGTCCTGAAGGTCCTGAAGGCCCTGAAGATCCTGAAGGGCCTCCTGGTCCTCCTGAGCCTCGAGATAGGGGTCGTGCAGGCCGTCGGGCGCCTCCTGGGTCTCCAGCAGGTCCAGCCGGAGGTCCTGGGCCCAGGCCAGTGCCCAGCGCTTCAGCGCGTCGACCTCCTCGGCGGGCAGCCCGCGGGCCCGGAACCGCCCGTCGGCGGCCTCTGCCAGCGTCTCCAGCCGCTCGGCGAGCGCGGTGGGCTGGAACTCGGCGTCCAGCCCGGTGGCCAGGGCGAGCAGCTCGCCCTCGCGGTAGCAGGTGGTGAGCGCGTGCGCGTCGATCAGGTCGCGGGGCAGGGCGCGGTCGACCAGCAGCGTGGTGGTGAGGGCGGCGGCGTCCTCCAGGGCGACGACGGTCACCGCCAGCGGGGTGCCGTCCGGCCCGTCGACGTCGATCCGGACCGGGCGGTGGCCCAGCGGTTCCTTGCGCACTTCGACGGTGTGCGCCCGTCCGCCGAGGACGAGCCGGACCGAGAGCTGCTCCAGCCGGGGTGTGCCGGGGCGCTCCTCGACACCGCCGCCCGCCGCGCGGTAGGCGGCGGCCAGGTCAGCGGCGGCCTGCGGCAGGTCGGTGGTACCGGCGGCCACCAGGGTCAGGCCGTCCTGGTCGCAGGCCGGGACGCCGTGGGCGCGCAGCGCGTGCCCACCGGCGAGGGCGAGCCCGTGCCGGTCGCACACGGGCCGGGCCAGTTCGGCGAGGCGCAGCTGGGCCGGGCCCGGGTGGAGGGACGGGCCGACGGCGTCCGGGGCGGTGGTCACCCCTCCAGTCTGGCGCGCCCTCGGCGGCGGCGCGCCCGGCGGAACGGCGCCGGCCGGCCGGTCACCAGTCGCCGAGCGCGGCGGCGGCCTCGTGCAGGGCGAGTTCCAGGAGGACCGGGTTGTTGAGCCGTCCGCTGCCGTCCGGCGGGACGAGCCAGCGCACGCCGCGGCTGCGGCCGTCGGGGTGGGGGACGACGACCCAGGTGCCCTCCCCGGCGCAGCGCACGCCGGTGCCGACCCAGCGGGCGGCGGTGCCGACGGGCACCAGGAAGCCGATGCGCTCGTCGCCGAAGTCGGCGAGGACCGGCCCGCAGGCGTCGACGCCGAAGAGGTCGACGGCCGGGCGGCCGAGCCGGCCGGGGACGGTGAGGACGTCCCAGTGCCGCCCGGCCGGGAGCAGCACCAGGCCGAGGCCGGTGCTCTCCCACTGCTCCCGGAAGGCCGCCGGGTCGGGTGCGGCCTGGGCCAGCCAGTCCAGTCCGGTGATCTCCATGTGTGGTCCCCGCTCTGCGCGTCGGTGCGTTCGGTGGCGGCGGGACGTGCCGAGACCCGCCGCCACCAACGAGAGGCGGACGGCGGGTCTCTCTTACACGGGTCTCCGGCACGGTTCGCGCCTGCACGGTTCGCGCCTGCACGGTTCACGCCCGCACGGCCCGCGGCGGGGCGGTCAGCTGTCGAAGCCGAGCCCCATCCGGTCGAGGGTGCGCAGCCAGAGGTTGCGCCGTCCGCCGGTGCGGTCGGCGTGCTCCAGCGAGCGGGTGGTGATCCCGATGCCGGCCCAGCGGACCGGCTCGGGCGGGAACGGCAGCGGCTTGCGGCGGACCATCTCCAGTTCGGTGCGCTCGGTGCGCTCCCCGGCGAGCAGGTCGAGCATGACCTCGGCACCGAACCGGGTGGCGCCGACGCCGAGCCCGGTGAAGCCGGCGGCGTAGGCGACCCGGCCCCGGTGGGCGGTGTCGAAGAAGGCGGAGAACCTGCTGCAGGTGTCGATGGCGCCGCCCCAGGCGTTGGTGAAGCGGACGCCCTCCAGCTGGGGGAAGCACTGGAAGAAGTTCCGCGCCAGGGTGCGGAAGGTCTCCGGCCGCTGGTCGTACTCGTGCCGGACGTGCCCGCCGAAGCGGTAGACGGCGTCGTAGCCGCCCCAGAGGATCCGGTTGTCGGCGGAGAGCCGGAAGTAGTGGAACTTGTTGGCGCTGTCGCTGAGCCCCTGGCGGCCGTGCCAGCCGATGGCCGCGAGCTGCTCGGCGGTGAGCGGCTCGGTCATCAGCGCGTAGTCGTACACCGGGACGATGTACGGGCGGACCCGCTTGAGCAGGGAGGGGAAGGCGTTGGTGCCGAGCGCGACCTTGTGGGCGAGGACCCGTCCGTAGGGGGTGCGCACGGTCATCCCGGCGCCGTGCTCGCGCAGGGCGTTCGCCGGGGTGTGCTCGTAGATCCGCACGCCCTGGCGCAGGCAGGCCTCCTTGAGGCCCCAGGCCAGCTTGGCGGGGTGGATCATGGCCACGCCGTCCTTGTCCCAGACCCCGCCGAGGAAGGTCGGCGAGTCGACCTGGGCGCGCAGTTCGTCGCGGTCGAGCACGGTGATGTCGAGGCCGTAGCGGCTGACGGCCTCGGCCATCTCGTGCAGTTCGTCGAGCTGGTGCGGCTGGGTGGCGATGTCGATCTCGCCGGTGCGCTCCCATTCGGCGTCGATGCCGTGGCGCTCGAGGGTGGCCTCGATGCCGTCCAGGTTGGCGACGCCGAGGCGCTCCAGCTGACCGAGTTCGGCGGGCCAGCGCTGCAGGCCGTTGCCGAAGCCGTGGGTCAGGCTGGCCGCGCAGAATCCGCCGTTGCGCCCGGACGCGGCCCAGCCCACCTCCTGGCCCTCGACCAGGACGACGTCCAGCGAGGGGTCGCGCTCCTTGGCGATGAGGGCGGTCCAGAGGCCGGAGTAGCCGCCGCCGACGACCAGCAGGTCGCAGGTGGTGTCGCCGACCAGGGCGGGCAGTGCCGCCGGCCGGCCCGGGTCCTCCAGCCAGAAGGGGGTGGGCCTGGCGTCACTGAGCGCGCGGGCGGAGTCCATGCATTATCAGCCACTTTCTACACATTGGTGATGATGGTCGGCCGCCTCCCGACGGTACGCCGGGTGGGCGGCGGCGTGGGTCAGGCGGTGGCCTTGCGGCGGTTGCCGAGCCACTGGCCGCCCATGGTGAGCGCGACGGCGGCGATGAACATCGCGGTGCCGATGACGTTCACCTGGACGGGGATGCCGCGCTGCGAGGCGCCCCAGACGAACATCGGGAAGGTGACCGTGGTCGGGCCCGAGTTGAACTGGGTGATGATGAAGTCGTCGAAGGAGAGCGCGAAGCTGAGCAGCGCGCCGGCCGCGATGCCGGGGGCGGCGAGCGGCAGGGTGACCCGCAGGAAGGTCTGGGTGGGGGTGGCGTAGAGGTCCTGCGCGGCCTGTTCGAGCCTCGGGTCCATGCTCATCACGCGGGCCTTGACCGCCGTCACCACGAAGCTGAGGCAGAACATGATGTGCGCGATGAGGATGGTGGTGAAGCCGAACGGGATGCGCATGTTGAGGAAGAGGGTGCCCAGCGAGGCGGCCATCACGACCTCGGGCATCGCCATCGGCAGGAAGATCATCGCGCTGGTGGCGGCCTTGCCGCGGAAGCGGTAGCGGGCCAGCGCGAAGGCGACCATGGTGCCGAGCACGGTGGCGCCGATGGTGGCGGCGACCGCGATCTGCAGGCTGAGCGAGAGCGACTGGCACATGTCGGCCACGCCGCAGGGGTCGGTCCAGGCGTCGGTGGAGAACTCGTTCCACTCGTAGTTGAACTTGCCGACCGGCTTGTTGAACGAGAAGGCGAGCACGACCAGGTTGGGGAGAACCAGGTAGGCGAGGGCCAGCAGGCCGGCCAGCACCACCAGGTTGCGGCGGATCCAGGCGATCACTCGGGACATCAGACCAGTTCCTCCGTCCCGGCCTTGCGCATGTAGACCGTCACGATGCCCAGGATCAGGGCCATCAGGATGAAGCTCAACGCGGCGGCGGTGGGGTAGTCGAGCACGTTCAGGAACTGCTTCTGGATGCCGTTGCCGACCATCTGCTCGCTCGGCGAGCCCAGCAGCTGGGCGTTGATGTAGTCGCCGGAGGCGGGGATGAAGGTGAGCAGCGTGCCGGCGACCACGCCGGGCAGCGAGATCGGGAAGGTCACCTTGCGGAAGGTGGTGAACGGGCGGGCGTAGAGGTCGCCGGCCGCCTCGTGCAGGCGCGGGTCGATCCGCTCCAGCGAGGTGTACAGCGGCAGGATCATGAACGGCAGGAAGTTGTAGGTGAGGCCGCAGACCACGGCGAGCGGGGTGGCGAGCACCCGGTCCCCCTCGGTGAGGCCGAGGGCGGCGGTGACGTCGAGGACGTGCAGGGCGTCGAGCGCGCCGACCACCGGGCCGCCGTCCGAGAGGATGGTCTTCCAGGCGAGGGTGCGGATCAGGAAGCTGGTGAAGAACGGCGCGATGACCAGGATCAGCAGCACGTTGCGCCAGCGCCGGCTCACCTTGAAGGCGATGGTGTAGGCGAGCGGGTAGCCGATGGCGAGGCAGAGCACGGTGGCGGTGGCGGCGTAGCCGAACGACCGGAAGAAGTGCCACTTGTACTCGACCAGGGCGTCCCAGTAGGTGGCGACGTGCCAGGTGACGCGGAAGCCGTCCTCCAGCGAGCCGGTCTGCAGCGAGGTGGAGGCCTGGTAGACCATCGGCACCGCGAAGAAGACGACCAGCCAGGCGATGCCGGGCAGCAGCAGCCAGTACGGGGTGAGCCGGCGCCGGGACTTGGGGGCGGGCTCGGGCAGGGGGACGACCTGGGGTGGCGCCGCCGGGGTGGTGGTGGTCATGCGGCGGCCTCCCCGGTGCCCGCGTCGATCGCCTGGGCGGCGTCCAGGGCGAAGGAGTGGGCCGGGTTCCAGTGCAGGACGACGGGGGCGCCGGGCACGATCCGGGCGTCGCGCTCCATGTTCTGCTCGAAGACGGTGACCTCCTGGCCGCCGTCGGTGCGGACCAGGTACTGGGTGGAGACGCCGATGAAGCTGGAGTCGACGACGGTGCCGGCGAGCCGGTTGCGGCCGTCGGCGACCTCGGCGGAGCCGTGCTCGATGGTGATCTTCTCCGGCCGCACGCCCAGGTGGACCCGGGTGGCGCCGGTGGCGCAGCGGGCCCTGGGGACGGTGAGCCGGGCGCCGGCCGCGCTGAGCAGCAGCTCCTCGCCGGCGCCGCCGGTGACCTCGGCGGCCAGCAGGTTGGACTGGCCGAGGAAGTTGGCCACGAAGGTGGTGGCGGGGTTCTCGTAGAGCTCGGCGGGGGCGCCGAGCTGTTCGACCCGGCCGCCGTTCATCACCGCGATGGTGTCGGCCATGGTCATGGCCTCCTCCTGGTCGTGGGTGACGTGCACGAAGGTGATGCCGACCTCGGTCTGGATCCGCTTGAGCTCCAGCTGCATCTGGCGGCGGAGCTTGAGGTCGAGGGCGCCGAGCGGCTCGTCGAGGAGCAGCACCTGGGGGTGGTTGATCAGCGCGCGGGCGACGGCGACGCGCTGCTGCTGGCCGCCGGAGAGCTGGTGCGGCTTGCGGCGGGCGTACTGGCCGAGTTCGACCAGCTCGAGCATCTCGTCGACCTGCTTCTTGACGTCCTTCCTGCCGCGGCGGCGCAGGCCGAAGGCGACGTTCTCGAAGATGTCGAGGTGCGGGAAGAGCGCGTAGCTCTGGAAGACGGTGTTCACCGGCCGCTTGTACGGGGGGAGCTTGGTGACGTCCTGGCCGCCGATCAGGACGGTGCCGGTGCTGGGCTCCTCCAGGCCGGCGATCATCCGCAGGGTGGTGGTCTTGCCGCAGCCGGAGGCGCCCAGCAGGGCGAAGAAGGATCCCTGGGGGACGGTCAGGTCCAGCGGGTGGACGGCGGTGAAGGAGCCGTAGGTCTTGCCGATGCCGGTGAGGCGGACGTCGCCGCCGGCGGCCGCGGAGCTCTGCTGCTCTGTCATGGGTGGTGTCTCTCTGGTTTTCTCTGCCGTCAATGGGGGGTCAGGCGCCGATGAGCTTGGAGAACTTCTCCTCGAAGTCGCTCTCCTCGGCCTCGGTGAGGGTCCGGAAGACGTGCGCCTTGGCCGCCATCTCGGGGGTGGGGACGACCAGCGGGTTGGCCGCGCTGTCGGGGGCGATGGAGGCCAGTTCCTCCGGCATGCCGGCGACGGCGGAGACGAAGCCGATCCCTGCGGTCAGCTGCGCCGCGATCTTCGGCTGATAGTAGAAGTCAATCAGCTTCTCGGCGTTCGTCTTGTGCTGGGCCTTGGCCGGGACCAGCAGGTTGTCGGTGCTGCTCACGAAACCCTTCTCGGGAATGGCGAACTCGATGTCGGGGTTGTCGGCGCGCAGCTGGATCAGGTCGCCGCCCCAGGCGACGCAGGCGGCGATGTCGCCGGAGGAGAGCTCCTGGCCGTAGTCGTTGCCGGTGAAGCGGCGGATCTGCTTGTTGTCGACGGCCTTCTGCAGCCGGGCGACGGCGGCCCCGTAGTCGTCGGCGGTGAACTTCGCCGGGTCCTTGCCCATGTCCAGCAGGGTGATGCCGATGCTGTCGCGCATCTCGGAGAGGAAGGTCACCCGGCCCTTGAGGTCGGGGTCCTCCAGCAACTGGGCGACGCTGGTGACCGCCTTCCCCTTGGTGGCCTTCTTGTTGTAGGCGACGACCACCTGGATGCCCGCCCACGGGTAGCTGTACAGCCGGCCCGGGTCCCAGTCCGGGGCGCGGAAGCGGGAGTCGATGGTGGTGATGGCGGTGGTGACGTTGGCCGGGTCGAGCCTCTGCGCCCAGCCGAGGCGGATCATCCGGGCGGCCATCCAGTCGGTGAGCACCATCAGGTCGCGGCCGGTGTCCTGACCGGCCGCGAGCTGCGGCTTGACCTTGCCGAAGAACTCGACGTTGTCGTTGACGTCCTCGGTGTACCTGACCTTGATCCCGGTGGCGGCCGTGAAGGCCTCCAGGGTGCCGTGCTTCTCCTTGTCGTTCTCGTCGGTGTCGATGTAGAGCGGCCAGTTGGAGAAGTTCACCTCCCGCTCGCTCTCCGAGAGGTCCTTGGCGGCGTTCGCGGTGGAGTCACCGGTCCCGTTGACGGTCCTGGCCGGCGGGATGCCGCAGGCGGCCAGTGAGCCCGCGCCGGCGGTGAGGGCGGCGGCGCGCAGCACGGTGCGCCGGCTGAGTGCGGCCCGGCCACTGGTCAGACTGCGTTCCCAGGCCTTGCGGACCGGTTCCGACAGTCCGTCGGTGAGCTCGTTGAACGCCATGGGACGGGCCTCCTGGGGGGCGAAGGGGGTGTGGGGGACCACCCGGTCCGGTTATCTGTCTCCGAAGACGGTGCGGTGCCAGTCCTTGCGGGCGACCGCCGTGGTGTCGAACATGACGTGCTTGACCTGGGTGTACTCGTCCAGCGAGTACTGCGACATGTCCTTGCCGTAGCCGGAGGACTTGTAGCCGCCGTGCGGCATCTCGCTGATGATCGGGATGTGGTCGTTGACCCAGACGCAGCCCGCCGCGATCTCGCGGGTGGCGCGCAGCGAGCGGTGCACATTGCCGGTCCAGGCCGAGGCGGCCAGGCCGTAGGGGGTGTCGTTGGCCAGCCGCAGGCCCTCGTCGTCGCTGTCGAAGGGCAGCACGACCAGGACCGGGCCGAAGATCTCGCCCTGGACGGCCTCGCTGTCCTGGGCGGCGCCGGTGATCAGGGTGGGGCGGTAGTAGGCGCCGCGGGTGAGGTCGGTGCCGTCGTGGCCCTTCTCGGGGGCGGCGCCGCCGGTGACCACGGTCGCGTAGCCGCGGGCGCGCTCGACGAAGCCGGCCACCCGGTCGCGGTGGGTGAAGGAGACCAGCGGGCCGAGGTCGGTCCGCGGGTCGAGCGGGTCGCCCAGCCGGATCGCGCCGTACAGCTCGGCCACGCCGGCCACGAAGGCGTCGTAGAGCGGCCGCTGGACGTAGGCGCGGGTGGCGGCGGTGCAGTCCTGGCCGCCGTTGATCAGCGAGGCGGCGACCGCGCCGTGCACGGCGGCGTCCAGGTCGGCGTCGTCGAAGACCACGAACGGGGCCTTGCCGCCGAGCTCCAGGTGGGTGCGCTTGACGGTCGCGGTGGCGAGCTCGGCGACCCGCTTGCCGACCGCGGTGGAGCCGGTGAAGGAGACCATCGCGACGTCCGGGTGCGAGACCAGGTGCTCCCCCGCGACCCGGCCCGCGCCGGTGACGACGTTGACCACGCCGTCCGGGATGCCGGCCAGGGTGCAGGCCCGGGCGAACATCAGCGAGGTCAGCGGGGTCAGCTCGGCCGGCTTGAGGACGATGGTGTTGCCGGCCGCGATCGCCGGCAGGACCTTCCAGGCGGCCATCTGCAGCGGGTAGTTCCAGGGCGAGATGGAGCCGACCACGCCGATCGCCTCGCGCCGCACGTAGGAGGTGTGGTCGCCCGAGTACTCGCCGGCGGCCTTGCCCTCCAGGTTGCGGGCGGCGCCGGCGAAGAAGGCGGCGTTGTCGATGGTGCCGGGGACGTCGAACTCGGTGGAGAGCTTGATCGGCTTGCCGGTCTGCGCGGTCTCGACCCGGGCGAGGTCGGCGGCCGCGTCGGTGAGCACGGCGGCCAGCCGGGTCAGCGCCTCGGAGCGGGCACCGGGGGTGGCGCCGGCCCACTCGGGCAGGGCGGCCCGGGCGGCGGCCACGGCCTCGTCGACCTGCCCGGTGGAGGCCAGGGTGACCTGCTCGACGACGCTGCCGTCGGCCGGGTTGACGACCTGGAAGGGTTCGCCGCTCCCCCGGCTCCACCGGCCCGCGATGTACTGCGCGCCCGCGCCGAAGTCGGTCAGGTCCATGTCTTCCTCCAAATCCGGGTGGTTCATGTGCCGCACGGAAGGCCGTCCCGGCCCCGCCGTGCCGCACGCGCCGGCGGGCCGAGGCCCCGCACCGGCGCCGTCCGACCGGTTTCGGGTCGAGCGCGGGGGCGCGGGGCTCGGGGGCGGTGCGGGACGTCCACCGGTTGATCACCGGTGAGGTCCGGGTCTCGCCACTGCCGACCCGCTGACCATGCCCGGTGCCGCCGTGGCGTGACAAGGGTCACTGCGACAACCTCGGCGTGAAGCGCCTTACAGGGTGCAAGGCTTCGGGCAGGGCAACAGGTCGTCGCCGCGATGGATGATTTCCCTGACACTCTGAACCCTGGAGGCCCGCGATGCTCCCCACCGTCGCCCATGTGCTCGACCTGGAGGTGATGCGCCGCGGCCTGCCCCAGGTGGTGGCCGGCGCCGCTCACCTGGAACGCCCGGTCCGCTGGGTGCACGTCAGCGAGCTGCCCGATGTCGCGGGCATGCTGCAGGGCGGCGAGCTGGTGCTGAGCACCGGCATCGCCCTGCCCGAGGACCGCGAGGGCCTGGCCCGGTACGTGCGCGAGCTCGCCGACATCGGCGCGGCCGGGCTGGTCATCGAGTTCGGCCGGCGCTACTTCGACACCCTGCCGCGCGCCCTGGTGCACGCCGCCGAGCAGCGCGGCCTGCCGCTGATCGCGCTCCGCCGCGAGCTGCGCTTCGTCGCCGTCACCGAGGCGGTGCACGCCCTGGTCGTCAATGCCCAGCTGGAGCAGCTGCGCACCTCCGAGGCGATCCACCAGGTCTTCAACGAGCTGGTCGTGGAGGGCGCCGAACCGGCCGAGGTGGTCCGCCAGGTGGCCCGCCTCGCGGGCGCCCCGGTCGTCCTGGAGAACCTCGCCCACCAGGTGCTCACCCACGACCCCGCCGGACGGCCCGAGGCCGAGCTGCTGGAGGACTGGGAGCGCCGCTCCCGCGGGGTCCGCCCGCCCGGGCGCACCGGCCACGACCCGCGCAGCGGCTGGCTGGTCACCACGGTCGGCGCCCGCGGCCAGGACTGGGGCCGGCTGGTGCTGGTGCAGGAGCCGGGGCCGCTGCCGGAGGGCGGCCCGCACCCGTTCACCATGCTGCTGGAGCGCGGCGCCTCCGCGCTGGCGCTCAACCGGCTGGTGGTCCGCGACCGGGAGAGCCTGGAGCGGCAGACCCACCGCACCCTGCTCTCCGGCATCCTCACCCACGCGCTGACCGTCTCCGAGGTGGCGCTGCGCGCCCAGGCGCTCGGCGTCCCGCTGGAGGGACGGCGGCTGGTCGGCGCGGTGCTGCGCCAGCGGCGCGGCCCGATCCCCGCCGCGCTGGAGGCGCAGGCCCGGCTGCGCGACTTCACCGAACTGGCGGCGAGCGCCGTCCGCGCCTGCCGGCTCTCCGCGCTGGTCGGCGCGCTGGACGACGAGGGTGTCGGGGTGCTGATCACGCTCGGCCCCCAGCAGGACGAGCACGCCGCGCTGGACGCCTTCGCCGCGGCGCTGCGCCGGCTGGCCGCCGAGGCGGCCCGGGATCCCGCCGCGCCCGCGCCGGTGGTCGCGGTCGGCTCCTCGGTCGGCTCGGTGCGCGATGCCCGGCGCACCCTGCTGGAGGCCACCCAGGTCGCCGACGCCGCGCTGCACGACGGGCCCGGCGGCCGGGCGGCGTCGTACTACCGGCTGCCCGACGTACGGTTGCGCGGCCTGCTGCACCTGCTGCGCGACGACGCCCGGCTGCAGACCTACGTCGAGCGGGAACTGGGCCCGCTGCTCGCCTTCGACGCCGAGCACAACGGCCAGCTGGTGCAGATGCTGCGGATCTACCTGGAGCAGGGCCGGAACAAGTCCGCGGCGGCGGACGCCGCGCACCTGTCCCGGCCGTCCTTCTACGACCGGCTGCACAAGGTCGAGCGGATCCTCGGGGTCGACCTCGACCAGGTCGAGTCCTGCCTCTCGCTGCACGTCGCCCTGCTCGCGCTGGACGCCGTGCGCCGCTAGCCGTCGGCCGGGAGTCGGCACTCGGCAGTAGGAGCGCCTAGACCCCGGTGATGCGGGTCCACACCTTGTGCAGGCCGGGCCGCTCGGCGGAGGTGACGTCGCGCATGGTGCGCAGCCGTCCGCGCATCTCCTCGGTCGGGAAGACCAGCGGGTGCTCCGCCAGCTCCGCCTTCTCCCGGTCCCCGCTGGCCGCCAGCACCTCGCGGGCGGCCGGCACCGGGCAGATGTACTGCACGGCGGTGGCCAGCTCGGCGGCCACCTCGGGCTGGTAGTAGTGGTCGATCAGCAGCTCGGCGTTGCGCTTGTGCTCGGCCCGGTTGGGGATCAGCAGGCTCTCGGCCCAGAGCTCGCCGCCCTCCTCGGGCACCACGAAGGCGATGTCCGGGTTCTCGGCGGTGAGCTGGACGGCGTCGCCGGAGTACGCCTGGCAGGCCAGCGCGGCGCCGGAGGCCAGGTCGCTGGTGTAGTCGTTGCCGGTGAACCGGCGGACGTGCCGGCTGTCGACCATCCGCTGCACCAGGTCCATCGCCCGGTGCGCGTCGTCCTCGGTGAAGGCCGTGATGTCGGCGCCGTGGGAGAGCATCAGCAGGCCGAGCGCCTCGTCCAGCCCGGCGAACAGGGTGACCCGGCCCTTCAGGTCGGGCGCCCAGAGGTCGGAGACGGACTTCAGCTCGCGGCCGAGCTCCTTGCGGTTGTAGGCGATGCCGGTGATCCCGGACTGCCAGGGCACGCTGTGCCGGCGCCCGGGGTCGACCGCCGGGTCGGCCAGCTGGGGGTCCAGCTGCGCGGTGACGTTGGGCAGGTTGGCCCGGTCCACGGTCTGCACCCAGCCGAGCCCGATGTACCGGCCGACCATCCAGTCGCTGACCACCATCAGGTCGCGTCCGGGGTCGGTGCCCTGGGTGAGCACCGGCCCCATCTTGCCGAAGAACTCGTCGTTGTCGTTGATGTCCTCGGTGTAGGTGACCCTGATCCCGGTCCGCTCGGTGAACGCGGCCAGGGTCGGGCGCCCGCCGTCGTCGTCGACGTCGATGTACTGGGTCCAGTTGGAGAAACCCAGCCGCTTCTCGTCCTCCGAGCGGTCGGGGGCGGAGCGGCGGTCCTCCTCCACGTAGGCGGACGGGATGCCGCAGCCGGTCAGGGCGGCGGTCCCGAACAGCCCGGCGGTGGCGCCGAGCACCCGGCGGCGGGTCGGCCGGCGGGCCCCGCTCGGGCGGCGGGTCGTGGTGGTGCTGGGCATGGTGGGGCCTCCGGGGCGTGGCGCGGCCCCGGGCGCACGGGGGGAGCGCCCGGGGCCGTCCTGTCGGTGTGTCAGACGGTGTGCGCGTCGGTCAGCGACAGCACCTCGTCGAGGACGGCGAGGCCGGTCTTCGCCTCCTCCTCGGTGACGGTGCACGGCGGGACGACGTGGAAGCGGTTCATGTTGACGAACGGCCAGAGCCCGCGCTGCTTGCAGGCGGCGGCCAGCTCGGCCATCGGCGCGTTGGCGGCGCCGGCCGCGTTGTACGGCACCAGCGGCTCGCGGGTGGCCCGGTCGCGGACCAGGTCGAGCGCCCAGAAGACGCCGAGCCCGCGCACCTCGCCGACGGACGGGTGGCGCTCGGCCAGCTCGCGCAGGCCGGGGCCGAGCACGGTCTCGCCGATGTGCTTGGCGTTCTCGACGATGCCCTCCTCGGCCATCGTGTTGATGGTCGCCACCGCGGAGGCGCAGGCCAGCGGGTGGCCGGAGTAGGTCAGCCCGCCGGGGAACGACCGCTCCGCGAAGGTGGCGGCGATCTCGGCGTTGATCGCCACGCCGCCGAGCGGCACGTAGCCCGAGTTGACGCCCTTGGCGAAGGTGAGCAGGTCGGGGGTGACGCCCCAGTGGTCGGCGGCGAACCACTCGCCGGTGCGGCCGAAGCCGGCCATCACCTCGTCGAGGATGAAGACGATGCCGTAGCGGTCGCAGATCTCCCGGACGCCGGCCAGGTAGCCGGGCGGCGGGACCAGGATGCCCGCGGTGCCGACCACGGTCTCCAGGATGATCGCCGCGACGGTGCCGGGGCCCTCGAAGGCGAGGACCTGCTCCAGGTGGGCCAGCGCGCGCTCGCACTCCTGCGCCTCGTTCTCGGCGTGGAAGTTGGAGCGGTACGGGTACGGGCCCCAGAAGTGCACGATGCCGGAGACGCCGGTCTCGTTGGCCCAGCGGCGCGGGTCGCCGGTCAGGGCGATCGCGTTGGCGGTGGCGCCGTGGTACGAGCGGTAGGTGGAGAGCACCTTCTGCCGGCCGGTGTGCAGCCGGGCCATCCGGATGGCGTTCTCGTTGGCCTCGGCGCCGCCGTTGGTGAAGAAGATCTTGTCGAGGTCGCCCGGGGTGCGCTCGGCGATCAGCCGGGCGGCCTCGCTGCGCGACTCGACCGCGAAGCCGGGGGCGATGGTGCAGAGCTTCGCCGCCTGCTCCTGGATCGCCGCGACCACCTTCGGGTGCTGGTGCCCGATGTTGGTGTTGACCAGCTGCGACGAGAAGTCGAGGTAGCGGTTGCCGTCGTAGTCCCAGAAGTACGAGCCCTCGGCGCCGGCCACCGCGAGGGGGTCGATCAGCGCCTGGGCGGACCACGAGTGGAAGACGTGCGCGCGGTCGGCGGCCTTGACGGCCTGGCCGGCGGCTGAGTCAGCGGTGGGGATGCTCATGCGGCAAGGCTAGGGACTCGTCGGGCCGAAATGGAGGTCCATCCTGTCAGTCGGTCGTGCCCACCGCCGACAGGGTGCAAAGCACAAGGGCCCGGGTCACCAGGACCCGGGCCCATGGCCCGACTGCACGATCACGCGATCAACAGCTCATCAAATCGCGGTCATCCAGCGCTGACGGTCACGACCCGCTAGATCGCGGTCATCCAGCGCTGACGGTCACGACCCGCTAGATCGCGGTCATGACGTGCTTCACGCGGGTGTAGTCCTCGAAGCCGTAGGACGAGAGGTCCTTGCCGTAGCCGGACTTCTTGAAGCCGCCGTGCGGCATCTCGGCGACCAGCGGGATGTGGGTGTTGATCCAGACGCAGCCGAAGTCCAGGCGGCGCGACATCCGCATGGCGCGGGCGTGGTCCTTGGTCCACACCGAGGAGGCCAGCGCGAACTCCACACCGTTGGCGTAGCCGACGGCCTGGTCCTCGTCGGAGAACCGCTGCACGGTGATGACCGGGCCGAAGACCTCGTTCTGGATGATCTCGTCGTCCTGCTGCAGGCCGGAGACGACGGTCGGGGCGTAGAAGAAGCCCTTGTCGCCGACCCGGTGGCCACCGGCCTCGACCTTGGCGTGCTCCGGCAGGCGCTCGATGAAGCCGGAGACCTGCTTCAGCTGGTTGGCGTTGTTCAGCGGGCCGTACAGCACGTCCTCGTCGTCCACGCCGCCGGTCTTGGTCTCGGCGGCGGCCTTGGCCAGCGCCTCGACGAAGGCGTCGTGGATCGACTCGTGCACCAGCACGCGGGTGGCGGCGGTGCAGTCCTGGCCGGCGTTGAAGAAGCCCGCGACCGAGATGCCCTCGACGGCCTCGGCGATGTCGGCGTCCTCGAAGACCACGACCGGGGCCTTGCCGCCCAGCTCCAGGTGGACGCGCTTGACGTCCTTGGAGGCGGACTCGGCGACCTGGATGCCGGCGCGCACCGAGCCGGTGATGGAGGCCATCGCCGGGGTCTTGTGCTCGACCATCAGGCGGCCGGTCTCGCGGTCGCCGCAGATCACGTTGAAGACGCCGGCCGGCAGCTCCAGCTCCTTGAGCACGCCGCCGATGATCTCGGCCAGCAGCACGGTGGAGGCCGGGGTGGTGTCGGAGGGCTTCAGCACGACGGTGTTGCCGGCGGCGATGGCCGGGGCGAACTTCCAGACCGCCATCATCATCGGGTAGTTCCACGGCGCGACCTGGGCGCAGACGCCGACCGGCTCGCGGCGGACGATCGAGGTCATGCCGTCCATGTACTCACCGGCGGCCTTGCCCTCCAGCAGGCGGGCGGCACCGGCGAAGAACCGGATCTGGTCGACCATCGGGCCGATCTCCTCGGAGAGGGTCAGCGCCCGCGGCTTGCCGGTGTTGCGGCACTCGGCGTCCACCAGCTCGTCGGCCCGGGCCTCGACCGCGTCGGCGACCTTGAGCAGCACCTTCTGCCGGGTGCTCGGGGTGGTGTCGCGCCAGATCGGGAACGCGGCCGCGGCGGCGTCCATGGCGGCGTCCACGTCGGAGGCGCCGGACAGCGGGGACGTCGCGTAGACCTCGCCGGTGGTGGGGTCGACGATGTCGAGCGTGCGGCCGTCGGCCGCATCGACGAACTCACCGTTGATGTAGTTGCGCAGCGTGCGAAGGTCGCTCACGGGTCTCTCCTCGGTCTCGGCCTGCGGCGTTGCAGAATCCGGCGCCATGGTACGTCGGCCGGACCGGCCGACGAAGGGCGCCGAGTGGCCGCGCCGCAAGTGCCGCGGTCCACTGGTTTGGCGGAATGCGCGCGGCGCTGCGGGGCCGCGCGTGTACCGCAGCCAGGGTAGCCCGACAACTGCCGGTATCGACAGGACGACGGCGCGAAGACGATGAAATCCGTAT
The DNA here is from genome assembly GCF_040302725.1 of Kitasatospora sp. NPDC097605. Taxonomy (NCBI): domain Bacteria; kingdom Bacillati; phylum Actinomycetota; class Actinomycetes; order Kitasatosporales; family Streptomycetaceae; genus Kitasatospora; species Kitasatospora sp. NPDC097605. Next base: position 76,456 of record NZ_JBEOSF010000037.1, on the reverse strand, counting down.
GCGTTTTCCAAGATCACGACGAAATCAGCAGCTACCGCGCTTGCCAACACGAGACCGATCGGGCACAGTGGCGACGTGGCCAACCGCGACCGGAACGCCAGCGTTCCCCTCGACGCCGCCTCCAAGGCGATCATCGAGCAGCTCCAGGAGGACGGGCGCCGCCCGTACGCCGCCATCGGCAAGGCCGTCGGCCTGTCCGAGGCGGCCGTGCGGCAGCGTGTCCAGAAGCTGCTCGACCAGGGCGTGATGCAGATCGTCGCCGTCACGGACCCGCTCACCGTCGGCTTCACCCGCCAGGCGATGGTCGGAATCCGGGTCGAGGGCGACATCGAACCCGTCGCCGACGCGCTGGCCGCCCTCGACGAGGTCGACTACGTCGTCTGCACCGCGGGCTCGTTCGACCTCCTGGCCGAACTGGTCTGCGAGGACGACGAGCACCTGCTCGAACTGATCAACAAGCGCATCCGCGCGCTTCCCGGCGTGCGGAGCACCGAGAGCTTCGTTTACCTGAAGCTCCGGAAACAGACCTACACCTGGGGCACCCGATGACAGCCGACCCGGCGCAGAAGGACCTTTCCAAGACCGCCTACGACCACCTGTGGATGCACTTCACCCGCATGTCGTCGTACGAGAACTCCCCCGTGCCGACGATCGTCAAGGGCGAGGGCACCTACGTCTGGGACGACAAGGGACGCAAGTACCTCGACGGCCTCGCCGGCCTGTTCGTCGTCCAGGCCGGCCACGGCCGTGAGGAGCTCGCCGAGGCCGCCGCCAAGCAGGCCAAGGAGCTCGCCTTCTTCCCGGTGTGGAGCTACGCCCACCCGAAGGCCGTCGAGCTGGCCGAGCGCCTGGCCAACTACGCCCCGGGCGACCTGAACAAGGTCTTCTTCTCCACCGGTGGCGGCGAGGCCGTCGAGACCGCCTGGAAGCTCGCCAAGCAGTACTTCAAGCTGACCGGCAAGCCGACCAAGTACAAGGTCATCTCGCGCGCCGTCGCCTACCACGGCACCCCGCAGGGCGCCCTGTCCATCACCGGCCTGCCGGGCCTGAAGGCCCCGTTCGAGCCGCTGGTGCCGGGCACCCACAAGGCGCCGAACACCAACATCTACCGCGCCCCGGCCTTCCTCCAGGCCCCCGACGGCACGGTCGACCCCGAGGCCTACGGCCGCTGGTGCGCCGACGAGATCGAGGTGGCCATCCTCAACGAGGGTGCCGACACCGTCGCCGCCGTCTTCGTCGAGCCGGTGCAGAACGCCGGTGGCTGCTTCCCGCCGCCGCCCGGGTACTTCCAGCGCCTGCGCGAGATCTGCGACCGTCACGACGTGCTGCTGGTCTCGGACGAGGTCATCTGCGCCTTCGGCCGCCTGGGCACCATGTTCGGCGCCGACAAGTTCGGCTACCAGCCCGACATGATCACCTGCGCCAAGGGCATGACCTCGGGCTACTCCCCGATCGGCGCCACGATCATCTCGGACCGCCTCGCCGAGCCGTTCTACAAGGGCGACAACACCTTCCTGCACGGCTACACCTTCGGTGGCCACCCGGTCTCCTCCGCGGTGGCGCTGGCCAACCTCGACATCTTCGAGCGCGAGGGCCTGAACCAGCACGTGCTCGACAACGAGTCGGCCTTCCTGAACACCCTGGGCAAGCTGCGCGACCTGCCGATCGTCGGCGACGTCCGCGGCAACGGGTACTTCTACGGCATCGAGCTCGTGAAGGACAAGGTCACCAAGGAGTCGTTCAACGACGAAGAGGTCGAGCGCGTCCTCTACGGCTTCCTGTCGAAGGCCCTCTTCGACAACGGCCTGTACTGCCGCGCCGACGACCGTGGCGACCCGGTCATCCAGCTGGCCCCGCCGCTGATCTCCGACCAGTCGACCTTCGACGAGATCGAGCAGATCCTGCGGACCAGCCTGACCGACGCGTGGGCGAAGCTCTGATCCCAGGACTTTCTTCCCCACCCTCCGTCACAGGGCGGTCCCGCTTCGGCGGGGCCGCCCTGCGGCGTTCCCCGATCCGTTCCCCGATCCGTTCATCGATCCGTTCATCGGACCGCACTTTGAATCAAACACGCCTGATTGCGGGTGATTTGCCCCGGATGGAGCAGTGTGCCGCGCCCGCGCCCAGGCCCGATCGTTCTAATCTGACGACTGTCATATCCCTGCGGCCCCCCAGGACGGAACCTCATGGCAGCGGCCCCTCCTGACAACGACGTGCTGTGGGCCCGGGGGATCGTCAAGTCCCATCACGGCACCCCCGCGCTGCGCGGCGTCTCGATCGGGGTCCGGGAGGGCGAGGTCCTCGCCGTCACCGGCCCGCGCGGCTCCGGCAAGAGCACCCTGCTCGGCTGCCTCTCCGCGCTGCTCCCGGTCGACGAGGGCGAGGTCTGGTTCAACAGCGCCCCCGTGCACACCCTCGGCCGGGCCGGCCGGGAACGGCTGCGCCGCGACCGCTTCGGCTTCGTCGGCTCCGAGCCGCACCTGGTGCCCGAACTGACCGCCCGGGAGAACGTCGCGCTGCCGCTGCTGCTGGCCGGCGCCGGCGGCAAGGCCGCCCGCACCGCCGCCGACGAGTGGCTGGAGCGGCTGGACGTCGGCGAACTCGCCAAGGTCCGGCCCGACCGGCTGGTGCAGAGCCAGCGCCAGCGGATCGCCGTCGCCCGGGCCCTCGCCCCGCTCCCCCCGGTCGTCTTCGCCGACGACCCCACCGCGCCGCTGCACCGCGAGACCGCCGAGCAGGTCCTGCGGATACTGACCAGCGCGGCCCGCTCCCACCAGCTCACCCTCGTGCTGGCCACCCACGACCCCGAGCTCGTCCGGTACGCGGACCGCGCCGTCGCCCTCGCCGACGGACGCCTGAGCGGCCCCGTCGCGCCCGTGCCGCGCGTCACCGCCGCCGCGGGCCCGAGCGGGGTCACCGCCGTCCCGGCCGCCGGCCGCTGAGGGGGCCAGGTGTTCTACCTCCGTCTGGCCCGGGGCTACCGGGCCCTCGACCTCGGCCGCTGGCTGCTGACCGCCCTGGCCGGCGCCATCGTCGCCGCCTTCCTGCTGCGCGCCCTCGGCCGGGCGATGAGCGACCCGGCAGCCGGTTCCGACGCGGTCGTCCGGCTGCTCTGGTGCCTGCCCCCGCTGGCAGCGGTCGCCTGGTTCGCCGCCGTCGCCGCCCGCGCCCTGCCCGGACGGCGGGCCGCACGGATCACCGGCCTCACCACCGCCGGCGCCGGGGCCGGCCGGATCCGCGCCCTGATCGCCGGCGAGGTCGCGCTCGCCTGCGGCACCGGCGCCGGCCTCACCCTGCTGCTCTTCCTGGTCCTGCGCAACGACATCGCCGGACCCGCGCTCGCCGACGAGCTCGGCATGGGCGTGGCCCTCCCGGCCGCCGCGCCGGTCGCCCTGCTCGCGCTGGTCCCGCTCACCGCCGGCCTCGCCGCGGCCGGCGCCGTCCCGCACGCCGAGACCCTCCCCGGCCGCCCCCGGCCCGAGCCGACCGGCTTCGGCCCGTGGCGGCTCGCCCTGCCGATCGGCCTCGCCGTCAGCGGCCTCGCCCTGGAACTGATCGCGCTGCGCCCCGGCGCCGCCGCCGACGGCCGCCCGATCCACCTGCCGGCCGGTCTCGGCACCACCAGCACCGCCGCCCTCGGCGGCTGGGTCGCCTGCGCACTCGGCCTCGCCCTGCTCACCGGCCCGCTGCTCGGCTGGGCCGGCCGGCTGCTGGCGCTCGGCCGGCCGACCCCGCTGCGGCTGCTCGCCGGGCGCGGCCTGACCGCGCAGGCCCGCCGGCTCGGGGCACCGCTGGCCGTGCTCACCCTGGCGCTCGCGATGGTGCTCACCACCGTCCGCTACTGGATCGGCGAGCCCGGCAGCGCCGATGTGCTGCCCGCGATCGAGGCCGGCCTGGTGCTCGGCTGCGCGGCCGGCGCGGTGGCCGTCCGGCTGGCCGAGCTGCGCACCGCCCGCCGGGGCGTCGCCGAGGCGCTGTTGCGGCTCGGCGCGGCGCCCCGGCTGCTGTTCGGCGCCGTCGTGCTGCGGACCCTGATGGCCGGCACCGTGCTGCTGGTCACCGGCGGGGCGACCGCCGCGCTGGCCGCCGCCGGACTGCGCTGACCCGGACGGTCAGCCGGCCGCCGCGAGCTGGCCGCAGGCGCCGTCGATCTCCTGGCCGCGGGTGTCGCGGACCGTGGTCGGCACGCCGTGCGCCTGCAGCCGCCGGACGAACTCGCGCTCGTCCTCGGGCCGGGAGGCCGTCCACTTGGAGCCCGGGGTGGGGTTCAGCGGGATCAGGTTGACGTGCACCCGCTGGTTCTTGATCAGCCGGCCGAGCAGGTCCGCCCGCCACGCCTGGTCGTTGATGTCCTTGATCAGCGCGTACTCGATGGAGATCCGGCGGCCGGACTTCTCGGCGTAGTTCCACGCCGCGTCCAGCACCTCGGCGACCTTCCAGCGGGTGTTGACCGGCACCAGCTCGTCGCGCAGCTCGTCGTCCGGCGCGTGCAGCGACAGCGCCAGACGGCAGCTGAGGCCCTCGTCCGCGAACCGGTTCATCGCCGGGACCAGGCCGACGGTGGAGACGGTGATGCCGCGCTGGGACAGGCCGAAGCCGTCCGGCGCCGGGTCGGTCAGCCGGCGGATCGAGGCCAGCACCCGGTTGTAGTTGGCCAGCGGCTCGCCCATGCCCATGAAGACCACGTTGGAGAGCCGGGCCTCGCCACCCGGGATCTCGCCGGCCTTGAGCGCGCGCATCCCGGCGGCGATCTGCTCGACGATCTCACCGGTGGACAGGTTGCGGGTCAGGCCCGCCTGGCCGGTGGCGCAGAACGGGCAGTTCATGCCGCAGCCGGCCTGCGAGCTGATGCACATGGTGACCCGGTCCGGGTAGCGCATCAGCACCGACTCGACGAGCGTGCCGTCGAACAGCTTCCAGAGCGTCTTGCGGGTGGTGTCGTCGTCGCAGGACACGTGCCGCACCACCGACATCAGCTCGGGCAGCAGGCTCCCGGTGAGCTTCTCCCGGCTGGCGGCGGGGATGTCCGTCCAGCTCGCCGGGTCGTCGGACATCCGGCCGAAGTAGTGGTTGGAGAGCTGCTTCGCGCGGAACGGCTGCTCGCCCAGCTCGGCGACGGCCTCCTTGCGCTCGGCGGGGCTCAGGTCGGCGAGGTGTCGCGGGGGCTTGGCGCCGCGCGGCGCGACAAAGGTGAGTTCTCCGGGCTTAGGCATGGTTGTTCCAGTGTCGCAGACGCGCGGGGGCCCCGGACGCCGCGCGTCCGGGGCCCCTGTGCGCGGAGCGGCGGTCTCAGCTGCCGACGAAGGCCGCCAGCAGCAGCCAGACCACCGGGGCGGTCGGCAGCAGCGAGTCCAGCCGGTCCATGATGCCGCCGTGGCCGGGCAGCAGCGTGCCCATGTCCTTGATGCCCAGGTCGCGCTTGATCATCGACTCGCCCAGGTCGCCCAGGGTCGCGGTGACCGCCGCGCAGCCGCCCAGGATCAGGCCCTGCCACCAGCTGCCGCCGTCGATCATCAGTTCCATCAGCAGCGCGCCCGCCAGCATCGACAGGCCGATGCCGCCGGCCAGGCCCTCGCGGGTCTTGCCCGGGCTGATCGTCGGCGCCAGCTTGGTCCTGCCGAACTTGTAGCCCACCGCGTACGCCCCGGTGTCGCTGCACACCGTGACGATGAGGAAGAGCACGATCCGCTGCGGGCCGTCGTCGGCCGCCAGCATCATCGCCACGAAGGTGGCCAGGAACGGGACGTAGAAGGCGGTGAAGATGCCCGCCGTTATGTCCCGCAGGTAGTTCTCGGGCGGCTCGGCCATCCGCCAGACCATCACCGCGAGCCCGGTGAGCGCGAGCGAGGCCGCCGCCCACTGGATGCCCGACCAGTAGCCGGTGGCCACCATCGCGACGCCGCCCGCGACCAGCGGGATCAGCGGCGCCTTGATCTCCTTGCGCTCGGCCAGCCGGCTGGTCAGCTCCCAGACGCCGACCGACACCGCCGCGATCACCACGGCCAGGAAGAGGGCCTTGACGACGAACAGCGAGGCGACGATCACCGCGCCGAGGCCGACGCCCACGCCTATCGCGGCCTGGAGGTTGCGGCCGCCGCGCTGTTTGCGCTGCGGCGGCTGAGGCTGCGGATCGGCCTGGGCCACGGGTGTCTCCTGCCCTGGGTGGGACGACGGCACTCGGAAGGGCTGCCCCGCCGCAGGTCCGGCCGGCGCGCCGGGGTACGGCCCGCCCGCGGGGGCGGGGGGCGGGGTGTCGTCGGTGATCGCGCGCAGCACGACCGTCTCCGACGCACCCGGCTCCGACGTCCCGGGCTGCTCGTCGCGGAACAGCGGTCCGCTCAGCCGACCCGCCTCCCGGGCCGGCCCCTCGGCGGGGTCGGCGCCGGGCGGGGGCACGGGCTGCGGGCCCGGGTCGGCCGGTACGGGAGGCATGACCTGAGTCTCCTCCGCGTCCGGGTCCCAGTACACCGGAGGCTGCTGGGAGTGACCCGTTCGGTGGCCGGGGTCGCTCGCTCCGTACGGCCCGTACGGCCCGGGCTGCTGCGCCGGGTGTCCGGGTACGCCGGCAGCCTGCGCAGGTGCAGCGGGTGCCTGCGCAGGCTGGTACGGCGGGTACGGCTGGTACTGCTGGTCGGACGGGCCCCAGTAGCCGGGGGCGTCAGGGGCGTCGTTCATCAGACCTCGAGCAGCTCGGCTTCCTTGTGCTTCAGCAGCTCGTCGATCTGGGCCACGTACTTGGCCGTGGTGTCGTCGAGCTCCTTCTCGGAGCGGCGGCCGTCGTCCTCGCCGACCTCGCCGTCCTTCACCAGCTTGTCGATGGCGTCCTTGGCCTTGCGGCGCACCGAACGGATCGAGACCTTGGCGTCCTCGCCCTTGGTGCGGGCGATCTTGATGAACTCCCGGCGGCGCTCCTCGGTGAGCTCCGGCAGCACCACGCGGATGATGGAGCCGTCGTTCGACGGGTTGACGCCCAGGTCGGAGTCCCGGATCGCCTGCTCGATCGCCTTCAGCGCGGTCTTGTCGAACGGCGAGACGACCGCCATCCGCGGCTCCGGCACCGAGAACGAGGCCAGCTGGTTGATCGGCGTCTTGGCACCGTAGTACTCGGCGACGATCTTGGCGAACATCGCCGGGTGCGCACGGCCGGTGCGGATGGCCGCGAAGTCGTCCTTCGCGTGGGCGACGGCCTTCTCCATCTTCTCCTCGGCCTCGAGGAGGGTCTCTTCGATCACTGTGATCTCCCTGTCCGGTTCATCTGCGGTTGTTCCGACCGGAGTCGGCTGCGGGGCCTCGCGGCGGCGACGCCGTCCGGTGCGGCTGGTTGCTGCTCAGGCCCGGACAGAATCCCGGCTGATGAGTGTGCCGATCTTCTCACTCTTCACCGCGCGCGCGATATTGCCCTCCGCGAGCAGCTCGAAGACCAGCATCGGCAGGTTGTTGTCCTTGCACAGCGTGATCGCGGTGAGGTCGGCGACCTTGAGGTCGCGCGCGATGACCTCGGAGTACTCCAGCGCGTCGAACTTGACCGCGTCCGGGTTGGTCCGGGGATCGGCGTCGTAGACGCCGTCCACGCCGTTCTTGCCCATCAGCAGGATGTCGGCGTGGATCTCCAGGGCCCGCTGCACGGCCGTGGTGTCGGTGGAGAAGTACGGCATGCCCATACCGGCGCCGAAGATCACCACACGGCCCTTCTCCAGGTGCCGGACGGCCCGCAGCGGCAGGTACGGCTCGGCGACCTGGCCCATCGTGATGGCGGTCTGGACCCGGGTCTCGATGCCCTCCTTCACCAGGAAGTCCTGGAGAGCGAGGCAGTTCATGACCGTGCCGAGCATGCCCATGTAGTCCGAGCGGGCCCGGTCCATGCCGCGGACCTGGAGTTCGGCGCCGCGGAAGAAGTTCCCGCCGCCGATCACCACGGCGACCTCGGTGCCCGCGCGGACGACGGTGGCGATCTCACGGGCGATCGCGTGCACGACGTCCGGATCGACGCCGAGCCCGCCGCCGCCGGCGAAGGCCTCACCGGACAGCTTCAGCAGCACCCGGCGGCGCGTGCCGGTGTCCTGCGCGGTCTCCTGCGTCTCCTGCATGGACTTCTCCTTCTACACCTACTGGTTCACAGGCGCGGACGTGCGGATACCCGGCCTGCGCCTACACGCGAGGAGGCCACTGCCGCGGGAACCGGTTCGGTGTCCTGCACGGCAATGGCCTCCTCGTCGTTCATGCTGCCGACGCGGCTCGCCCATGGACGGATGGCGCTGGGTGAGCCCGTACGGCGCGTTCCCTGCCGCCCTGGTCAGCGGGCGGGGACGGTTTCCAGCCTACGGCCGGAAGCCCGGATGGAACGTGGCTCAGGCGCCGACGCGGAAGCGGGCGAAGCGCTTGAGGGCGACGCCGTTCTCCTCGAGGACCTTGGCGACGGTCTTCTTGTTGTCCTTCGCGAAGGCCTGCTCCAGGACGGAGTGCTCCTTCACGAAGCCGGTGACGCGGCCCTCGACGATCTTCGGCAGGGCGGCCTCCGGCTTGCCCTCCTCGCGAGCGGTGGCCTCGGCGACGCGGCGCTCGTTCTCGAGGTCCTCGGCCGGGATGTCCTCGCGGGAGAGGTACTTCGGCGCGAAGGCGGCGATGTGCTGCGCGACGTCCTTGGCGACCTCGGCGTTCTCCTTGTCCAGCTCGACCAGGACGCCGACGGCCGGCGGCAGGTCGGGGCTGGTCTTGTGCAGGTAGACCGCGACGAAGCCGTCGCCGTCGAACTGCGCGAAGCGGCGGAAGACGATCTTCTCGCCCAGGGTCGCGTTGGCCTCGTCGACGAACTGCTGGACGGTCTTGCCGGCCTCGATCTCGGAGGCGAGCGCGGCGTCCAGGTCGGCCGGGGCGGTGGCGGCGACGTGGGCGGCGATCGCGTCGGCGACCTGGACGAAGTTGTCACCCTTGGCGACGAAGTCGGTCTCGCAGTTCAGCTCGACCAGGACGCCGGACTTCTTGTCCTCGGCGATGAGCGCGGCGACGGCACCGTTGGAGGCATCGCGGCCCTCGCGCTTGGCAACGCCCTTCTGGCCCTTGATGCGAAGGATCTCGACGGCCTTCTCGACGTTGCCCTCGGCCTCGTCCAGGGCCTTCTTGCAGTCCATCATGCCGGCGCCGGTGAGCTCACGGAGCTTCTTGACGTCCGCGGCGGTGAAGTTCGCCATGGTGTGAATCTCTTCTCGCGTCTCGCGTGTCTGCGTGGGGTAGCACCGGGGCCGATGGTTCGGCCCCGGCACGGGAGAGAGGGGCACCGACCGGTGTCGTACCGGCGGGTGCCCCTCACCCTTGGTACGTCAGGCCTGCTCGGCCGGAGCCTCGGTGGCCGGAGCCTCCACGGCGGGCGCCTCGGCGGCGGGGGCCTCGGCAGCGGGGGCCTCGGCGGCCTTCTTCTCGCCCTCCAGGAGGTCCTTCTCCCAGTCGGCGAGCGGCTGGTCGGCGCCCGGCTCGGCCTTGACGTCGCCCTTGGCGACACCCGCGCGGGCCTTGAGGCCCTCGGCGACGGCGTCGGCGATCACACGGGTCAGCAGGGTGACGGAGCGGATCGCGTCGTCGTTGCCCGGGATCTTGTAGTCGACCTCGTCGGGGTCGCAGTTGGTGTCGAGGATGGCGACGACCGGGATGTTGAGCTTCCGGGCCTCGCCGACCGCGATGTGCTCCTTCTTGGTGTCCACGATCCAGACGGCGCTGGGAACGCGCTGCATGTCGCGGATACCGCCGAGGGTCTTCTCCAGCTTGTCGTGCTCGCGCTGGAGGACCAGGAGCTCCTTCTTGGTGAGGCCGGAGCCGGCCACGTCCGAGAAGTCCAGCTCGCCCAGCTCCTTGAGGCGCTGCAGGCGCTTGTAGACGGTCGAGAAGTTGGTCAGCATGCCGCCGAGCCAGCGCTGGTTCACGTAGGGCATGCCCACGCGGGTGGCCTGCTCGGCGATGGCCTCCTGGGCCTGCTTCTTCGTGCCGACGAAGAGGACGCTGCCGCCGTGGGCAACGGTCTCCTTGATGAACTCGAAGGCGCGGTCGATGTAGTTCAGCGACTGCAGGAGGTCGATGATGTAGATGCCGTTGCGCTCGGTGATGATGAAGCGCTTCATCTTCGGGTTCCAGCGGCGGGTCTGGTGACCGAAGTGGACGCCGCTCTCCAGCAGCTCCCGCATCGTGACGACGGCCATGGCCGTGCTCCTCAGGTGTTACGCCCGGCTCCGTCGCAGTCGCGTCGCGGTCGGCGCGCGGTGGCGCTCCCCGCTCGGCCCGTGCGAACGGCCGGGTCAGGCTCGGTTTGTCCGTGGCGGCCAGGTGACAGCCACGCCTGACGCCCCGAACGTGCCGAGCCGCTTCCACCCGGCGGTCCTGGGACCGGCCGGGCTCGGCGGACCGAGCGGCACTCGCACCTGGCGGGGGCGGCGGCGGAGCCGCTTCCGTCCACCGGTGGCGGGGCGTGCGAAGTCGACCCGGCGGACCGGGTCGCGTGTGAAGTGTACGGGAAGCGCCGAGCGCCGGGCGACTCCGCAGGCGGCGGGCGGTCCGGGACAGGGCTGGTCCGGGGCGGCCGGACGGCACTGCCGGGCCCGCGTGAACCCGGTGGCGTACACCCGTTGGAGGGACGGCCACGGTCCACAGGGGCGGGTTGTCCACAGGAACCGGGGAAGGGGTGGCCGGGTCGGCGCGGGCCGGGGACCCTCGGCGGCATGACTGGCACGACTGCTCCTGCCGCCCGGACTCCGGCCGGGCCCCCGCCCGGCCGATCCGGCCGATCCGGCCGACGGGTGCTGCTGGTGGTGCTGCTGGTACTGGGCTCGCTGCTGCCCGCCGGGCGGGCCGGGGCGCTGGGGCACGCGGCGGGTGGCTGGGGTGAGATCAGCGCGGATGAGGTCGGCACGGGTGAGGTCGGCGCGGGAGGTGGCGGTGGGCGGGCGTGGCCGGTGGACGGTCCGGGCGGCCGGCCGGGCGCGGTGGTCCGCCGCTTCGAGGCACCGGCCCGGCCGTGGGGCGCCGGGCACCGGGGGGTCGATCTGGCGGCCGCTCCCGGGGCGGAGGTCCGGGCGGCGGCCCCCGGGGTGGTGACGTTCGCCGGGCCGGTGGCCGGGCGGCCGGTGGTCACCGTCACCCATCCGACGGCGGGCGCTCCCCCGGCGCCCCCACTGCGGACCACCTACCTGCCGGTGACCGCCGCCGTCGCGGTCGGCACCGCGGTGGCGGCGGGCCAGGTGATCGGACGGCTCGCCGACACGAGGGGCCACTGCGCCGACGGCGTCTGCCTGCACTGGGGGCTGCTGCGCGGACGGCGCTACCTCGACCCGCAGGCCCTGTTCGGCACCGGGCGGGCCCGGCTGCTGCCGCTCACGGATCCGCTCCCCGGGGACCCGGCGCGGCGGGTCAGCTCGGACCGAGACCGTGCAGGGCGAGGGCGACGGCGGCGTCCGCGATCACCTCGGGGCTCTCGGCCCGCCCGCCCGCGGCCCGCTGCTCCGACTGCCGGACGGCCGCCTCGACGATGCCCTGCAGCAGCGCGGCGGCCAGCCGGGGCTGTTCGTGGCCGAGGTCCTCCAGGGCCTGCACCACGAGCCCGACCAGCGTCCCGTGCGCCGCCCGGATGCGCTCGCGGGCCGCGTCGTCCAATTCCAGCGCGGAGATCGCGGCGACCGCCCGGTGGCGCGGGTCGGCGGCCAGCGCGAGCTGGCCCCGGACGTAGGCCTCGATCCGCTCGGCCGCGGTGTCCCGGCTCGCCATCCCGGCCTCGATCTCGGCGGCCCAGAGCGGGAAGTCGCTCTCGCAGAGCGCCTCGACCACGGCCGCCCGCGAGCGGAAGTACTCGTACACCGAGGACCGCGCGAGTCCCGTGCGCGCCGCGAGCGCGGGGAAGGTCAGGGCCTCCATGCCTCCCTCGGTGAGGAGACTGCGGGCAGCGTCGAGGAGGGCTGCCCGCTGCATCTGACGGTGCTCGGCCACACTGGCTGCTCGGATCTTCGGCACGCCCTCCACTGTACGGAGCCCTACATCCCGCCGGTACGGTGCCGCGCATCGGCGCGATGCGGAGGGTGGCGTACCGGGGCGCAGAGCGCGGACCGGGCGTACGCGGCGCACCCTGGCCGGGGTGCGTGCCGCCGGACCGCTACCGGATGTCCGACAGCTTGGCGCGCAACTGGAGCACCGACTTGGTGTGGATCTGGCTGACCCGGCTCTCCGTCACCCCGAGCACCTGGCCGATCTCGGCGAGGGTCAGGCCCTCGTAGTAGTAGAGCGTCACCACGGTCTTCTCCCGCTCGGGGAGCGTGTTCACGGCCTGCGCCAGCAGCCGGCGCAGCTCGCGGTCCTCGGCCACCTCGACCGGGTCGTCCGCGCCGTGGTCCTCCAGGGTGTCCATCAGGCTGAGCCGGTCGCCGCCCTCGCCGACGGGGTGCAGCAGTTCGTCGAGCGCCACCACGTTGGCGAGCGAGAGCTGGCTGAAGATGGCGTGCAGGTCCTCGATGGCGATGCCCATCTCGGCCGCCACCTCGGGCTCGTTCGGCGTCCGCCGCAGCCGGGCCTCCAGCGTCGCGTACGTCCGCTCGACCGCCTTCGCCTTCTGCCGCACGGAGCGCGGGATCCAGTCCAGTGCCCGCAGCTCGTCGATGATCGCGCCGCGGATCCGGCTGATGGCGTAGGTCTCGAACTTGATGGCGCGTTCGATGTCGAACTTCTCGATCGCGTCGATCAGCCCGAAGACCCCGGAGGAGACGAAGTCGGCCTGCTCGACGTTGGAGGGCAGGCCCACCCCGACCCGGCCCGCCACGTACTTGACGAGCGGCGAGTAGTGCAGGATCAGCTGCTCCCGCAGCCGCTGGTCGGCCGTCTCCTTGTAGGCGCGCCAGAGCTCTTCGAGCGCCGTGCGTTCCCGGCCGCACGCCTCCCGGCGGTGACCCGGCGCCCCGGCCGACGCGGGGGCGGCCGGGTCGGCGGAAGCGCCGGGCGCGTCCTGGCGGTCGTCGTGCGCCCCGGGGTGCGCCGGACGGCCGCCCTGCCGCGCGAGGGCCCCCATCCCGCCCCCGGCCTTGGGCGGGAACTCGGTCACGGTGCGCCGCTCGGTACGCGGCCCTCCCGAGGACCGGGCGCCACCGGTCACTCGGTGTCCGGGAATGTGTGTGGGCATACGTTGGTCTGCGCCGTTCTGCCGAGTCATGTGCTGATAGGGAAGGCATGGCGAGCGTAGCGTGACCGACTCGCTGCACAGTGCTACCGCCACTCGGTCGTCCCCCGATCCGGTGGCGTTCGTGTCACCGGCCCGGGGTACCCGGGGCACCCGGGGTGGACGCACCGGACGCCCGCCCCGCCGCGCCCGCCCGGCCCGTCAATCCCGGTCCCTCCGCTCACCCGTCCGTGCGGTCCTCCCCGCACCGTCGGCCATCCGGACCCGCCGTCACCTCCTTCGCACCAGGCGCCAGTGCGCGCCGTGCCGTTCGACGTGGCCGAGCGAACCCAGCTCGTAGAGCCGCTGGAGCACCTCGTCCGGCGGGAGCCCGGACTGCCGGGCCAGCCGTTCCACCGGCGCGCCGTCCGGAGTGGCGGGCACCGCCTCCAGGACCTGGGCCGCCGCCGGCTCCAGGAGGTCCCTGGGCAGCACCGGCCCGCCGCGCTGCGGCGCCAGGTCCTCGCCGATCGCGCCGATCAGCTCGACGACCTCGGCGGCGTCGGTGACCACGGTGGCGGCGCCGCTGCGGATCAGGGCGTGCACCCCGGAGGACAGCTCCGAGGTCACCGGGCCGGGCACGCCCATGGTGTGCCGGTTGAGGTCGCGGGCGCGTCTGGCGGTGCTGAGCGCACCGCTGCGCAGCGCCGCCTCGACCACCACGGTGCCCCGGGTCAGCGCCGCGATCACCCGGTTGCGCAGCACGAACCGGAACCTGGTCGGGTGCTCCCCCGGCGGGAGTTCGCTCAGCAGCAGCCCCTGCTCGGCGATCCGGCGGATCAGCCCGGTATTGCCCCGCGGGTAGGCCACGTCCACCCCGCAGGCGAGGACACCGACGGTGGGACCGCCGACCGCCAACGCGCCCCGGTGGGCGGCCGCGTCGATGCCGTAGGCGCCGCCGGAGACGACCACCCAGCCGCGTTCGGCCAGCTGGGCGGCGAGGTCGCCGGCGACGTGCGCGCCGTACGCCGTGCACGCCCGGGCGCCCACCACCGCGACCGAGCGCAGCGCCAGCAGGCGCAGCGAGCCGGTGCCGACCACCCAGAGGCCGGTGGGGCGACCCTCGCCGAGGTCGTCCAGCTGGCTCGGCCACTCCGTGTCGCCCGGAATGATGAAGCGTCCACCGGCCGCCCGCACCCGTTCCAGGTCGGCGACCGGGTCGAGACCGGGCAGCCGGGCCCGGTAGGCCGCCAGCCGGGCCCCGTCCGGGCCCGGTGGGCCGGGGGGCGTACCGTCCCGGATCGCCCGGACGACGTCGAGGGCGTCGGAGTGGGCGAGCCAGCGGCCGAGCGCGGCGTCCCCCGGTTCGCCGAGCCTGCTGAGCGCCGCCCGGGCGAGGCGCTCGGGTTCGGGCGTGGGTCCGGGTTCGGGCCGCGGTGGTGCCGGCTCGGGCGGCGCCGCCGGCCGGGAGACGGGGGCGGCCCCCGGTTCGGCGGGCGGGCCCTGGGCGAGGTCGTTCGCGGTGCGGTTCACGGGCCGGCCTCCTCGGGCTCGGGCTGGGGATCGGCGGTGCGGCGGGCGGAGCGGGGGCGGGCGGGACGGCGCTCCGCCTTGGCGCCGGCCCGATCACCCAGCTGGTCCCCCGCCCGGTCCGGGGCGGGGTCCGGGCCGGGGTCCGGCCGGCCGAAGAAGCGCTCCGTCAGCGGGAGCCCCTGCTCGACCCCGGTGCGTAGGACGAGGGCCGTCCGGACGTCGCGCTGCTCCGGGCGGTCGCGGCCGGCCAGGTCGGCGACCGTCCAGGCGACCCGCAGCACCCGGTCCAGGCCGCGGGCGGTCAGCAGGCCGCGTTCGAGCTGCCGCGCGGCGTCGTTCAGCGCGCCCGAGGCCAGCTGCCAGCGGGTGCGCAGTTCGTGGCCGGGGACCTCGGCGTTGGTCCGCCACGGTGTGCCGGTCAGCCGGGCCGCCGCGCGCTCGCGGGCCGCCAGCACCCGGGCGGCGACGACCTCGGTGGTCTCGGCGGAGGCGTCGCGCTGCATCAGCTCGACCCTGGTCACCGGGGCGACCTGGACCTGGAGGTCGACCCGGTCGAGCAGCGGTCCGGAGAGCCGCCCCTGGTACCGGCTGACCATGGCGGGCGTGCACTCGCAGCCCTCGCCCCGCCGCGAGTGGCGCCCGCACGGGCAGGGGTTGGCGGCCAGGCAGAGCAGGAACCGGGCCGGCAGCCGCATCGAACCGGCCGACCGGGCGATCACCACCTCACCCGATTCGAGCGGCTGGCGCAGCGCGTCCAGCACCCGGACGGGGAACTCCGGCGCCTCGTCGAGGAACAGGACGCCCCGGTGGGCCAGCGAGACCGCACCCGGTCTCGGCAGTCCGCTGCCACCGCCGACGATCGCCGGCATGGTGGTCGAGTGGTGCGGGGCGCAGTAGGGCGCGCGGTCGACCAGCGGCCGCCCGGCGGGGAGCAGCCCCGCCACCGAGTGGACCGCGGTGACCTCCAGCGCCTCCTTCTGGGTGAGGGGCGGGAGCAGCGCCGGCAGCCGCTCCGCCAGCATGGTCTTGCCCGCGCCGGGCGGTCCCTTGAGATAGAGGTGATGACCGCCGGCGGCGGCGATCTCCAGCGCCCGGCGGGCCTCGTACTGGCCGGCCACGTCGGCGAGGTCCATCCGGGCGGCCGCCTCGTCGGGCAGGCCGCGGACCCCCGCGCTGGGGAGCATCAGGCCCGCCATCAGCGGATCGGGCTGCCCGCCGGGGCGGTCGGCGGGCTCCTCCGGTTCCGGGGCACCGGTGAGCACGGCGATCAGCTGGCGCAGGCTGCGCACGCCGAGGACGGTCACCCCGGGGACCAGCTCGGCCTCGGCGGCGGTCTGCTCGGCGACCACGACGCGCCGGTAGCCGGCGTCCGCGGCGGCCAGCACCGACGGGAGCACCCCGCGCACCGGGCGCACCCGCCCGTCCAGCCCGAGTTCGCCGATGAGCAGCAGCTCGGCGATCGCGGACGGGTCGAGCCGTTCGGCGGCGGCCAGCACGGCGCAGGCCACCGCGAGGTCGAAACCGCTGCCGCTCTTGGGCACCGAGGCCGGGCTCAGCCCGACGGTCAGCTTCCGCTGCGGCCAGGCCTCGCCGCTGTTGACGACCGCCGCGCGCACCCGGTCGCGGGCCTCGGAGAGCGCCTTGTCCGGCAGGCCGACCAGGGTGAACGCCGCCACCCCGGGCTCCAGATCGGCCTGGACCTCGACGATCACCCCGTCGACGCCGACCAGTGCCACCGAGCAGGTCCGGGCGAAGGCCACTCAGACCACCCCCCGGAGGTGGTCGACCGAGGCCGCGCCACGGGTCCGGTTGATCACGGCGACCAGGTCGATCCGGACGCCGCCGGGCGGTACCGGCGCCCACGGCGGGTCGGCGGCGCCGGGCCGGTACTCGGGGCCGGCCAGCCGGGCGAAGTGGCCGGGCCAGCGTTCGGCCATCCAGCGCTCGGCCAGTCGGCGCAGCCGGTCGGCCTTGGTCGGGCCGATGGCCTCGCTGGGCTGCTGGAAGCCCCGCTCGGAGCGGGTCTTGACCTCGCAGACCGCGAGGGTGTCGCCGTCGAGGGCGACGATGTCCAGCTCGCCCTCGACGCAGCGCCAGTTGCGGTCGAGGATGCGCAGCCCGTCCTCGGCGAGCCGGCGGGCGGCCACCTGCTCGCCGTAGCGGCCGAGGCCGGTGTTGGTCGGCCGCTCCGGTCCCGGCGCGGCCGACGGGGGCGGGCCGTCCGCCGGGGCCCGCGCCGTCCTCCGGCGCGGCTGCCCGTCCCTCCGGGCCTTCGCGGTCTGCTTGCGCGGGGTGCGCTCGATCTCCTGCACGGTGACCACCTCCGCCGTGGAGGCTGCCGTGCGGTCCGCGAAGGGACCAGAGAGTTGTTTTTCCCTGTGGACAACTCGGGCCTGTGGATAACTCCTGTCACCCTCGGGGGTGATTAACCCGGAATACCCGAAATTCCCCTGGACATCCGGGGGCCGGGCGGTCCACCGTCAGTTCCCGAAGCCGGACTCGTCCGAGGGCAGCTCCAGGTCGCTCTTGGCGAGTTCCTCGATGTTCACGTCCTTGAAGGTCAGCACCCGGACCTTGCGGACGAACCGGGCCGGCCGGTACATGTCCCAGACCCACGCATCCGCCATCGACACCTCGAAGAACACCTCGCCCTGCACCGAGTGCACCTGCAACTCGTAGTCATTGGTGAGGTAGAACCGTCGCTCGGTCTCGATCACGTACTTGAACAGGCCGACGACGTCCCGGTACTCCCGGTAGAGCTTGAGCTCCATCTCGGTCTCGTACTTCTCGAGATCTTCGGCACTCATCCAGGCGTCCCCTCAACTTGTCACGTCCACCCATTGTGGACCACCGCACTCACCCTCAGAGCCTGACCGGAGCGGCCGGCGGCCCCTCGGTCAACAGCCGCTCCAGAAAGTCCACCAGCCCGACCGGATAGACGGTCTCGGCGGTGGCCCGCAATTCCCCGACCGTCCACCAGCGTGCCGCGAGCAGCTGGGCGTGCTCTTCGCCCATGCCCGAGTGGTCCAGCACCGTCTCCGCGGTGCGGGCCAGGTGGAACCACTGCTCCTGCTCGTAGCGCCGCCCCCGATAGGAGAACGAAGCCTTGCCGTACGCCACCACCGGTCCCAGCTCCACGCCGCGCAACCCGGTCTCCTCCAGGAGCTCGCGCTCGGCGGCGTCCCGGAGGTCCTCGCCCGGCTCCAAGCCGCCGCCGGGGGTGAACCACCAGGTGACGCCGGGCACCGCCGGGTCCGCGCCGTGGAAGAGCAGCAGCCGGTCCCGCCCGTCGAGCAGCAGGATCCGTGCAGCCCTGCGCCGCTGTGCCGCCATGACGAGCCTCCACGCTCCCTTCCTCCGCCCCGGTCGCTCCCCCGATCCTGCCACCCGGCGCGGTCGTCCGGGGCGAGGTTGGGCAGAGCGGTCCCGGCTCGGACCGGGCCGGGCGGGATCAGGCCGCGCGGCGGCGACGGCGCGCCAGGCCCGCCACCCCGCTCACCGCCGTGGTCACGAGGATCGTCGCCGCGCCTACAACGCTCGCCCAGAACGCGGGTTCCAGCGGTCCCGGGCCGGCCGGGAGCTTCCCGTCGACCGTCTCGAACGCCGAGGTGCCGGCCAGCAGGCCCGCCCGGCCGAGCGGAAGCACGGTGGCCTCGACCCGGGCCTCCACCTCGGTGGCCGGGACGGTCCCGCCGTCGACCTCCAGGTGGACGCGGGAGTCGAGCGAGCCGAGCCGGTTGTCGCCGAGCAGGAAGAGACGGCCGGGCGGTACCTCCACGCTGAACGCGGCGCCCTGGGCGCCCTGCGCCGCGAGGTACGGCTCGTCCACCGGCTTGCCGTTGACGGTCAGCCGCTGGTCCCCGGTGCCGACCGCGACGGTGTCGCCGCCGATCGCGACCACCCGCTTGACCATGAGGCGGCCGCCCCAGGCCTGGTCGCGGAAGACCACCACGTCGCCGCGCCCGACGTCCGCGCCGTCGGTCTTCCGGGCCAGGACGGTGTCCCCGGCCTGGACGGTGGGCGCCATCGAGGCGGTCGGCACGCCGTACGGCCGGTAGCTCGCGGCGATCACCGCGAAGCCGCCGATCAGCAGGACCAGGCCGAGGCCGAGCAGCACCCCCTGGGCCACGGCCCCGGGGCCGGGCCGGCGGCGGGCGGTGACCGGCGGATCGTCGGTCGTCCGTTCCACGACACTGCTCATCGACACCGTCCAACCCCTGACCGACCCGGAAACGCTCACGGCGGCGCGCCGGGACCAGGGGTGGAAAACCCGGCGGGCCGTGGCACGTCCGAGCAGATTACTCGTCGGTACCACGGCCCGCGCAAGACCCGGGAGCCCCCGGTCGAGGTCAGGACCTCCGCTCGCGCTCCGGCCGGTTCCGCAGTCGGCGGACCAGCGGGAGCAGGGCGACGGCGCCCACGGCACCGGCCGCTGCCGGCACCGCCGGCACGGCCGCCGCCAGGCCCTTCTGGTCGAAGGTGTCCGGCACCGGCAGCGTCGACCAGTGGTTGACCGGCCAGGCCACCACGAAGGCGCGCCCGATCACGTCGTCCACCGGGACGGAGCCGCCACCCGGCTGGTCCATGTGGAAGCGCGAGTCGAGCGAGTCAGCGCGGTGGTCGCCCATCACCCAGATCCGGCCGTCGGGGATCTTCACCGGACCGAACGGCTTCGTCCCGCACGGGGTGTTGCCGGCGTAGACGTACGGCTCGTCGAGCGCGATCCCGTTGACCTTCACCGGCCCCTCGCCCTCGCACTCGACGGTGTCCCCGCCGACCGCGATGACCCGCTTGATGAGGTCCTTCTCGTTGTCGGAGGGCATCAGGCCGACGAAGCTCAGCACGTCCTGGACGCCCCGGACGAAGGAGTTGCTGCTCTCCTGGGTGGGCTCGTCGGCCAGCCAGCCGCCCGGATCGTGGAACACCACGACCTCGCCGCGCTCGGGCTCGGCACCGAACCACGGGGTGAGCTTGTCCACCAGGACCCGGTCACCGACCTGCAGCGTGTTCTGCATCGATTCCGACGGAATGGAGAACGCCTGGACGAAGAACGTCTTGATCACCAGCGCCAGGACGAGGGCGATGCCGATGAGGATCGGCAGCTCCTTCCAGAACGAGCGTGGCTTGCGCTCCTTCCGCGGCGACGGCTCCTCGGTGCCGTCCGCCGGCCCGGGCTCCTCGGGGAGGGGCGGCGGGTTGTCACCCGTGCCGTCGCCGTGCCCGTCCGCGGACTGGGCCGCCGCCTCCTCGGCCGAGGCCGAAGGCGCCGCGGCCTCCGCGGACCGGGCCGCCCGGCCGCCGGAGCCCTCGGGCTCGCCGGCGCCTGAGCGGGCGCCGATCACCAAATCCCCCACAACGTCTCCTCCCTGCTGTGCGGACGCCCGTGCGTCCGCGCTCACAGTGCCGCACAGCGGGCACCACGTTCCACCACCGGCCGCACCCGCCGGAAACCGGCCCCGAACGGGTCCGCCTGACACCGGCACAGCCTTCGGGTGCGACCCCTCGTCACGAGCCGGCCGCACCCAGCACTTCTCTATCACTCCCGGGCATCCGGCTCGCGGTCCCACACGCGCGGTCCGCTCGGCGACCGGCCCGCCCGGGCCTACAGCCGGGCTCGCCCCACCCGGCGGCCGATGAGCGGAAGGATGCCCAACACACCCATAACGAGCGGAGGTTCCTCAGGAACCGGCCACCCACCCGGCGAGTTCGGCACGGCGCCGCCGCCCGCCGGAGCCCGCGCCAGCGAGGAGAGTGAAACCGGCACCTCAAGTTGATGAACCCGGCCCGGGGGCCAGGCGATCATGAACGCCCGTCCCACCACACCGCTCACCGGGATGGTGCCCTGCCCCGGATTGCCCATGTGGAAACGGGAGTCGGCGGAGACGTCCCGGTGGTCGCCCATCACCCAGAGCCGGCCCTGCGGCACCTTCACCTTGAACGGCTGCCGGGAGGGCGGGTTGCCCGGCGCGAGGTAGGGCTCGTCCAGCGGCCTGCCGTTGAGGCTGACCCTGCCCTGCTCGTCGCAGCACTCGACGGTGTCGCCACCGACCCCGATCACCCGCTTGATGAGGTCCTGCTCGTTGTCGGAGGGCAGCAGCCCCACGAAGGTCAGCACCTGCTTGGCCCCGCGCAGGACCGGCCCGTCCGTCGAGGACTCCTGCGCGTTCTCCAGCCAGCCGCCCGGGTCCTTGAACACCACCACCTCGCCGCGCTCCGGCTCGGCACCGAACCAGGGGGTGAGCTTGTCCACCAGCACCCGGTCCCCGACCTGGATGGTCTGCTCCATCGAGCCGGAGGGGATCACGAAGACCTGCACCAGGAAGGTCTTCATCACCAGCGCCACGACCAGCGCGACCACGACGATCAGCGGGATCTCGCGCAGGCGGGAGCGTCTGCGGCGGCGGGCGGCCCGGCGGGCGCTGCGCCGGCGCTCGGCGCGCCCGCGCACCACGGGAGCGGGGGCCGCGGCGGGCGCCGGGGCCTCCTCCGTCCCGGTCTCGGGGCCGGGCGGGGTGCCGGTCGGGGAGGCGGGGTCGGGTCCGGCGGGCGGGCGGTCGGCGAGCCGTCCCCTACCTCTGGTCCCCATGGCCACCGGTCCCCCCTGTCGCGGCAAAGGCCGCCGGCCGGTCCACGGTGGTCCAGTGTCCGACCGGGTAGACCACCCAGGCGGCCCGGCCGATCACCTTGGACTCGGGGACGAACCCGCCCCCGGGGTCGCCGAGGTGGTCGCGGGAGTCCCGGGAGGCACTGCGGTGGTCGCCCATCACGAAGAGCTTGCCGGCCGGCACCACCACGTCGAAGGCCACGGCGGAGGGCTCGTCGCCGGGGAACAGGTAGCCGGACTCGTCGACCGGCACGCCGTTGACGGTGAGCGGGTCGCCCGGTCCGGCGCTGGTGACCCGGTCACCGCCGACGCCGATCACCCGCTTCACGTAGACCGAGTCTCCGGCCGGGAGCAGCCCGATGTCCCGTCCGAAGGAGCGCAGCGACTTCCCGAGGCCGTCGCGCTCCAGCGGCTTGCGCAGAAAGGAGCCCGTACCGTCGAACACCACCACGTCACCGCGCCGCGGGTGGCCGCCGAAGGCGTAGGAGAGCTGGTTCACGACCAGCCGGTCGCCCGGGCGCAGGGTGTTCTCCATCGACCCGGAGGGCACCGAGAACGGCCGCGCCACGAAGGCGTTCACCAGCAGCAGCGCGAGCAGGCAGATCCCCACCAGCAGCAGCAGGTCCCGCGAGCGCGAGCGCCCGCCGGCGGACTCCGCCTCCTCCGCCTCCTCGGCCCCCTCCGTGCCGGCCCCCTCCGTGCCGGAGTCCTCGGGGTCGCTCCCGGAAACGGCCGCGGAAACGACCGCGGACCGCGTCGGCGAGTCCGCACCGGTGGGTGCGGGACTGCCGTCGCGGTCCGCGGGTGGTTCGTGCGTGCTCATCGGGGGCTGAGCCTACCGTGCGGCAGCCCGGCCCCCCAGAGCGATCCGATCCCCCGGCAGTGCCGGGGGCCGGTGGATCAGCGGTCGCGCTTCTCCTTGATCTTCGCGGCCTTGCCGCGGAGGTCACGCAGGTAGTACAGCTTGGCGCGGCGAACCGCACCGCGGGTCACGACCTCGATCTTCTCGACGACCGGGGTGTGCACCGGGAAGGTGCGCTCGACACCGACGTTGAAGCTGACCTTGCGAACGGTGAAGGTCTCACCGATGCCGGCGCCGTGACGGCGGATGACGACGCCCTGGAAGACCTGGACACGGGAGCGGTTGCCCTCGATGACCCGGACGTGAACCTTCAGGGTGTCACCGGCGCGGAAGGCCGGGATGTCGCTACGCAGCGAGGCCGCGTCGACAGCAGCGAGCTTGTTGCTCATGTTGCTCTCCATCGCAGGCGCCACGGGCCGCCCACGGAAGTCGTCACAAATGGGGTCTGCTGCGGGCCGCACCGGCTACCGACGATCCCCCCGTGGCGGGGGCGCCGAACCACGTGACCCCTACGGGAGGAGCCCAGCGACAGACAGCAGCGGCCTATTCTTCCACACCACCGGCCGCGGACCGAAATCGGCCGAGCCCCTCGTCCCAGGCGAGGCCGAGCACGGAGAGCGCCTCGCGGTCCTTCTTGTCGAAGTCCGCGTGCCGCCAGCGCGCCACCAGGTCCGGCCGGTTGGCCAGGGTGCGGGCGAAGGCCTGCTCCCGGCGCCAGCGGGCGATCCGGCCGTGGTTCCCGCTCAGCAGGACGTCCGGCACCGTGCGGCCGCGCCACTCGGCGGGCTTGGTGTAGACCGGGCCCTCCAGCAGGTCGGCCATCGCGCCGGGCGCGAAGGAGTCGTCCCGGTGGGACTCGGCGTTGCCGAGCACCCCGGGCAGCAGCCGGGCGATCGCCTCGACCATGACCAGCACCGCGACCTCGCCGCCGGCCAGCACGTAGTCGCCGATCGACGCCTCGACCACCGGCATCCGGGTGGCCGCCTCCTCGATCACCCGCCGGTCGATGCCCTCGTACCGGGCCGGGGTGAACGCCAGCCACGGCCGGCCGGCCAGCTCCTGCGCGAGTTCCTGGGTGAAGGGGCGGCCGCTGGGGGTGGGCACCACCAGGGTCGGCAGCTCCCCCTCCGGCCCCCCGGCGAGCACCGCGTCGAGCGCCTCGCCCCACGGCTCGGGCTTCATCACCATGCCCGGGCCGCCGCCGTACGGACTGTCGTCGACGGTCCGGTGCACGTCGTACGTCCAGTCGCGCAGGTCGTGGACGTGCACGTCGAGCTGGCCGCGGGCGCGCGCCTTGCCGACCAGCGAGATGTTCAGCGGCTCCAGGTACTCGGGGAAGATCGACACCACGTCGATCCGCATCCCGTGCCGCACCGGCGGCGCCGCCGCCCCGACGGCCTCAGCGGTCCCGACGGCCTCCACGGTCCCCTCGGAGCTCACCACGGTCTCCTCGGAGATCACCGCGACTCCTCCGCAGCGTCCCCGGCGTCCCCGGCGTCCCCTGCGTCCCCGGTCTCAGCGGCGCCCCCGGCTCCAGCGGCCTCCCCGGCGCCCGCGACCTCGGCGTGCTCCGGGTCGATCAGCCCGGCCGGCGGGTCGATGACGGCGCGCTGGTTCTCCAGGTCGACGGTCGGCACGATCCTCGTGACGAACGGCACCAGCACCTCCGTCCCGTCCGCCTTCCTCACGGTGAGCAGGTCCTGGTAGGGCAGGTGGATCACCTCGGTGAGCTCGCCCACCGGGGTGCCGTCGAGCAGGACCACGTCCAGGCCGATCAGCTGGTGGTCGTAGTACTCCTCCGGGTCCTCCGGACGCTCCTCCGGGTCGACCTCGGCGATCAGGAGCGTGCCGCGCAGCGCCTCGGCGCCGTTGCGGTCCTTGACGCCGGCGAAGCGCAGCAGCAGCCGTCCGCTGTGCACCTTGCCGGACTCGACGGTCAGCGGACCGGCCGAGGCCGGGTCGGTGAGCAGGACGGCACCGGGGCCGAGCCGGAGCTCCGGCTCGTCGGTGCGGACCTCGACGCTGACGTCCCCCCTGATGCCGTGGGCGCGGCCGATCTTGCCGACGACGAGCTGCACGGTGATCGTTCTCCTGGATGAGTGCTGCGGAGTGTTACGGAGTGCTGCGGAGTGCTACTGACTGCTGCAAAGCGCCGCGGGAACGCCACGGGGGCGCCCGCGAGAACGGCGAAGGCCGGCCGGGACGACATGCGTCCCGACCGGCCTCGAAAACCCTGACGGCTGAACGAGCAGCCTGGTCAGCGAATGTTGTCCACGTCGACCAGGTCGACCCGGACGTTGCGACCGCCGAGGGCGCCGACCACGGTGCGCAGGGCGCGCGCCGTGCGGCCACCCCGGCCGATCACCTTGCCGAGGTCATCGGGGTGCACCCGCACCTCGATGGTGTTGCCCCGGCGCAGGTTGCGCGAGCGCACCTGCACCTCGTCGGGGTGCTCGACGATGCCCTTCACCAGGTGGTCGAGGGCGTCCTCGATCACGCTCAGGCCTCGGCGGCGGCGTCGGCCTCAGCCTCGGCCTTGTCCGACTTCTTGGCCTTCGGGGTGATGGCGACACCGGTGGTGGCGTCCTCGAAGCCGGCGACGGCCTTGGCGAACAGGTGCGAGAAGTCCTCGACCTTCGGCTCGGCGACCTTCAGCGGCTCCGGAGCCGGCAGGCCCTTGAACTTCTGCCAGTCGCCGGTCAGCTTGAGGATGGCGAGCACCGGCTCGGTCGGCTGGGCGCCGACGGACAGCCAGTACTGGGCGCGGTCGCCGTCGACCTCGATCTTCGAGGGGTTGTAGGTCGGCTGGTAGATGCCGATCTCCTCGATCGCGCGACCGTCACGCTTGGTGCGGGCGTCGGCGACGATGATGCGGTAGTGCGGGGAGCGAATCTTGCCGAGACGCTTCAGCTTGATCTTGACTGCCACGGGAGTGGAATCTCCTGGAGTTGACGTGGGTGAGCGGCGCCGACCTCGCGTGGGGTTGCGCGGCGGGCCGTTCAAGGGACACGCCAGCCGAAGGAGAGAGGGGTCCTGCCCGGCTGCCGAGTACTCAGCGGTCCATTCTGCCACACGGGGCGCCGACCCCCGAAAACAGGTCGACCGGGAGCCCCCGCTCCCGGTCAGCCCAACACGCACCTGCGCGGTGCACCTCACTGGCGAATCATCGGTGGATCATCGGTGGTTCTGTACTGAATCTCTGCTGATCTGAGCCGGGTCGCTCCGGCCGGGCCACTGCCCGCACAGCCGCCCGCCGGCTTCCCTCGGTTCCCCGAGCCGCGAGGCTCCCCGAGTTGTACGACGAGTTGTACGACGAGATGCGAGCCGAAGCTACGCGATCTTGAACGGCTGCTGGCACGCGCCGCAGACGATGGACGCCTGCGCGAGCACCGACGGCACGACCCGGACGTTGCGCCCGCAGCCGCAGACCGCCTTGACCCGGACGCCGCCCCCGGAGGAGCCGTGCCGGGCCGCCGGACCGCGGAAGGCCCGCGAGGCCCCGTCGCCGGCCACCGCTTCCTGGTGCGCGCCGAGGGCGCGGTCCAGGCGCTCGATGGTGTCGGCGTACCGCTCGCGGGTCTCCTTGAGCATGGTCACCTGGGAGAAGCCGCTGCTGGCGTGCGGTTCGACCGGGTGCGCCAGGCCCAGCTCGGAGGCCAGGAGCAGGAAGCGCCGGTTGTGGTAGCGGCCGGCCCGCGAGGTGTCCCGGATGTCCCGGGCCGCGGCCAGACCATGGGCAGCCTCGTGGAGGAGCCGCTCGAAACCGAGCCGGGTGCCACAGGCCGAGGAGGACTCGCCGATCAGCGCCTCGGGCGAGGCGAGGTCGGGGAGGTCCTGGTGGTAGGCCTGGATGTCACTCCAGGCGGCGGCCAGTTCGGCCGCGAGAACGAGGGGCTGTGTCGTGCTCACGCTAGACCAACGATGGAGTAGGAGCCGATGTTCCGCGTGTTCCGGTTCCCCGGGATTTCCCAGGAAACTCTCAGGAATGTGTGACCACGCGCGAAATGCGCGTTCCGGATCTGACGCAAGACCAACCCCCTGCAGGTTTGGGCCCGCCGGCTCGGCGGGCGCCTCGTCAATTCCGTCCGGGAGCGGGCTGTCGCCCCCAGGACGTACGGCCCGTGGTCCTGTCGAGTTGACAGGGCCACGGGCCGTACACCGTACCGCTATTCCGTTAATACCGGCAGTTGACCGACCAGTAGGGATGTCGGTATGTGAGACATGTTCGGAACAACGCCGGTCACCGGCCGTCCGAATTTCCCGTCAACCGGGTCGACAACCGTCAGAACACGTCACCGGACCTCGTTTTGCGGCGAGATCCTTCGTGATCGTCCCCTGTCCGGGGAAGCCGCGGGGAAGCCACCGGGAAGCCACCGAACGGTCAGTAGGCACGCGCGACGAGCGCGACGTTGCCCTCCTGGTCGTCCGCCTCGGGCACCGAGCCGTCGGCCGCCACGATGCAGCGCACCGAGACGCCCTGCTCGGCCAGCTTGGCCTCGCCCTCCGGGCCCAGCTCGGCCCAGGAGATCCGGCCCCAGCCGGTGGCGGCGGCCTCGGCGGCCTCCTCGATGGTCTTCACGTCGACCGTGCGGGACTCGCGGCGCTCGCGCGACTGACGCAGCAGCAGGGCCTGGTCCTCCTCCAGGATGGCCGGGAGGGTCGCCGCCAGGGCGTCGATCGAGACCGGCTCCTTGCCGCCCGGGATCCGGCGGGCCAGCATCGCGGTGCCGTTCTCCAGGTCGCGCGGGCCGACCTCGATCCGCAGCGGCACGCCCTTGAGCTCCCAGTCGACGGCCCGGCGGCCGAACGGGGTGTCGGTGCGGTCGTCGACGACCACCCGGATGCCGGCGGCCTCCAGCGCGGCGCCGATCTCGCGGACCTTGGCGATCACCGCGTCGTCGCCCTTGATGGCGAGGACGACGGCCTGGACGGCGGCCAGCCGCGGCGGGACGCGCAGGCCGCTGTCGTCGCCGTGGGACATGATCAGGCCGCCGACCATGCGGGTCGAGACGCCCCAGGAGGTCTGCCAGACGTGCTCGCGCTCGGCGCCCTGCAGCTGGTAGGTGGTGTTGAACGCCTTGGCGAAGTTCTGGCCCAGCTCGTGGCTGGTGCCCATCTGCAGCGCCTTGCCGTCGCCCATCATGCCTTCGAGGGTGAGGGTGTTGATGGCGCCGGCGAAGCGCTCCTTGGCGGTCTTGCGGCCGAGCACGACGTCGATGCCGAGCACGTTGGTCATGAAGTCGCCGTAGACCTGGGTGTGGATCATCGAGGCGTAGTCGCGGGCGTCCTCGTACGTGGCGTGGGCGGTGTGGCCCTCCTGCCAGAGGAACTCGGTGGTGCGCAGGAAGACGCGCGGGCGCAGCTCCCAGCGGACCACGTTGGCCCACTGGTTGATCAGCAGGGGCAGGTCGCGGTGGCTCTGCACCCACTTCGAGAAGTACTCGTTGATGATCGTCTCGGAGGTGGGCCGGACGACGACCGGCTCGTCCAACTGCTTGCCGCCGCCGTGGGTGACCACCGCGAGCTCGGGGGCGAAGCCCTCGACGTGCTCCGCCTCCTTGGTCAGGTAGGACTGCGGGATGAACATCGGGAAGTAGGCGTTCTGGGCGCCGGCCTTCTTGATCCGGGCGTCCATCTCCTGCTGCATCCGCTCCCACAGACCGTAGCCGTACGGTCGGATGACCATGGTGCCGCGCACCGGACCGTTGTCGGCCAGCTCGGCCTTGTTGATGAGGTCCTGGTACCAGCGCGGGAAGTCTTCCGCCTGGGGGGTGAGAACGGGTGCCTTAGCCATGGGCGAATCGTACGGGGAGCGGGCCCCCGACTTCGAATCCGTTCCACCCGGCGGCCCGCCCGGGGGCGCACGACCCCGACACGCGCGCACCACCCCGCACCCCTCTGGACGCCGCGCCCGAGCCGCTGTTCGCTGGAGTGGGGGCGGGACGTCGAGGGGGGTCGGAGCAGCACACCGAGGGACCGGATGGGAGGCCGCGATGGCTTCAGCGCGGGTGACCGGCACGACCGCAGCACCCCCCGGCGCGGGGCGGGCCACCGCCCGGGCCCGGGACTGGGCGGAGATCCAGGAGCGGATGCTGGTGCCGCTCTACGAGGCCGTCCACGACCGCCTGGAGGTCGGTCCGGCGACGAGCGTGCTGGGCCTGGGCTGCCGCTCCGGCCTCGCCCTGCTGCTGGCCGCCGGCCGGGGCGCGCAGGTGGCCGGGCTGGAGCCCGACGACGAGCTGCGCGCGCTGGCCCGGGAGCGCCGGCTGCGGGTGCGGGCGCACCACCGGCCGGAGGCGGACGTCGCCCGCTCGGCCTATTCGCTGGTCACCGTTTTCGAGCAGCCGCCGCCGGGCAGCGAACCGCGCCGGACGGTGGCCGGCGCGGCCCGGCTGGTGCTGCCCGGCGGACACCTGGTGCTGGCCGCCTGGGGGCCGCGGGAGCGCTGCGAGAGCGCGGCCGTGCTGGACGTCGCCCGGCGGATGGCCCGGCGCAGCAGGGCCCGCGACCCGTTCGAGCTGAGCCCGCCCGGCGCGCTGGAGGACCTGCTCGCCGGGACCGGCCTGCGCCCGGCCGGCGGCGGCCGGGTCGGCTGCCCGTTCGCCTACCCCGACCCGGACAGCGCGGTGCGCGGGCTGCTCTCCACCGGGCTGTACGACGCGGCGGCGGAGTTCTCCGGGCCGGCGCTGGTGACGAAGGAGCTGGAGGAGGCGCTGCAGCCGTTCCTGCGGCCGGACGGGTCGGTGCGGATGACGAACGTCTTCCGCTACCTGATCGCCGAACGCCCCCGCTGAGCCCGGGCCGGGTCCACGGCCCGGACCGGCGGGGCGGGAAACGACCCGTGGCACGGGACGACGAAGGGGCGCGCACCACCACGGCGCGCGCCCCTCACAGCGGGGCCCTCAGGCAGCGGGGCCCTCAGGCCTGGTCGAGCGCCTTCCGGGGCACCCCCGCCGCCCGGTAGGCCGCCTCCTCGTCCAGCGTCTCCGCCTCCAGCAGCGCCGCCGCCAGCGCGTCCAGCCGGGCCCGCTGCTCGGTCAGCAGCCGCACCGCGTCCTCGTAGCACTCCGCGACGATCCGCCGGGCCTCCTCGTCCACCGCGTCCAGCGTGGTCGGCGCCGCGGAGAGCCCGTAGGCGCCCTGCGGGTCGGACGGGACGGCGGTGAGCCGGCCGACCCGCTCGCTCATCCCCCACCGCCCGGCCATGCCGCGGGCGATGTTGGTGACCTGCTCCAGGTCGCTCTCCGCGCCGGTGGTGACGACCCCGTAGACGACCTGCTCGGCGGCCATCCCGCCGAGCGCGCCGATGATCCGGCCGCGCAGATAGGGCTCGGTGTAGGAGTACCGGTCGTTCTCCGGGGTGGAGAGGGTGACGCCGAGGGCGCGCCCGCGCGGCACGATGGTGACCTTGCGGACCGGGTCGGCGCCCGGCTGGAGCATGCCGAGCAGGGCGTGGCCGCTCTCGTGGTACGCGGTCCGCTCCCGTTCGGCCTGCGGCATCACCAGCGGCCGGACGGCGCCGAGCTGGACCTTCTCCAGCGCGTCCGAGAGGTCCCGGTCGTTCACCGCGTCCTGGCGGCGCTTGACCGCGAGCAGGGCCGCCTCGTTGACCAGGTTGGCCAGCTCGGCGCCGGTCATCCCGGGGGTGACCTTGGCGAGCCGGTTCAGGTCGGCGTCGCCGGCCAGCGGGACCTCCCGGGAGTGGATGCGCAGGATGGCCGCACGGCCGTCGCGGTCCGGCGGGCTGACGGTGATCCGCCGGTCGAAGCGGCCGGGGCGCAGCAGCGCCGGGTCGAGCACGTCGGCCCGGTTGGTGGCGGCGATGACGATGACGCCCTCGGATCCGCTGAAGCCGTCCATCTCGGTGAGGATCTGGTTGAGCGTCTGCTCGCGCTCGTCGTGGCCGCCCATGCCGCCGCCGCTGCCGCGCTGGCGGCCGATGGTGTCGATCTCGTCGATGAAGACGATGGCCGGGGCGACCTTGCGGGCCTCGGCGAACAGCTCGCGCACCCGGCTGGCGCCGACGCCGACGATCATCTCGATGAACTCGGAGGCCGAGGCGGAGAAGAACGGCACGTCCGCCTCGCCGGCGACGGCCCGGGCCAGCAGGGTCTTGCCGGTGCCGGGCGGGCCGCTGAGCAGCACGCCGCGCGGCATCTTGGCGCCGAGCCGGCGGTACTGCTGCGGGTTCTTCAGGAAGTCGACCACCTCGGTGAGCTCGGCCTCGACCTCGTCGATGCCGGCCACGTCGGCGAAGGTGGTGCGCCGTCCGGACTCGGCGGTGACCGGCTTGGGCGGGGCCTTGCGGCCGAGCGCCCCGCCGCCGAGCCCGCCCGCCATCCGCCGGGCGAGCAGCACCCAGATGACGATCAGCAGCAGCATCGGCGCCAGTGAGATGAGCAGGTTGGCGAGGAAGCTGCGCTGCTGGACGACCGGTTCCGCGGTGACCTCGACGTCCTGTTTCTGGAGGGTGCTCCAGAGGTCGTCCCCGGCGAAGACCGGCCGCTGGGTCTCGAACTCGGTGTACGTCCCCTTGCCGCCTCCCGGCTTGGGCTCGGCGTTCTTGAGGGTGCCCTCGATCGAGTCGCCCTTGGAGTAGATCTTGGTGATGTTGCCCTTGTTCAGCTGGTTGTTGAACTCGGTGTAGGAGATCGTGGTGGCGCCGCCGGGGCCGAAGAAGGACAGCAGCACGTCACTGATCAGGAACACCACCAGGGCGGTGAGGATGAGGCCGGTCCAGCCGCCGGGCATCTTGCGCCGCGGGGGCGGCGGGGGTGGGGCACCCTCCGACCGCCATGGCTGGTCGGGGGTCTGGCGCGGTGGCACGGGATCAGTCACCCATCGGACAATACGGACATCCGCTCGGCTCCTCCAACCGCAACGCCGCCCCGCCGGGTCAGCCCCGCTCCTCCTCGGCGGCCGACCCCGGCCACTCCTCGGCGGTCAGCGCGAACCGCTCGTGGTCCCGCCAGGCCCCCTGGAGGAACAGCATCCGCGGGGTGAACCCCTCGTGCCGGAAGCCCAGCCGCTTGGCCAGGGCGATCGACCGGTCGTTGTCCGGCTGGACGTTGATCTCCAGCCGGTGCAGGCCGAGTCCGCCCGCCGTCAGCGGGGCGAAGCAGCGGTCCAGCACCAGCCGCAGGCCCTCGGTCATCCGCCCGGTGCCGGCGAACGGCAGGAACGAGTCGTAGCCGAGCGCGCCGTTGCAGAACCGGCCCATCACGATGTTGGCCACGTTGACCTTGCCGACCAGTCCGCCGGTCTCCCGGTCGACGATCAGGAAGGTCCGCAGGGCGGGACCCTGGCGCTCCATCAGGTCCGGCAGCGCGTCCGGCTCCACCGGGTTCCACCGGCCGATGTGCTCGGCGGACCGCCGGACCGCCTCGGCGTACGCCACCTCGTCCCCGGCCCGCGGGGCCCTGATCGTCACTCGCATCGGACCATCATCTCGGATGACCACCGGGCGTGCGAACGGCCCGCCGCCCGCAGGGAACCGGGTGGCGGGCCGTTCGCCCCGCACGTTCCGAGGAACGGAGCAGGACTACAGCAGGTCCTTGAACTCCTTGGGCAGCTCGAAGTCGGCCGGGCCCTTGCCCGCGCCGAGGCCGAACGCGCCGCCCTCGGCGGGTGCCTGGCCGGCGCCGAGTGCGCGGCGCTCGGCGGCCGCGGCCTCCTCCTGCGCCCGCTTCAGCGGGTTGCCGCTCTTGCGCTTGCCCTTGGCGACCGGGGCCTTCTTGGCGGACTTCTTGCCGCCGCCGCCCATGCCCGGGATGCCCGGCATGCCGGGGACGCCCTTGCCGGAGGCCATCGCGGACATCATCTTGCGGGCCTCGAAGAACCGCTCGACCAGGTTCTTCACCTCGCCGACCTGGACGCCCGAGCCCTTGGCGATGCGGGCCCGGCGGGAGCCGTTGATCAGCTCCGGCTCGGCACGCTCGGCCGGCGTCATCGACTTGATGATCGCGCCGACGCGATTGACGTCCTTGTCGTCGATGTTGTTGATCTGCTCGCGGATCTGGCCCATGCCGGGCAGCATGCCGAGCAGCTTGGAGATCGAGCCCATCTTCTGGACCTGCTCCAGCTGGGACAGGAAGTCGTCCAGCGTGAACTGCTTCGGGCCGCCGCGCAGCTTGGCGGCGATCTTCTCGGCCTCGGCCTGCGAGAAGGTCTGCTCGGCCTTCTCGATCAGCGAGAGGACGTCACCCATGCCGAGGATGCGCGAGGCCATCCGGTCCGGGTGGAAGGCGTCGAAGTCGTCGACCTTCTCGCCGTTGGAGGCGAACATGATCTGCCGGCCGGTGACGTGCGCGACCGACAGGGCGGCACCGCCGCGGGCGTCGCCGTCGAGCTTGGAGAGCACCACACCGGTGAAGTCGACGCCCTCGAGGAAGGCCTGCGCGGTGGTGACCGCGTCCTGGCCGATCATCGCGTCGACGACGAACAGGACCTCGTCGGGGTTGACGGCGGCCCGGATGTCGGCGGCCTGCTGCATCAGCTCGGCGTCGATGCCGAGGCGGCCGGCGGTGTCGACGATGACGACGTCGTGCTGCTTCTGCTTGGCGTACTCGATCGAGTCCCGCGCCACCTGGACCGGGTCGCCGACGCCGTTGCCCGGCTGCGGCCCGTAGAACGCCACGCCCGCGCGGTCGGCGACGACCTGCAGCTGGTTGACGGCGTTGGGGCGCTGGAGGTCGCAGGCGACCAGCAGCGGGGTGTGCTTCTGCGTCTTCAGCCAGTGCCCGAGCTTGCCGGCGAGGGTGGTCTTACCCGCACCCTGCAGACCGGCGAGCATGATCACCGTCGGGCCGTTCTTGGCGAACCGCACCCGGCGGGTCTCGCCGCCGAGGATGGCGATGAGCTCCTCGTTGACGATCTTGATGATCTGCTGGGCCGGGTTCAGCGCGCCGGAGACCTCGGAGCCGAGCGCGCGCTCCTTCACCTGCTTGATGAAGGCCCGGACGACCGGCAGCGCGACGTCCGCCTCCAGCAGCGCGATGCGGATCTCGCGGGCGGTGGCGTCGATGTCCGCCTCGCTCAGGCGGCCCTTGCCCCGAAGGTTCTTGAACGTCGCTGCGAGGCGATCGGAAAGGGTGTCGAACACGTCGTCGCGGGTCCTCTGCGGCATCGGTCTGAGTACGGTCGTCGCCCCCAAGGGTATCCGGCCGCCCCGGGGACGGTCTCCACCCGGGTTCGACCGGACCTCGGCGGACCCTCCCGGCGGCCCGGCGGAGGGCCTCAGCCCAGCGCCGCCCGGACCGCCGCCGCCACCTCCCCGGCCCGTCGCGCGGAGAGCGGACGGCCCGCCGCGTCGGTCAGGTAGAAGGCGTCCACGGCGTCCGCGCCGAGCGTCGAGACGTGCGCGGTCCGCACCCGCACCCCGGTTCCGTCCAGTGCCCGGCCGATCCGGTGCAGCAGCCCGGGGGCGTCGTGCGCGCGCACCTCCAGCACCGTCGCGCTCGCCGAGGCCACCGGCGGCGCCACCGCGACCACCGGGGGCGGGGCGGGGACACCGCGCCGGCGCGGCGCCGCCGCGTCCCGCTCGGCCAGCCGGCGGGCGACGTCCAGCGAGCCGTCCAGCGCCCGGCGCAGGTCCGCCCGCAGCCGGGCCGCCTCCGGCAGCTCGCCGAACTCCGCGGCCACCGTCCAGGAGAACAGCAGCACCGGCCCGGCGCCGATCGGGTCCAGCCCGCGCAGCCCCGCCGAGCGGACCGCCAGCCGGTGCAGGGCCAGCACCCCGGCGACGGTGCCCAGCAGGCCCGGCCGGTCCGGGACGGCCAGCAGCAGCCGCACGCCCATCGGCCCGGTGCCGTCGCCGCCGGCCCGCGGCGACGCCGTCGCCGACAGCGACAGCGCCGGCCCGCCGGTCCTGGCCGCCTCCACCGCCAGCCGCTCCTGC
Organism: Kitasatospora sp. NPDC097605; assembly: GCF_040302725.1. Taxonomy (NCBI): domain Bacteria; kingdom Bacillati; phylum Actinomycetota; class Actinomycetes; order Kitasatosporales; family Streptomycetaceae; genus Kitasatospora; species Kitasatospora sp. NPDC097605. The sequence goes on along the minus strand of NZ_JBEOSF010000037.1, from coordinate 42,441 downwards.
TCGGCGGTCGGCTCGGCCTCGACCGGGCCGGGGCCGGCACCGGGCGCCCCGGTCAGCCGGGCGGCGGCCCGGGCGGTCAGGCCGTCCACCAGCGAGGCCCGCCAGGCGCTCCACGCGGCCGGGCCGGTGGCCAGCGCGTCCGCCTCGGTCAGCGCCCGCAGCAGCTCCAGCCGCGCCGCCGTGCCGACCGCCTTGGTGACGGCCTCCACGGTGGCCGGGTCGTCCGGGTCCCGCCGGGTCGCGGTGTCCACCAGGGTCAGGTGGTGGCGGACCAGCACCGCCAGGGTCTCCACCGACTCCGGGTCGAAGCCCATCCGGGCGGCCAGCACCCGGACGGCCGCCTCGCCCGCCTCGCTGTGGTCGCCCGGTCGGCCCTTGCCGATGTCGTGCAGCAGCGCGGCGACCAGCAGCAGGTCCGGGCGGGCCACCCGGCGGGTCATCGCGGCGGCCCGCGCCGCGGTCTCCACCAGGTGCCGGTCCACCGTCCAGCGGTGCACCGCGTTGCGCTGCGGCCGGCAGCGCACCCATTCCCACTCCGGCAGCAGCCGGGTGATCAGCCCCTGCGCCTCCAGCGCCTCCCAGACCGGCAGGCAGGCCTCCCCCGCGCCGAGCAGGGTGACCAGCCGCTCGCGCGCCTCGTCCGGCCAGGGCACCGGCAGCGGACGGCACTCCGCCGCCAGCCGGCGCACCGTCGCGTGCGCGAGGGCGAGGCCGTTCTGCGCGGCGGCGGCCGCGGCGCGCAGCGGCAGCACCGGGTCCGCGGCCGGGCGGGCGCCCCGGGCGAGCACCGCCTCGCCGTCCTGCTCGACCACGCCCTCGGCGAGCGGCCGGCGCTCCACCGCGCCCCGGGCCACCGCGCCCCGTCCGGCGACGGCGGCGGCGAACGGGAAGCGCCGGGGCGGGCGGCGGCCCCGGCCCGAGCGGGCGGCCAGCACCCGCTCCACCGACCGCCAGGCCACGTCGGAGGCGTAGGCGACGGTCCGCGCCGCCCGGTAGACCTCGCGCAGCAGGGCGTCCGCGTCCGGCACGCCCAGCCGCTCGGCGACCTGGTCCTGGTCCTGCAGGGCGAGCCGCTCGGTGGCCCGGCCGGTCACCAGGTGCAGCGCGTCGCGGACGTCCGCCAGCCGGAGCGCGGCGGCGTCCAGCCCTTCCCGGGGCGCGTCCGCCAGCCAGCTCGCCGCGACCGCCCGGAGCGCGACGACGTCCCGCAGCCCGCCGCGGGCCTCCTTCAGGTCGGGCTCCAGCAGGAAGGACAGCTCGCCGTGCCGCTCGGCCCGCTCCCGGACCAGCTCGCGCAGCTCCGGCAGCCGCCGCGGGGCACCCGCCCGCCAGTCGGCGAGGACGGCGGAGCGCAGCGCGGCGGTGAGCGCCGGGTCGCCGGCCACGTGCCGGGCGTCCAGCAGGCCGAGCTGCGCCTTCAGGTCGGCGGCGGCCACCGACCGGGCCTCGGCCGGGGTGCGGACCGCGTGGTCGAGCGAGGCCCCGGAGTCCCACACGGGGTACCAGAGGCGCTCGGGCAGGGCGGGGTCCAGCCGGCCCTCGTGCAGCAGCAGGACGTCGAGGTCGCTGCGCGGGGAGAGCTCGCCGCGCCCGTAGCCGCCGACCGCGACCACGGCGACCCCGGACGGGGCGCCGGCCTCGGCGAACAGGCCGGCCAGCCAGTCGTCGGTGAGCGCGGACAGGGCCGTGCGCCGGCCCCGGCCGCCGGGGCCGGGAGCGGCGAGCAGCTCGGCCCGGGCGGCGGGGCCGACGGGGCCGGGCTGCGGGGCGTCGGGGGCGGTGGCCATCCGGTCGGGCCCTCAGAGGGCGTCGGGGCCGCGTTCGCCGGTGCGGACCCGGACGGCCGTCTCGACCGGGACCGCCCAGACCTTGCCGTCGCCGATCTTGCCGGTCCGGGCCGCGGTGACCAGGACGTCGATCAGCGGCTCGGCGTCGTCGTCCTCGACCAGGACCTCGACTCTGACCTTGGGCACCAGGTCCACGGTGTACTCCGCGCCCCGGTAGACCTCGGTGTGGCCGCGCTGCCGGCCGTAGCCGCTGGCCTCGGAGACGGTCAGGCCGTGCACGCCGAAGGCCTGCAGGGCGGCCTTCACCTCGTCCAGGCGGTAGGGCTTGATGACGGCGGTGATGAGCTTCATCGGGCGTCCACCTCGGTCTTCTCGATGCTGTCGGCCGCGACCGCGGTCGCGGGTGTGGCGGGTGTGGCGGGTGCGGCGGGTGCGGCGGGTGCGGCGGGTGCGGCGGGTGCGGTCACGGACGCCGCGGCGAGCAGCGCCGCGGCCGGGGCGGCCGTCCGGCCGAGGCCCGAGCCCAGCGCGCTGAGGTCGTACGCGGACTCGGCGTGCTCGGCCTGGTCGATGCCGGCCAGCTCGACCTCCTCGGCGACCCGGAATCCGATCACCCGGTCGACCGCCTTGGCCAGCAGCCAGGAGAGCACGAAGGAGTAGCCGGCGACCACCGCCACGCCCATCGCCTGCTTGCCCAGCTGCGCCGGCCCGCCGCCGTAGAACAGCCCCTTGGCGCTCTGGCCGACCGTCCCGGTGGCGAACAGGCCGACCAGCAGCGAGCCGACCACCCCGCCGACGGCGTGCACGCCGACCACGTCGAGCGAGTCGTCGAAGCCCCAGCGGTACTTCAGGCTGATCGCGGCCGCGCAGGCGGCACCGGCGACCAGACCGATCGCCACCGCGCCGAGCGGGGAGACCGAGCCGCAGGCCGGGGTGATCGCCACCAGGCCGGCCACCGCGCCGGAGGCGGCGCCCAGCGTGGTGAACGCGCCGTGCCGCAGCTTCTCGTAGACCAGCCAGCCGACCAGCGCGGCACCGGTCGCGACCTGGGTGTTCAGCAGGGCCATCGCCGCCACGCCGTTGGCGGCCAGCGCCGAGCCGGCGTTGAAGCCGAACCAGCCGAACCAGAGCAGCCCGGAACCGAGCATCACCAGCGGCAGCGAGTGCGGGCGCATCGGGTCCTTGCGGAAGCCGATCCGCTTGCCGAGCACCAGGCAGAGCGCCAGGCCCGCGACCCCGGCGTTGATGTGGACGGCCGTCCCGCCGGCGAAGTCGATCACGCCGTTGCGGTCGCCGAGCCAGCCGCCGCGGCCGCCGTCGAAGAAGAACACCCAGTGGGCGACCGGGAAGTACACCACGGTCACCCAGAGCCCGACGAACAGGCCCCAGGCCGCGAATCTCGCGCGGTCCGCGATCGCCCCGCTGATCAGCGCCGGGGTGATGACCGCGAACATCAGCTGGAAGGCGGAGAACGCCGTCACCGGGATGGTCCCGGCGAGGTCGGTGAGGCCGACGCCGCGCATCCCGAGGAAGTCGAGGTTCCCGATCAGGCCGGCGCCCGCGTCGGGACCGAAGCTCAGCGAGTAGCCGTAGAGGACCCACAGCACGGTGACGATGCCCAGCGACAGGAAGCTCATCGCCAGCATGTTCAGGGTGCTCTTGGCCCGGACCATCCCCCCGTAGAAGAACGCCAGCCCCGGGGTCATCACCATGACCAGGGCCGCACTGATGAGTACGAACGCGGTGTCGCCCGCGCTGAAGCCGTCCGGCATCGGCTCTCCTCCTGACTGGAAGCGCCGATCCGCACCCGGGTCCCTGTCCCGTGCACCCGGGGCGTCGGCGTTGTGCAGGAGCGTGCCGAAGGCCGGTTTCGGCCGATGCGGCCCGGTGTTTCACCACCGTGACGAGGGCGACCGCGGGGTTACGCCCACGTGAACGCGGCACCGACCGTGCCGGCGGCGGCCGGCACGGTCGGCGAGGGGGTCGCGGTGGCGGCTCAGACCACCGAGACGTACTCGGGGATGTCCTGGACCACCCGCTCCTTGAGCCGGCTGACCGCGTCCACGCCCTTGAACCGGGAGGCGGCGGCCTCGGTGGTCTTGCGGACCCGCGAGTTGAGCCGCTCGGAGCGGACCTTGGTGGCGATGTCCACCGCCTGCTCGGCGAAGACCGCCGCCTCCTCCGGCTCGTTCTGCAGCAGGTGCACGCTGGCCATCCCGACCAGGTTGAAGGCGTACGAGCGGACGTGGTCGCCGTCCTGCCGGAACAGGTCGACCGCGCGCTCCATCACCGGCGCCGACATCGAGGCGTACAGCTCGGAGTTGTCCGAGTGGTAGGCGAGGTCGCGGAAGGAGTGCGCGTTCTCCGCGTTCAGCTCGGCCGGCGAGAAGAACTTCAGCCAGTCCGGGTCGCCGTCGCCCTCGCGGATGTCGGTGAAGGTGTCCTCGGCCAGCCGGATCGCCCGGGCGCACCGGTTCACCTCGCCGATCGTGGCGTACGCCCGCGCCTCCATCGCGTACAGCAGGGACTGCTGGCGCGGGGTGGCGGTGTCCCGGCTGCCGTACTGGGCGAGGTGGATCAGCTCCAGCGCGTCCTCGCCCCGGTTGAGGTGGATCATCTGCCGGCTCATGTCGGTCAGGATCAGGGCGCCGAACGGGCGGTCCCCGGCCTCCTTGGCGGCGTGCAGCGCCAGCACGTAGTACTTCTGCGCGCTGGGGTGCATGCCGACGTCGTAGGACATCCAGCCGGCCAGGTGGGCCAGCTCGGCGGTGAGCCGGAACAGCCGCTTGGTGGTCTGCTCGGGGTAGGTCTCCTGGAGCAGGTCGGTGACCTCGTGGAGCTGGCCCACCACGGCCTTGCGGCGCAGCCCGCCGCCGTTCTGCGCGTCCCACTGCCGGAACATGACGGTGGTCTGCTCCAGCAGTTCCAGCTCGGGCTCGGAGAGCCGGCCGGTGAACGGCTCGCCGCCGTTGGCCGCGGTCAGGATCGGGGTGGGGGCGCCGGTCGGGCCGGGCGCCAGCCAGCGCTGCATCGGCTCGATCAGCGCGGCGCCGGCGGTCAGCGCGAGCGAGGTGCCCAGGAAGCCGCGCCGGTTGAGCATGAGGTCGCTGCGCGAGTAGTCGCTGATCAGCTGGACGGTCTGCGGCGCGCTCCACGGCAGGTCGACGCCGCCGCCGACGGTGGAGACCGGCACGGCGGCGCGCAGGCCGAGGTCCTCGATCGAGACCACCGAGCCGAACCGCTCGGAGAACAGCTCCGACATGATCTTCGGGATCGGCTCGCGCGGCTGCTCGCCGTCGAGCCAGCGCCGCACCCGCGAGGTGTCCGTGGAGACGTGGTGGGCCCCGATCTGCCGGGCCCGGCGGTTGACCTGGCGGGCCAACTCCCCCTTGGACCAACCGCTGCGGGCGAACCACGTGGTCAGCTTCTCGTTGGGTTGCTTCTCTGCCATGGGTCCGTCCCCATCCCGCCCGGGCCCCGGGGCCCCGATCGTGACCGCCCGACGGTTGCGGGCTCTTGCCAGACGTGTCGTACCGGACTGCGGCGCTGCCGCCGCAGACGAACCGTCAGTTCCCCAACTCCCGGCCCGCCATGGCCGGCAGCGGACTCCCCGACGAGGTCCGTGTGCTGAACGTAACGCCCCGCGCACCGCCCCGGGGAGCGGCCCTGGCGAAACGCCACCTTTCGCCACCCCCAGGAGTGAACCGAACCGAGTCGGCAGACGGTTCACTAGGAAGTCCCGGCGGCCCGGCATATGCAGGCCGCCAAGTCCCCGACAGCACCCGGCTTTTCAGGCGAACCGCCGCCGCCACAGGCGGATTTCGCACCCGCACCGAACGACGGCCCTCCCGCGCACCGACGATCCGGCATCGGCACCGCCGACCACAAGGCGGCGCACGAGGCGCATCAGGGCAACTGGCGCACACCGCGCGCTGCGCGCCGCCACCGCACCACGCACCACGCACAGGAAAAACAACACACAGTCACCATCCCGTAACCATAGGCAACGAGATCCTGTTGGGGGAGGCATGGACAACCTGTTCGGCGTACTTCGACTGGGGCACCTGCGGCTGGCACCGCTGGGCGCGCGCCACCGCACCCGCGCCACCGCGAGTCAGGCGGCCGCGGAGTACACCGGCCGGTGGGGCTGGCCCGTCGTCGTCGGCGAGCCGGCCCGTACGACCGCCGCCCCGAGCCGCTGCCACTGCGGCGCGCCGCGCTGCGCCGCCCCCGGCCTGCACCCCGTCCCCGGCGCCGGACCGGCCACCCGTCCCGGCACCGACGTCTCGGTGCTGTTCCCCACCGGCCGCGCCTTCGACGTCCTCGACGTCCCCGAGCAGGCCGGCCTGCAGGCCCTGGTCCGGCTGGAGCGGATGGGCACCCAGATCGGCCCGGTACTCGCCTCGCCCACCGGCCGGCTGCAGTTCCTGGTCGCCCCCGGCACCGCCCGCCGGCTGCCCGACCTGCTCTACCGGATGGGCTGGGACGACGCCGCGCTCGACCTCACCTGCCACGGCGAGGGCAGCTTCGTCGCCGCGCCGCCCACCGTGCTCACCGGCCTCGGCCCGGTCCGCTGGCTGCGCCGCCCCACCCGCGACAACGCCGGCTGCCCGCCCGAGGCCCGCCTGCTGCTCGGCACCCTCGCCTATGCCTGCCACCGCGGCCGCGAACGCACCCGCGAACCCGCCTGGATCGCTTGACCGCATGGTCGCCCGCTCGCCTCCGGGGCCCTCTTGTCCGGCGCCGACGGTCGTCGCTCCGGCGCTCCCTCCTCGGTCGGTCTCCCTCCTTGCCCGGGGCGGGCGGGATTCCGTAACTCCCCGGGCATGCCGAAGGGCCCGCTCCTTGCGGGAGCGGACCCTTCACCGGTGGCACCGGAAGGTGCTCAGTCCCCGATCAACGCGTCCACGAACGCGCCCGGCTCGAACGGCGCCAGGTCGTCGGCACCCTCGCCCAGCCCGATCAGCTTGACCGGCACGCCCAGCTCGCGCTGGACGGCCACCACGATGCCGCCCTTGGCGGTGCCGTCCAGCTTGGTCAGCACAATGCCGGTGATGTCGACCACCTCGGCGAAGACCCGGGCCTGGATCAGCCCGTTCTGACCGGTGGTGGCGTCCAGCACCAGCAGCACCTCGTCCACCGGGCCGTGCTTCTCGACGACCCGCTTGACCTTGCCCAGCTCGTCCATCAGGCCGGTCTTGGTGTGCAGCCGCCCGGCGGTGTCCACCAGCACGGTGTCCGCGCCCTCGGCGATGCCCTCCTTGACCGCGTCGAAGGCGATCGACGCCGGGTCGCCGCCCTCGGGCCCGCGCACGGTGCGCGCGCCGACCCGCTCGCCCCAGGTCTGCAGCTGGTCGGCGGCGGCGGCACGGAAGGTGTCGGCCGCGCCGAGCACCACCTTGCGGCCGTCGGCGACCAGCACCCGGGCCAGCTTGCCGGTGGTGGTGGTCTTGCCGACGCCGTTGACGCCGACGACCAGGACGACCGCGGGGCCCTCCTCGTGCTTGGTGGAGTGCACGGTGCGGTCGGAGTCCTTGCCGATCAGCTCGACGAGCTCCTCGCGCAGCAGACCGCGCAGCTCGTCCGGGGTGCGGGTGCCGAGCACCTTGACCCGGGTGCGCAGCCGCTCGACCAGCTCCTGGGTGGGGGCCACGCCGACGTCGGCGGTCAGCAGGGTCTCCTCGATCTCCTCCCAGGTGTCCTCGTCGAGGTGCTCGCGGGAGAGCAGCGAGAGCAGGCCCTTCCCGAGCGAGTTCTGCGAACGGGAGAGCCGCGAGCGCAGCCGGACCAGGCGGCCGGCGGTGGGCTCGGGGACCTCGATGGCGGGGGCTTCCTCGACCGTCTCGGGGACGGCCTCGACCTCGGCCTCGGGGAGCTGGACCTCCTCGACGGTGCGGCGCGGTTCCTCGGTCGGCGGCGCGGCCTCCTCGCCGACGGCGGGCTCGCGCGGGGTCGGGGGCGCCGTGATGACCGGCGCCTGCGACTTCGGGGGCAGCTGCTGGCGTCGTCTGCCGGAAACGACGAGTCCGGCGATCGCTCCGACGGCGACCACCGCGATGACTACGGCAAGAATCACGTATTCCATAACCCCCCCAGTATCCGCGACAGCGGTCCCCGTGAACCGCAGGCGGTGGAGTGGATCACCGGCGGTTCAGTGCCGCCGCTCCTTGCGGTCGTCCCGCAGTCGCTGGCTGATCACCTGCGAGATGCCGTCGCCCTTCATGGTCACCCCGTACAGGGCGTCGGCGGACTCCATGGTCAGCTTCTGGTGGGTGATCACGATCAGCTGGGAGCTCTCCCGCAGCTCCTCCATGATCGCGACCAGCCGCCGCAGGTTGGTCTCGTCCAGCGCCGCCTCGACCTCGTCCATCACGTAGAAGGGGCTGGGCCTGGCCTTGAAGATCGAGACCAGCAGCGCCACCGCGGTGAGCGAGCGCTCACCGCCGGAGAGCAGCGACAGCCGCTTGACCTTCTTGCCGGGCGGACGGGCCTCCACCTCGACGCCGGTGGTCAGCATGGACTCCGGGTCGGTGAGCACCAGCCGGCCCTCGCCGCCCGGGAACAGCCGGGCGAAGACGCCCTCGAACTGCGCGGCGGTGTCGTGGTAGGCGGCGGTGAACAGCTGCTCGACCCGCTGGTCGACGTCCTTGACGATGTCGAGCAGGTCGCGCCGGCTGCGCTTGAGGTCGTCCAGCTGCTCGCCGAGGAAGGTGTGCCGCTCCTCCAGGGCGGCGAACTCCTCCAGCGCCAGCGGGTTGACCTTGCCCAGCTGCTGGTACGCCCGCTCGGCCGTGCGCAGCCGCTTCTCCTGCTCGGCGCGGACGTACGGGCGCGGCTCGCCCGGCTCCTGCCCCTCCTCCGGGGTGGACGGCGGGACGAGCTGGTCCGGCCCGTAGGAGGCCAGCAGTTCGGTGCCCTCGATGCCGAACTCCTCCAGCGCCCGGCTCTCCAGCTGCTCGATCCGCAGCCGCTTCTCCGCCCGCAGCACGTCGTCGCGGTGGCCGGCGTCGACCAGCTTGTCCAGCTCGTCCTTGAGCGCGCGCCCGTGCTCGCGGTGCTCCTTCAGCTCCGCCTCGCGCGCCGCCCGCGCCTGCTCGACGGCGGCCCGTTCGGCGTCCGCGCGGGCCAGTGACACCTCCAGGCAGGCGAGCAGCTGCCGGGCTCCGGCGGCGACGGCGCCCGCGACGGCGGCGTCGTGCTCGGCGCGCCGGCGGCGCTCGGCGGCCCGGGCGCGCGCCTCGCGCTCGGCGCGGGCGGCCCGGTCCAGCTGCTCGGCCCGGCCGGCCAGCGCGCGGACCCGCTCCTCGTGGGTGCGCACCGCGAGCCGGGCCTCCAGTTCGGTCTGCCGGGCGGCGGTGGCGGCCGCGGCCAGCCGCTGCTGTTCGGCGGCGTCCGGCTCGTCCTCCCCGTCGGCGGCGGTCTCCTCGGCGACGGCCAGCCGTTCGGCCAGTTCCTCGGCGGTGGCGAGCAGTTGGGCCAGGCCGTCCTCGGCGCGGCCGGCGGCGGCGGTCAGCCGTTCGGCCTCGCCGGCGGCCGCCCGGGACTGTCCGCCGAGCCGGCCGAGGGTGCCCGCCACCTCGGCCCGCTCGCGTTCCAGCTGCCTCCGCCGGACGGCGAGTTGCTCCAGTTCGTTGGCCGATTCCCGGCGCTGCTCGGTGAGTTCGGCCAGCCGCTCGGCCGACTCGGCGCAGCGGACGTCGAGTTCGGCGATCGCCCGGGCCGCCTCGTCCACCGCGGCCTGGGTCTCCAGCAGGCTGGGGGCGGCGCCCGAGCCGCCGTGTGCGAAGCCGGCGCCGAGCCGGTCGCCCTCGGCGGTGACGGCGCTCAGCCCGGGGTGCGCGGCGACCAGCCGCAGGGCCCGGTCGAGCGTGTCCACCACCGCGACACCGGCCAGCAGCCGGGCGACGGCCGCCCGCAGCCCGGCCGGGCCGTCGACCAGTTCGGCGGCCCAGCGGGCACCGGGCGGCAGCTCCCCCGCCGGGTCGGCCGGTTCGGGGGCGCCGGCGATCAGCAGGGCGGCCCGGCCGGCGTCCTCCTTGCGCAGCAGCCGCAGGGCCTCGGCGGCGGTGTGCGGGGAGTCGACGGCCACCGCGTCGGCGGCGGCGCCGAGGGCGGCGGCGACGGCGGTCTCGTGGCCGGGGGCGATCCGCAGCAGCGCGGCGGCCGGTCCGAGCAGCCCGGCCAGCCGGTCGCCGGCGCCGAGCAGCGCACCGCTGCCGTCCTTGCGGCGCAGGCCGAGCGCGAGCGCCTCGCGCCGGGCGGTCAGCGCGGCCCGTTCGCGCTCGGCGGCGCCGGCGGCCTCGCGCGCGGCCGCGAGTTCCTGCTCGACGGCGGCGAGCCGCTCCCGGGCGCTCTCGTGCGCGGTGTCGGCCCGCTCGCCGTCCTCACCGTCGGCGTCGACCCGGGCCCGCAGCTCCTCGTACTCCAGCCGGGCGGCCTCGGCGCGGTGCAGCGCCTCGTCGCGGGCCTCGGCGAGCCGGCCGATCTCCGCCTCGGCGGCGGCGGCCTTGGAGCGGGCGGCGGCGGCCTGCCCCTGGAGCCGGGCCAGCCCCTCGCGGCGGTCGGCGATGGCCCGGGCGGCGTCCTTGAGCCGGCGCTCCTCGGCGGCGAGGGCGCGCTCCAGCTCCGCCTTGGCCTCGACGGCCTCGTCGAGCGTCTCCTCGGCCTGCTCCAGCGCGGCGCCCAGCGCGGCCTCCTCCTCCCGGACGCGCCCGGCCTCGCGCTCCAGCTCCTCCGGGTCCCGCCCGCGCCGTTCCTCGGCCTGCCCGCCGGCGGCGGCGTGCCGGGCCCTGGCCTCGGCCAGTCCGACGGTGCCGCGGGTGCGCTCGGCCAGCGCGGAGAGCCGGTACCAGGTCTGCCGGGCGGTCTCCAGGCCGGGGCCGAGCTGCTGGACCTGCGCCTCCAGCACGGCCTCGCGTGCGATCGCCCGGCCGAGTTCCTGCTCGACGGTGGAGCGGCGCAGCCGCAGTGCCAGTTCGTCGGCGATCTCCGCCTCGACGGCGGAGCGCAGCGCGAGCAGGTCGTCGGCGAGCAGCCGCAGCCGGGCGTCGCGCAGGTCGGCCTGGATACCGGCGGCGCGCCGGGCGATCCGGGCCTGCCGGCCGAGCGGGCCGAGCTGGCGGCGCAGCTCGGCCACCAGGTCCTGGACGCGGTTGAGGTTGACCTGCATCGCGTCCAGCTTGCGCAGCGCCTTCTCCTTGCGCTTGCGGTGCTTGAGGACGCCGGCCGCCTCCTCGATGAAGGCGCGCCGGCCCATCGGGTCGGCGTGCAGGACGGAGTCGAGCTGTCCCTGGCCGACGATGACGTGCATCTCGCGGCCGATGCCGGAGTCGGAGAGCAGTTCCTGGATGTCCAGCAGGCGGCAGGTGTCGCCGTTGATCGCGTACTCGCTGCCGCCGTTGCGGAACATCGTCCGGGTGATGGTCACCTCGGAGTACTCGATCGGCAGGGCGCCGTCGGTGTTGTCGATGGTGAGGCTGACCTCGGCGCGGCCGAGCGGGGCGCGCCCGCTGGTCCCGGCGAAGATGACGTCCTCCATCTTGCCGCCGCGCAGCGACTTGGCGCCCTGCTCGCCCATCACCCAGGAGAGCGCGTCGACGACGTTGGACTTGCCGGAGCCGTTGGGCCCGACCACGCAGGTGATGCCGGGCTCGAAGCGGAGCGTGGTGGCGGAGGCGAAGGACTTGAACCCGCGCAGCGTCAGACTCTTCAGGTGCACGCGCCGGTCTCCTCACCTCGCTCACCAGGGGCTCCAGCGGTGACTGTATCCCCAGGTGGCCCGGCGGCCCGGCCCCGGACACGACGAAGGGACGCCACGCGGGGCGTCCCTTGCAAGCTGCGTCCCTTTCGGGGCGGCTCAGTGCACAGCGGCGTCGATCGAGGGGATCGGGCGGGACTCAGGTGAGAGCCGGCTCCCGCTGATCCAGATCGATGCTGTTGAGCAGCGAGTGCTCGCCAGCGACAGCGGTGAGTGCGTCGTTCTCAGCCTGCATCCTGAGGAGCTCGGCTTCGAGGTCCTGGACGCGCTGCTGCAGCCGTCGCATCTCGGAGAGCATTCGCGGGTCGGGGCCGCCGACGTACCCGAGAAGCGCCTTTGCCATGATGAATGGTCCTCCACGCTGAGTGACCGAACCGGAACGGTACAGGTCTAGGGGGAAGGGGGACGCACGCGCGGCGCGCACCGGCAGTGCTGGCTGGGCACTACGGCACAACCACCGTGAGCTGGGCTCACGGGGGCGTGCGCCTACCGGGATGACGCGGTCGTGTGCGCGGGCTTCCAGCGTCTCACCAAAGACGGTACGGGTCAACACGATCACCGCACGCTACCGCGCCCCTGTCACCTGCCTGGCGGTGTCGTCACGCCGGGCGGCACGAGAAGGGGGGTCCACCACATGCTCGTGGATCATCGTTCGATGCGGAGTCAACCACGAGTCTGCCCGGATGGCAACCGTACGACACCGCCGGTTGCCGATCGTTTTCCGGCGGCCCGCTCCGGGCCCGGCCCGCGGGGGCGGTCAGCGGATCTCGAAGGTCCCGTACCCGGGCCCGACGGCGGTCCAGATCTCGGTCACCCCGCTGACCCGGCCCGGCGTGTCCGGGCCCCTGAGCAGGGCGAGCAGCCGCTCGCAGTCCGGGGCGAAGCCCTCGGCCACCACCTGCACCCGGCCGTCGCCGAGGTTGCTCGCGTAGCCGGTCAGGCCGATCTCCAGCGCCCGCGCCCTGGTCCACCAGCGGAACCCGACCTGCTGGACCTTGCCGCGCACCCAGGCGGTGACCCGGACCGGCTCGTCACTGTGGGCGTCGCGACCGTGCATGCCTCCGACCCTATCCGCCCCGGCGGCGGCGCGCGGCACGGGCCGCCGGGGGCCGGGTGCTCGGAGCGGGCCGCTCAGGGAGGCCGGTCCGGCCGGTGTCTTGGACCCCTCGGACGCCACCGTCACGGCCACGGTCGAGCCGTCCGCGAACCGCAGGCCCGGCCGGCGCGGCCGGAGCGGGCGAGCGCGCTCAGCCGGACCTCGACCAGCCCGGACAGGTCCTCTCCCGCCCGCAGCCACGGCTCGGCCGGCGCTCGGTCCGGTGCCACTCCCCCGCCCCTCCGACGACACCCCGCGCCGACACACCACGGCCCCCGCCGGTCGCCCGACGGGGGCCGTGGGCCGATCATCGCATCGGCCGACGGCGTGGAACAGGGTCAGAAGCCGCCACCGAAGTCGCCACCGCCACCGAAGTCCCCGCCCCCGCCGAAGTCCCCGCCGTCGAAGCCGCCGCCGAAGTCGGAGGAGTTGAAGTCGGCGCCGGAGTAGTCACCGCCGTCGTAGCCGGCGCCCGGGTCCAGCGAGCCGGCCGCGTACGCCGGGCTGGCCATCATCGAGCCGAGCATGGTGCCGACCAGCAGCCCCGGCAGCAGGCCGCCGCCACCGAAGCCGCCGAAGTAGCCGCCAGCCCAGGGGCCGTACGCCGGACCCGCGTTCCAGTACGGCTGCGGGCCGTGCTCGGTCGGCACGGTCCGGATGTCCGGGTCCTGGCCGGCCGCCAGCCGGTCCGCGTCGGCCCGGCAGACCGGAACGGAGCGGGCGGCGCCGCCCGCCGGGGACCACTCGGCGTCCAGCACGGACGGACCGTGCCGCGGGTCGAAGAAGCACGGCGGCCGGCGCTCCGGCAGCGCGCGCCCCTCCCGCCGGGACGCCAGGGTGGCCAGCGCGAACCGGCCGTCCTCCAGCGCCTCGGTGACCGGCTTGACGTCCTCCGGCCCCTTGGCCTCGTCCATCAGCCGCTTGGCCTTCTCGTACGAGTCCAGGGCGTGGGTGTAGTCGCCGCGCTGCACGTCGTCGGCGTCCGGCGCGGACGGGACGAAGTCCAGCCGGTCCAGCTCCTCGCCGTAGGCGGTGATGTCCTCGTCGACCACCAGGCGCAGCTGCGCCAGCTCGGCCCGGCGCTGCTCCTCCTTGCGCCGCTTGGCCCGGCGGAACAGCAGGAGGACGCCGGTGCCGGCGAGCGCCAGCAGGGCCAGCGGGACGACCACCGCGGCGGTGGAGACACCGCCCTTGTCACTGTTCACACCGTGCCCCTTGATCTGCGGGGCGGCGGTGTCGACGAAGTCGTTCAGGGTGGCGTCGATGTCGCCGGGGTGGGAGCGGAAGGACGCGCCGGCGATCCGCTCGGCGCTCGCGCTGGGCAGCGCGGCCTTGTCGGAGCGGGCCTGGAACTGGTCACCGCGCCAGACCGCGTAGGTGCCGGTGATGCCGACCTTGGTGCGCAGGTCCTCGAAGACGGTCCTGGCGCCGTACGGGTCGGCGGCCGGAACGACCGCCACGAAGATCGGCTTGTCCGCCTTGCGGATCTTCGCCGTCAGGGCGTCGGCCTGGCCCTGGTCGAACCGGCCCGCCATCGCCGGGTCGACGTACACCCGGCCCTGCTTCAACGCGGCGGCCGCGTCGTCGAGACCGCCGGCCGCCGAGGCCGCCGGCGCCAGCAGGAGCAGCAGCCCGAGCAGCGCCGCCACCAGGGCCAGCGGCCCGGCGCCCCGGGAACGTCGTCGTGCAAGGGTTCTCATGCCTCGACGCTACCCCGGGCGGCCCCGTGACAGGACATACCGGTCGGGTACGGCGGGGCCCGGCACCCCCACCGTCCGCCGGGGTGGGCCCCCTTCTCCGGGATGATCTTCCGCCCGGCCGCCCCTGAGCCGTCCCCGGGGCGGGAACCCGGCCCCCGGCCCGCGCGTACCTCCCGGCGGACGCCGGAGCGGACCGGCCGTCGGGGCAGGGCGTGCCGACCGTACCGCGCGACCGGGCATAGTGGTGGCCGTACCGCCGCCCCATGACCATCTCTTGACCATCCAGCCCCACCTCTCCTGATCGGAGCTCCGCGTGTTGATCGGCCTCGTGACCGCTGTGGCGGCCTCCGCCTGCTACGGCACCGGCTCGGTGCTGCAGGCCGTCGGCTCCCGGCGCTCCGCCCGCGAGGAGGCCGCCAAGGGCGGCGGCTCCGCCGGCACCACCGCGCACGGCGGGCCCAGCCTCGCCTCCACCGCCAAGGCCGCCGTGACCTGGGAGTTCATCCTCGGCACGGTGCTGGACTTCATCGGCTTCGGACTCGGCGCGCTGGCCGCCCGGCTGCTGCCGCTGTTCCTCTCCCAGACGATCATCAGCGCCAACCTGGTGATCACCGCGGTGCTCTCGATCAAGCTGCTCGGCATCCGGCTCAAGCAGCTGGAGTGGGCCTCGATCGGCGTGCTCTGCTCGGCGCTGGTGCTGCTCGCGGTCTCCGCCGGACCGGAGGGCGGCCACCACGCCGCGATGGCCTTCCACTGGTGGCTGCTGGCGATCACCACCGTGCTGCTGGTCGGCGGCGGCCTGCTGGTGCGCCGGATGGGCGCCAACGGCGCGATCGTGGCCGGTCTGCTCTCCGGCCTCGGCTTCGGCGCGCTCGGCGTCGGCGTGCGCATCCTCAACGGCATCGAGCCGTTCGACCTGGCCCGGCTGCTCTCCGACCCGGCCCTCTACGCGATCCTGGTCGGCGGCGTCGGCGGCATGTACGTGCACACCGTGGCCCTGCAGATCGGTTCGGTGAACGGCGCCACCGCCGCCCTGGTGATCGGCGAGACGGTGCTGCCCGGCGCGGTCGGCGTGATGTGGCTCGGCGACTCCTCCAAGGCCGGGCTGGGCTGGCTCGGCGTGGCCGGCTTCCTGATCGCGGTGGTCGCGGCGGTCGGCGTCGCCTACTTCGGCCAGGACACCCACGGCGGACTGCCGGAGGCCGCCCCGGCCGAACCGGAGCTCGCCAAGAGCTGAGGGGCCCGGAGAGTCAGCGCCCGCCGCGCAGGCGCGGCGGGCGCTGGCAGCGGGGGCAGAAGTAGCTGGAGCGGTTCATCCAGGCGGCCCGGCGCAGCGCGGTGCCGCAGCGGCGGCAGGGCTCGTGCTCGCGGCCGTAGGCGTCCAGGTCGCGGGAGAAGTAGCCGCTCTCCCCGTTCACATTGACGTAGAGGCTGTCGAAGCTGGTGCCGCCGACGGCCAGCGCCGCCGTCATCACGTCGCGGGCGTGGGACAGCAGCAGCAGGGCCTGCGGCCGGGTCAGCGTCGCGGTCGGCCGGTCGTAGTGCAGCCGGGAACGCCACAGCGCCTCGTCGGCGTAGATGTTGCCGACGCCGCTGATCAGCGTCTGGTCCAGCAGCGCCCGCTTGACCGTGGTGCGCCGGGCGCGCAGCGCCGCCGCGAAGGCGGCGTCGTCGAAACGGGGGTCGAGCGGGTCGCGGGCGATGTGCGCGATGGAGACCGGGGTGCTCTCCGGATCGCCGTCCTCGGCCTCCTCGACCGCCAGCCCGCCGAAGGTCCGCTGGTCGACGAAGCGCAGCTCGCGCCCGCCGTCGGTGAACCGCAGCCGCACCCGCAGGTGGGTCTCGTCCGGCACCACCGGGTCCTGGACGAGCAGCTGGCCGCTCATCCCGAGGTGGCCGATCAGCGAGAAACCCTCGCCCGCGCCGGACAGCGGCACCCAGAGGTACTTGCCGCGGCGCTGCGCCGCGCCGAGGGTGGTGCCGGTGAGCCGGGCCGTGAAGTCGGCCGCGCCGGCCGGCTGGCGCCGCACCGCGCGTGGGTGCAGCACCTCGACGCCGGCGACGGTCCGCCCGGCGACCCAGTTCGCCAGACCGCGGCGGACGACCTCGACCTCGGGAAGTTCGGGCACGGGAACACGCCTCCAGCGGAACGGACTCGGCTCTGCAGGAGGAAGGCTACTGCGTGGTCAGGCGCCGCTCGGCAGCCGGTCGGCGTACTTCTCCTTGATCGCCCGCCAGGCGCTCTCGGCGGCCTTCTGCTCGGCTTCCTTCTTCGAGCGGCCGACGCCGCTGCCGAAGTCCTCGCCGGCCACCCGGGCCGCGGCGGTGAAGGTCTTCTCGTGGTCCGGACCGGACTCCTCGACCACGTACTCCGGCACTCCGATGCCCACCGAGGCGGTGAGCTCCTGGAGGCTGGTCTTCCAGTCCAGACCGGCACCCAGCTGAGAGGATTCCTCGATCAGCGGGTCGAACAGCCGGTGGACGAACTCGGTGGCGGCGTCCAGGCCGCGGTCGAGGTAGACGGCCCCGATGACCGCCTCGACCGTGTCGGCGAGGATCGACGACTTGTCGCGGCCGCCGGTGCCCTCCTCGCCCTTGCCGAGCCGGATGAAGGTGCCCAGCTCCAGGCCCCGGCCGACGTCGGCGAGCGCGCGCGAGTTGACCACCGCGGCGCGCAGCTTGGCGAGCGTGCCCTCCGGGACGTCCGGGTGGACGCGGTAGAGGGTGTCGGTCACCACCAGGCCCAGCACCGAGTCGCCGAGGAACTCCAGGCGCTCGTTGGTGGGCAGACCACCGTTCTCGTACGCGTACGAGCGGTGGGTCAGGGCACGTACCAGAAGGGCGCGCTCGAGCGTGTACCCGAGGCGCCCTTCCAGAACGTCGTATTCGGTCGAAGCCGGCCCGCCGGCCTTGCCACCGCCCGAAGGAGCCTTCGGAGCCGTGGTCGCCTTGCGGGAGGAGTTACCGTCCGACATCGATCCGTGCACCCCGCCGATCAGACCGAGAGGACCTGGCGACGGTTGTACGTGCCGCAGCTCGGGCACGCGATGTGCGAGAGCTTCGGCTCGT
This sequence comes from Kitasatospora sp. NPDC097605, assembly GCF_040302725.1. Classification (NCBI taxonomy): domain Bacteria; kingdom Bacillati; phylum Actinomycetota; class Actinomycetes; order Kitasatosporales; family Streptomycetaceae; genus Kitasatospora; species Kitasatospora sp. NPDC097605. The sequence goes on along the minus strand of NZ_JBEOSF010000037.1, from coordinate 25,032 downwards.
GGCAGCGGTCGCACGCCACGAGGGCCGGGGCAACGGCCTTCCAGTTGGACCGGCGGTGGCGCGTGTTGCTGCGCGACATCTTCCGCTTCGGAACAGCCACGGCTACTTCTCCTGGTTCTCGGCGAGACCCTCACGGGTGTCGCTGTTCTTGATTCCGTCACCCTCGTCGCCGTGGGCGGCGGAGAGTCCCTGCAGAGCCGCCCACCGGGGGTCGGCGGCATCGTGGTGGTGCGCCGGGTCGTCACTCAGGCGCGCTCCGCACTCGGAGCACAGGCCCAGGCAGTCTTCCTGGCACACCGGCTGCAGCGGCAGTGCGAGCACCACCGCGTCACGCAGCACCGGCTGGAGGTCGAAGAAGTCGCCCTCCAGACGGTAAGTCTCTTCCTCCGAGTCCTCGTCGAGGTCCTCGGCCCCGGCGGTCCGGGCGCGGTGGCGCTCGTCGGACTCCGGGTAGTAGTACAGCTCCTGGAAGTCCACGTCGAGGTCGAACTCGACGGGCTCCAGGCACCGGACGCACTCGCCCTCGACCCGGGTCTCGGCGGTGCCGGTGACCAGCACGCCCTCGACCACGGACTCCAGGCGGAGCTCCAGCGCGATCTCGCTCTTCTCCGGGACGCCGATCACATCGATGATCCCGAGGCCCTCGGGGGCCTCCAGGGTCCGGGTCACCCTGCGCAGCGCACCCGGACGACGGCCCAGCTCGTGCGTGTCGAACACGAGGGGGTCGCGGTGGTCGAGGCGGTTCAAGGTGTCCTGACTTCCTGGGGGGTACCGGTTGCGCGGCGCTGCTCGTCGGAGGATGCGCGGGCAGACCGACGGCCCGACGCGGAGAGGCCGGAGTGGTCAGACTACCCGAGTCTCCCGCCAGGCCCAACTTCGTGCCCCGGCGCTACCGGCCGCCGAGCTCCCGCAGCCGGGTCATGTCGATCATGCTGGTGTCGAAGAAGCTGGTCTCGTCCAGCCCGGCCTGGGCCTGCTGCGGCACCGGCGCGGGCGGCTCGGCCGGCTGCTGCGGGTAGCCGTAGCCGGCGCCGTACTGCTGCTGCTCCGGGTAGCCCTGCGGCTGGGGCGGGTAGCCGTAGCCGGGCTGCTGGCCCTGCTGCTGCCCCTGCTGCTGGTAGCCGTACTGGGCCGCGCCGTACGGATCCGCGGCCTGGCCGCCGGCCGGGTCGAAGCCGCCGCCGTACACCTCGGCGTACTGGGCGCCGCCCTGCTGCGCGGCCGCGTACTGGTCCGCGCCGGGCGCCTGCCAGCCGGCCGCGGCCGGGGTCTGCTCCGGCCAGGTCTGCTGCTGCGGCACCTCCTCGCGGTACCAGGCCAGCTCGCTGCCGTCCGCGTCGGCGGCGAAGCCCGCCGCGACCGCCTCGGCCCGCTCCTTGGCCTGCTGTGCCTCGTCGGCGGCGGCCAGGTAGGCGCCGAGCTCGTCGATCGGCCGCTTGCCGGTCAGCTTGTCGCGCCCCTTGCCGACCGCGTCCAGGGTCGCGCTGAGCACGTTCTCCAGGGTGGCGAGCTTCACATCGACATACTCGTCGACCTCGGGGCTGGGGCTGATCCGCTGCGGCTGGAACTCCTCGCCGTCGCTCTCGCCCTCGTACTCGGTCTCGAAGACGCTGGAGTCGCCGCGCAGCTTGGTGCGGCCGCGGCCGACGGCGCCGAGGGTCTTGGTGAGCACGACCTCGAAGTTGGCGAGCTTGCTGTCGACGTAGTCGTCGGCCTCGGCGCGCTTGGTGTCGATCTCGGCACGGGCCTCGGCCAGGATCCGGTCCGCCTCGGCCTGGGCGCGGCGGACGACCTCGGTGTCGGAGATCAGCGAACCGCGCTCGGCGTGCGCGCCCTGGATGATCCGGTCGGCCTCGGCCTGGGCGTCCGCGACCACCGACTCGTGGTCGGCCATCACCGACTGGGCCTGGGCCAGCTCGGCCGGCAGCGCCGCCCGGAGGTCCTGGAGCAGTCCGATCAGCTCGGCACGGTTCACCACGCAGGAGGCCGACATGGGCATCGAGCGGGCGTTCTCGACGGCCGCCACGATCTCGTCGACCTTGTTCTGCACGTCCACGGGGCTTCGTCTTTCCGTGTGCCGCCGAGGTCCGGCGGAGGCAGCGCCCGGCGCGGTGGACGTCACCGCAGGGCAGGAATACAGACTGTACGGCCACTGCCGGGCGCGGTCACAACGCCCGGACGCGGCCGTCCTCCCATCCCTCGGGCAAATCGTGATGAACCGGCAGAAACGGACGGCCGGTCACCCGAAGGGCCGCTACTGCTGGGCGCGCCGCTCGGCGATCCGCTCGACCAGCCGGCGGTGCACCACCTCCGGCAGCAGGTGCGAGACGTCGCCGCCGTAGGAGGCGACCTCCTTCACCAGCGTGGAGGAGAGGAAGCTGTACGTCGGCGAGGTCGGCACGAAGAGCGTCTCCACGCCGGTCAGGCCGTGGTTCATCTGGGCCATCTGCAGCTCGTAGTCGAAGTCGCTGACCGCGCGCAGGCCCTTGATGATCGCCGGGATCTGCCGCTCGCGGCAGTAGTCCACCAGCAGGCCCTGGTACGACTCGACCACCAGGTTCCCGTACTGGGCGGTGGTCTCCTCGATCAGCGCGATCCGCTCCTCGGTGCTGAACATGCCCTGCTTGTTGCGGTTGACCGCCACCACGACGTGCACCACGTCGTACAGCTTGGAGGCCCGCTCGATGATGTCGAGGTGACCGTTGGTGATCGGGTCGAAGGACCCGGGGCAGACGGCGCGGCGCATGGTGTGTGCTCCCTCGTGGGGTGACGGGAATCCGGCGGGCCCGGGCCCGCTAGGGGTGTCGGCGGGCCTCGGCGGCGGCGCGACCGTACCAGAGCGTGCCCTCGCCGTAGCGGCGCGAGCGCAGCACCTCGAAGCCCTCCGGCCAGCCGAACTCGCCGCCGCGGGTGCTGCGCTCCACGGTGACGAGTGCGTCCTCCGCGAGCCAGCCCCCAGCTGACAGTGTGATCAGCATCTCGCGCACCTCGTCGTCGGTGACGACGTACGGCGGGTCGAGGAAGACCAGGTCGTACGGGGCCTCCGGGGCGGGCCCGGCGATCACCTTCTCCGCCCTGGCCGCCTTGACCAGCGCGCCCGGCAGGCCGATGCTCCGGACGTTCTCCCGGATCACCCGGGCCGCCTGGGCGTCCGCCTCGACCAGCAGCACGTGCCCGGCGCCCCGCGAGAGCGCCTCCAGCCCGACCGCGCCCGATCCGCCGAACAGGTCCAGCATCCGGGCGCCGTGCAGGGTGGTGCCGCGCAGCGCCTCCAGGGTGGAGAACATCGCCTCGCGGGCCTTGTCGGAGGTCGGTCGGGTGCCCCGGCCGGGCGGTACGGCCAGCCGGCGGCCGCCGGCCGCCCCGGCGATCACGCGGGTCATGGTGGTGGGAGGTCCTTTCGTCGCTGCCCGACCACGCTATACGGCCGTGGCCCCCGCCGGTCCGCCCGGCGGGGGCCACGCTCACGCACTCAGGTGACCGGTCCCGGTGTCAGCTCGCCTCGGAGCCGGCCGTCTGGACCGGGACGGCCGCGCCCAGCAGCGACGGCGAGGCGTAGCGGGACCAGGAGAGGCAGCCGTCGGGCGGGCAGTACTCGGGGCGGCGCGGGTCGTGGCCGAGCTCGCGCAGCTTGGTGCGGACGGAGTCGGGCGTGCGGCCGAAGCGGGCGGCGATCCGGGCGACGGTCTCGCTGTCGTGGAAGCGCCGGACCAGCTCCTCCTCGTGCTGCGGCACCCAGGGGGCGCCGTGGCCGGGGTAGAGCTCGCGCAGCACGTCGCGGTCGGGGATGGGCTCGGAGACGTCGGCGACGATCGCCAGCGCCCGGAGCGCGCGGTTGAGCGCGATCCGCAGCGAGGCGACGTCCTCCACCGGCAGCCGCAGCCTGCCGGAGGCCAGCGGGTCCGCCGCCGCCCCCTCGCGCCAGCCGGTGAGGGTGAGGGTGACCTCGCGGTCGTCGTCGCTGGCGAGTTCGATCCGGAAGACCTTGTCGCCCAGCGGGAGCTCGTTGAGATGACGGAATGCCATGGCTAAACCCCCAAGTGTCGCGTCAGGAACGCACCTTGGGGGTGCGCCCTGAACACCTTCATTCTCTCCCGGGGGTCTGACAATCGAGCCCGTCCGGCGGCCGGCTCAGCCCTTCTCCATGTAGGCCGCGCGGTCCTCGTCGAGCAGGCTCTCCAGGACGGTGCGCAGATCCGGATGGGCGGCGAGGTCCGGGTCCGCGGCGACCAGCCGGGTGGCCTCGGCGCGGGCGGTGACGATGACCTCCTCGTCCTCCAGCACCGAGAGCACCTTGAGCGAGGACTTCACCCCGGACTGCGCCTGGCCCAGCACATCGCCCTCGCGGCGCTGTTCGAGGTCGATCCGGGACAGCTGGAAGCCGTCCAGGGTCCCCGCGACCGCGTCCAGCCGGGCCCGGGCGGCACTGGCCGCCGGCATGTCGGTGACCAGCAGGCAGAGCCCGGGGGCGGAGCCTCGGCCGACCCGGCCGCGCAGCTGGTGCAGCTGGGAGACGCCGAACCGGTCCGCATCCATGATCACCATCGCGGTGGAGTTCGGGACGTTGACGCCGACCTCGATCACCGTGGTGGCGACCAGCACGTCCACCTCGCCGGCCGCGAACCGGCGCATCACCTCGTCCTTGGCCTCCGGCGCGAGGCGTCCGTGCAGGATCTCCACCCGCAGCCCGGCCAGCGGCCCGGAGACCAGCTTCCCGGCGGTCTCCACCACGGACAGCGGGGGCCGCCGGTCGCCCTCGGTCGCGGCGCCCTCGTCCGGCGCGTCGTCGAGCAGCTCCTCCAGGTCCTCGGCGCGGCGCTTCCCGCGCGCGCCCTTGGCGCCCTTCCGCTCCTCCGGCTCCTCGTCGCCGATCCGCGGGCAGACCACGTACGCCTGGTGGCCCTTCTCGACCTCCTCGCGGACCCGCTCCCAGGCCCGGGTCAGGAAGTTGGGCTTCTCGACGGCCGGCACGACATGGGTGGAGATCGGCGAGCGGCCGGCCGGCAGCTGGTCCAGGACGGAGGTCTCCAGGTCCCCGAAGACGGTCATCGCGACCGTGCGCGGGATCGGGGTGGCCGTCATCACCAGCAGGTGCGGCGGCTGGTCGCCCTTGGCGCGCAGCGCGTCCCGCTGCTCGACGCCGAAGCGGTGCTGCTCGTCGACCACCACCAGGCCGAGGTCCTGGAACTGCACCTTGTCCTCGATCAGCGCATGGGTGCCGATCGCGATGCCGGCGTCCCCGCAGGCCATGTCCAGCAGCGCCTGCCGGCGGACCGGCACGCCCATCGACCCGGTGAGCAGCACCACCCGCGTCCCCAGGTCGGACCCGCCGAGCATGCCGCCCTCCGCCAGGTCGCCCATCATCTCGACGATCGACCGGTGGTGCTGCTGGGCGAGCACCTCGGTGGGCGCCAGCAGCACCGCCTGGCCGCCGGCGTCGACCACGGCCAGCATCGCGCGCAGCGCGACCAGGGTCTTCCCGGAGCCCACCTCGCCCTGGAGCAGGCGGTGCATGGGGTGTTCGCTCGCCAGGTCGGCGGCGATCTCGGCGGAGACCTTGCGCTGGCCCTCGGTGAGGGTGAACGGCAGCCGGGCGTCGAAGGCGTCCAGCAGGCCGCCGGGGCGGGCCTCGCGCGGCTTGGCGGGCAGGGCGGAGTCGGCGGCGCGGCGCTGGGCCAGGGCCACCTGGAGGACGAACGCCTCGTCCCAGCGCAGCCGCTCCTGGGCGCGTTCGCGGTCGGCCTGGCCGCGCGGGCGGTGGATCAGTTCGAGCGCCTCGGGCAGCGCGATCAGCCCGTGCCGCTCGCGCAGTTCGGCGGGCAGCGGCTCGCCGACGTCGGACAGGTGCTTGGTGAGCGCCGTCTCGACGCAGAGCGAGAGCTTCCAGCTGGGCATCTGGGCGCTGGCCGGGTAGACCGGGATCAGCCGCCCGGCGAACTGGGCCGCGGCGCTGTCGCCGTCCGCGTCGTCGAGCAGCTGGTAGTCGGGGGAGGCCAGTTGGCGGGTCCGGTTGAACACCCCGACCTTGCCCGCGAACAGGCCCTGCGTCCCCGGGCGCAGCTCCTTCTGCCGCCAGCCCTGGTTGAAGAAGACCAGCGAGAGCCGGCTGCGGCCGTCGGTGACCACCACCTCCAGCCGGTCGCCCTTGCGGCCGCGGAACGGGATCAGGGTGACCTTCTCGATCCGGGCCAGCACGGTGACGTGCTCGTCGATCTCCAGCTCGTCCAGACTGGTGAGCTGGCCGCGTTCGACGTAGCGGCGCGGATAGTGGTGCAGCAGGTCCCCGACCGTGCGCAGCTTGAGGCTGTCGGCGAGCACCTTGGCGGTCCGGTCGCCGACGAGCTTGGTCAGTGGTTCATCGAGAGCGCCCATCAAGGCCCCTGTTTACACCACCGAACCGACAAACCCGGCGCTCACTCCACGCCGATCAGCAGCGGCGCCGACTCCTGGCCGCCGTGGAAGACCACCGCGTCCACCTCGGGGCGGCTGTGCCGGGCGTGCGCGACCAGGCCCTCGGCCAGGCCCTCGGGGGCGCCCTCGCCGAGGATCAGGGTGACCAGTTCGCCGCCCCCGCCGAGCATCCGGTCCAGCACGCTCTCGCCGACCTCGGCCAGCCCGGCGCCGATCACCGCGACGTCCCCGTCGATCAGGCCCAGCACGTCGCCGGCCTGGCAGACCCCGGCCATGGTCCAGGACTCGCCCTCGGCGACGGCCAGTTCGGCGTACCGGGTGGCGCCGGCCGCCGAGGTCATGGCGACCACGTCCTCGTCGAAGCGCCGCCCGGTCTCGTGCACGGCGAGCGCGGCCAGGCCCTGCACCGGCGAGCGGGTGGGCAGGACGGCGATCCGCACGCCCTCCTCGCGCAGCTGGTCGGCGGCGGCGCCGGCGGCGGCCCGCAGTTCGGGGTCGTTGAGCAGCAGCACCACCTCGCGGGCGGCGGCCCGGCGCACCGCGGCGGTGAGTTCGGCGCTGGCCGGCGGACGGCCGGGCTCGGCGTGCAGGGCGACAGCGCCGGCCTGCTCGCAGAGCTCGGCGAGGCCCTCGCCGGAGACCACCGAGAGCACCGCGCGGGCCGGGCGCTCGGGCTCGCCGCGGTCGTCGGCGGCGCCGGAGCGGGCGGCGGCCTCGGCGAAGTGGGTGATCCGGATCTGGTGCGGGCGCCCGGCCTCGACCCCGGCCTCGACGGCGGCGCCCGCGTCGTCGACGTGGACGTGCACGTTCCACAGGCCGTCGCCGCCGCCGACCACCAGCGAGTCGCCGAGCGCCCCGAGGCGTTCCCGCAGCGCGGGCAGCGCCTCGTCGGGCGCGTCCAGCAGGTAGATCACCTCGAACGCCGGGTGGCCCGGCCCCGGCGGCCGCACATGCGCCTCGCAGCTCTCGACCCGGAGGATGTCGCCCCGCAGCGCCACCGGCCCCATCGGCTGGTGCCCGGCCACCGCGTCGGCGAGGGCCCCGAGGACGGCGACCAGGCCGCGGCCGCCGGCGTCCACCACCCCGTTCTCGGCGAGCACGGCCAGCTGCTCGGGGGTGTGCCGCAGCGCCTCGCGGGCGGCCCGGTAGGCGGCCTCGGCGACCTGCCCGAGCCCGTCGCCGGCCCGGCCGGCCTCCCGGGCTGCGATCCGGGCGACGGTCAGCAGGGTGCCCTCGACCGGCTCGGCGACGGCCTGGTAGGCGGCGTCGGAGGCCCGCTGGAGGGCGGCCTTCAGCTGGTCGGCCCCGCCGCCGTCGGCGAGCTTCTCGGCGGTGCCGCGCAGCCACTGGGCGAGGATCACCCCGGAGTTGCCGCGGGCGCCGACCAGGGCGCCGCGGGCCATCGCCCGGGCGGTCTCGGCCAGGCCCGGCGCCGGACCGGGGCCCGGGGCGGCGAACCGGCTCTCCACCTCGGCGGCGGCCGACTCCACGGTCAGGTACAGGTTGGTGCCGGTGTCGCCGTCCGGGACGGGGTAGACGTTGAGTGCGTCGATCTCCTCGCGGGCCTGGCCGAGCGCGCGCAGCGCCAGTTGGCACCAGCTGCGCACGGCCGGGGCGTCGAGCGTGTGCAGCACCAGGTCTCCTCGGGAGTGGGACGCCGTGACGGCCTGAGGGGCAGCAACACATTCAGGCAGCGGCGAGGGGTGGTACCCGCAGGTTATCGGGGGCGGGAAGGCGGCGGCGGACACGGCGGCCGGAGCGATCACCCGGCCGGTCATGGTAGTTTCGTTGAACGGAAGCAAGCGTTGTATGCTCTTCCGGTTGCCTGGAACAGGTCCAGGCTCACCCCTTGGTCCGGTTCGGTTCACGTGAGTGCTCCGCTGGTCTGGCGGGGTTGTCTCATGTAAATGATCTGAAGTCTTGGAGTGACTCCTGTGGCTGCCAACTGCGACGTCTGCGGCAAGGGGCCGGGCTTCGGCAACAGCATCTCCCACTCGCACCGCCGTACCCCCCGTCGCTGGAACCCCAACATCCAGACGGTGCGCGCTGTGGTTGGGCGGACGCCGAAGCGGCTCAACGTCTGCACCTCGTGCATCAAGGCCGGTAAGGTCTCGCGCTGACGCGCAGACCGGCATGCCGGTCCTCCAGTGAGCCGGTTCATCCTCGGGTGAACCGGCTTTCTGTTGTTCCGGCATGCGATCGACCTGCTGTGGGCGGGCCCCCGGGCCCGCCCACGGTCGTTTCCGGCGCCGGACTCAGCGCCAGCGCCAGGCGTGGTCGACCGGCCCGATGCCGGAGCCGAGCGCGAAGCCGCCGGCGATCGCGCCGGTGATGTACTCCTTCGCCGAGGCCACCGCGGCGGGCAGCTCCTCGCCCTTGGCCAGGCCGGCGGCGATCGCGCTGGCCAGGGTGCAGCCGGTGCCGTGGGTGTGCCGGTTGTCGTAGCGCGGCGCCCGGTACCAGTGCTCCTCCCCCGCGCCGCCGTACAGCAGGTCGGCCGCCTCGCCGGCCAGGTGCCCGCCCTTGACCAGCACCCAGCGCGGCCCGAGGTCGAGCATCGCCTTGGCGGCGTCCAGCATCCGCGACTCGTCCTCGACCACCCGGCCGGTGAGCTGCGTCACTTCGTGCAGGTTGGGCGTGGCGAGGGTGGCGACCGGCAGCAGCTTCTCCCGGACGGTGGCGACGGCCTCGGCGGCGAGCAGCGCGTCGCCGTGCTTGGAGACCCCGACCGGGTCGACCACGACCGGCGCGTCGACCCCGGCCAGCAGCTCGGAGACGGTCTCGACCAGTTCGATCGAGGCGAGCATGCCGGTCTTCACGGCCTGGACGCCGATGTCGTCGACCACGCTGCGGAACTGGGCGCGGACGGCCTCGGCGGGCAGCTCCCAGTAGCCCTGGACGCCGAGCGAGTTCTGCGCGGTGACGGCGGTGATCACGCTCATGCCGTGCACGCCGAGGGCGAGCATCGCCTTGAGGTCGGCCTGGATGCCGGCGCCGCCGCCGGAGTCGGAGCCGGCGACCGTGAGAACGCGGGGAGGTGCGATGGAAGGCATGCGCCCAACCTACGCGGTCACAGCACCGCCTCGGACTCCGCCCAGTGGCTCTCGGGGACGGTCTTGAGCCTGGTCACCGCGTCGGCGATCGGCACCATCCGGATGCCGCCCCGGCGCAGCGCGGTGAAGTGGCCGAACTCGCCCCGGTGGACGGCCTCCACGGCGTGCCAGCCGAACCGGGTGGCGAGCACCCGGTCCCGGGCGGTGGGGGTGCCGCCGCGCTGGACGTGGCCGAGGATGACCGGGCGGGCCTCCTTGCCGAGCAGGTTCTCCAGCTCGTGGGCGAGGCGGGTGCCGATCCCGCCGAAGGTCCGGTGCCCGAACCGGTCGATCTCGCCGTGGTCGAAGCTCATGGTGCCGGGCGTCGGGCAGGCCCCCTCGGCGACCGCGATGATGGCGAACTTCTTGCCGCGGGCGAACCGGTCCTCGACCAGCCGGGCCACCGCCTCGATGTCGAACGGCTTCTCCGGGATCAGGATGCCGTGCGCGCCGCCCGCCATGCCGGCGGTCAGGGTGATCCAGCCGGTGTGACGTCCCATCAACTCCACGACCATGACCCGCTGGTGCGATTCGGCGGTGGTCTTGAGCCGGTCGATCGCCTCGGTGGCGACGTGCACCGCGGTGTCGAAGCCGAAGGTGACGTCGGTGGCGTCGATGTCGTTGTCGATGGTCTTCGGGACGCCGACCACCGGCAGTCCGGCCTCGCTGAACATCCGCGCGGCGGTGAGGGTCCCCTCGCCGCCGATGGCGATCAGCGCGTCGATGCCGATGTCGCGGGCGAGGGTCCTGGCGTTCTCCACCGCCCACTGGATCCGCTCGCGCCGCACCCGGGCGGAGCCGAGGATGGTGCCGCCGAGGGTGAGCAGGCCGGTGACGTCGTCGTGCGAGACCGGACGGGTGCGGCCCTCGATGAGACCGAGGAAGCCGTCCTCGATGCCGACGATCTCGTCACCGTGCACATCGGTTCCCCGGTGCACCACGGAACGGATCACCGCGTTCAGGCCGGGGCAGTCGCCGCCGCTGGTCAGGACTCCGATTCGCATGGTGGTGGGCTCTCCCCGCTCGAAGTGGTTCAGACCATAGTGGTCCAGACCACCAGGGAAAGCCGGGCGGCCGGGCCGTGGGTCCAGCCTACGCACCCCCGGCCGGACGGCCGCCCACCGCCGCCCGGCACGGACCGGTCGTCACTCCGCGAAGTGGTCCCAGCCGCCGACCCGGTCCCAGGCCTCGCCGTCCACCGTCACCCGGCCGCCGCGGGCCGCCCGCGCCCGGCCGACGACCTCGCCCACCACCCGCCAGCGGGCGGGCAGTTGGACCCCGCGCGGGAAGGTCGCGGCGATCGCGTGGTCCTCGCCGCCGGACAGCACCCAGACCAGCGGGTCGACCCCGACCGCCTGGCCGATGTCCGCCATCTGCGCCGGCACGTCGAAGTCGGCCGCCCGCAGGTCGATGTCCACCCCGCTCGCCCCGGCCACGTGCCCGAGGTCGGCGACCAGCCCGTCGCTCACGTCGATCATCGAGGTGGCGCCCAGCTCCGCCCCGGCCGGCCCCGCGTGGTACGGCGGCTCCGGACGGCGGTGCGCCTCGACGAAGGCCCGCGGCGAGCGGAACCCGCGCTGCAGCACCGTCAGGCCGGCCGCCGACCAGCCGAGCCAGCCGGTGACCGCGACCACGTCACCCACCTGGGCACCGGCGCGCGTCACCGGCGCGCGCCCCTGAAGGTCCCCGAGCGCCGTGATGGCCAGCGTGATGGTCTCCCCGCGCACCACGTCGCCGCCGACCACCGTCGCGCCGGCCACCTGGCACTCGTCCCGCAGCCCGTCCATCAGCTCGGTGGCCCAGGTGGTCGGCAGGTCCGCCGGCGCGACCAGGCCGAGCAGCAGCGCGGTCGGCACCGCGCCCATCGCGGCCACGTCGGCGAGGTTCTGCGCGGCCGCCTTGCGGCCCACGTCGTACGCGGTGGACCAGTCCCGGCGGAAGTGCCGGTTCTCGATCAGCACGTCCGTGGTGGCCACCACCCGGCCGTCCGGGGCCTTCACCACGGCGGCGTCGTCACCCGGGCCGAGGTCGACCGCGTCGGTGAGCGGTACCCGGGCGGTCAGCTCCCTGATGAGTCCGAACTCGCCGAGCTCGCCCACGGTCCCCTGCATCTGCCGTCCTCTCGGTTGCGCCCGGCCGGGCGCGTACGTCCTGCGGCCACGCCGCCTCCGCGCGCAGCGTACGCCCTTCGGGGGCGCACGGGTCTCCCCTCCCCGGCCCGCCGGGAGGTAGCGTGGTGATCAGTCTGCCGTGAGCCCCTCATCCCACCCCGCGCGCCACCGGGCGGTCACGGCGGCGATCCCCGTACCCAGCCGCCGGGAGGTCCCCCCATGGTCCAGGCCTACATCCTGATTCAGACCGAGGTCGGCAAGGCCAGTGCCGTCGCCGAGTCCATCGCCAAGATCCCCGGTGTCATCCAGGCCGAGGACGTCACGGGCCCGTACGACGTGATCGTCCGGGCCGAGGCCGACACCGTGGACGACCTCGGTCGTCTGGTGGTCGCGAAGGTCCAGCAGATCGAGGGAATCACCCGTACCCTCACCTGTCCCGTCGTCCACCTGTAAGACGCGCTTACCATCGGCGGGTGACCCGAGAACTCCGCGCCCCCCGCTTCCTGTCGGCGCTGCCGGCCCCCGTCCGGTGGCTGGCGGTGCCGACCGCGCTCGCCTGCACCGTCGTCGTGCTGATCGGCAGCTGGGGCCCGCCCGCCGACCCGGATATCGAGACGCCCGAACCGCGCGGCAAGGCCGCCGAGTACTGCCGGGCGCTCGCCGCCGGGCTCCCTCAGGAACTGCTGGGCCACGCCCGCAAGGACCCGTCCCCGGCCTCCCCGTACGTCGCCGCCTGGGCCTCCTCGCCGCGCATCGTGCTGCGCTGCGGCGTACCGCACCCCGAGGGGCTGGTCGACGAGAAGCAGGAGGAGATCGCGCCGACCATCAACGACGTCACCTGGTGGCCCGAGCCGCTCGGCGACGGCGGCTACCGGTTCACCGCCACCCAGCGCGCCGCCTTCGTCGAGGTGACCGTGCCCGGCGGGGCCACCGGCAACCCGCTGGACGCCGCCGCCGCGCTCTCCGACCTGGTCAAGGTCGCCATCCCCTGACCGCGCCCGGCACACACGGAGGGCGGTCCCGGCGTTCCGGGACCGCCCTCCGTGTGTGGCACCGAGTCAGCGCAGACCGGTCGGGCGGCGCAGCGCCGCCTGGAGCAGCCGGTCGATCAGCTCCGGGTACGACAGCCCGCTGGCCTCCCACATCTTCGGGAAGGCCGAGATCGGGGTGAAGCCGGGCATGGTGTTGACCTCGTTGACCATCCAGCCGCCGTCGTCCAGCAGGAAGAAGTCGACCCGGGCCAGGCCCTCGCAGCCGAGCGCCTCGAACGCGGCGATCGCCTGCCGGCGGATCTCGGCGGTCTCCTCCGCGGAGAGCTCGGCCGGGATCCGGACCTCGGAGGAGTCGATGTACTTGGCCTCGAAGTCGTAGAACTCGTAGCCGCCGCCGATCAGGATCTCGGCCGGGACGCTGGCCCGCGGGCCGTCCTCGAACTCCAGCACCGCGCACTCGATCTCGCGGCCGGAGACACCCGCCTCGATGATCAGCTTGGGGTCGTGCCGGCGGGCCTCCTCGATCGCGGCGTCCAGGTCGGAGAGGTCCTTGACCTTGGTGATGCCCATGCTGGAGCCGGCCCGGCAGGGCTTCACGAACAGCGGCAGCCCGAGGCCCGAGACCCGCTCGCGGACGGCGGCGCGGCCCTCCTCGGTCTCCCACTCGCGCGGCCGGACCACGGTGTACCGCCCGACGCCCAGACCGTGCGAGGCCAGCAGCCGCTTGGTGAACTCCTTGTCCATGCCCGCCGCGCTGGCGAGCACGCCGTTGCCGACGTAGGGCACGCCGGAGAGCTCCAGCAGACCCTGCAGGGTGCCGTCCTCGCCCCACGGCCCGTGCAGCAGCGGGAAGACCACGTCCACGTCGCCGAGCGCCTTGGGCGCGGCGCCGGGCTCGCTCCAGAGCACCTCGCGACTGCCGGGGCCGACCGGCAGCGCGACCTGGCCCTCGGTGGACTCGGCGACGTGGTCGACGTCCGGCAGCCGGCCGTCGGTGATCGCCATCCGGGCCGGCTCGTCGCTGACCAGCGCCCAGCGGCCCTCGTGGGTGATGCCGATCGGCAGCACCTCGTACGTGTCGCGGTCGATCGCCTTCAGCACGCTGCCCGCGGTCGAGACCGAGATGGCGTGCTCGGAGCTGCGGCCGCCGAAGACGACGGCGACCCGGGGCTTCGCGGACGGGTTCTGGGAGGTCTGTTCGATGCTCATATCGCGACGAAGGGTACCCCGAGCCATGTTTCGGGAAGGTGACCGACCCGAACCGCCCGGCGCCGGTCAGCGCCCCGCAGTGCCGCTCAGTGCCGCTCAGTGCCGCTCCGTGCCGCTCCGTGCCGCTCCGTGCCGCTCCGTGCGGCTCAGTGCCGCTCAGTGCCGCTCGGGCTTGGCCGAGCGGGACATCAGCGCCTGCAGCGCCTCCTGGGTGGGCCGGCCGTTGTGGACGACGTCCACCACCGCCTCGACGATCGGCATGTCGACGCCGCTGCGCCGGGCCAGGTCGAGCACCGACTCGCAGGACTTGACGCCCTCGGCGGTCTGCCGGGTGGCCGCGATGGTCTCGGCGAGCGACATGCCCCGGCCCAGGTTGGTGCCGAAGGTGTGGTTGCGGGAGAGCGGCGAGGAGCAGGTCGCCACCAGGTCGCCCATGCCCGCCAGCCCCGCGAAGGTGTACGGGTCGGCGCCCAGCGCCAGCCCCAGCCGGGTGGTCTCGGCGAGCCCGCGGGTGATCAGCGTCGCCTTGGTGTTGTCGCCCAGCCCCATGCCGTCGGCCATGCCGACCGCCAGGCCGATCACGTTCTTGACCGCCCCGCCGAGCTCGCAGCCGATCACGTCGGTGTTGGTGTACGGCCGGAAGTACGGCGTGTGGCAGGCCGCCTGGAGCCGCTTGGCGACCGTCTCGTCGGTGCAGGCGACCACACTGGCGGCCGGCTGCCGGTTGGCAATCTCCCGGGCCAGGTTCGGCCCGCTGACCACCGCGATCCGCTCCGGACCGACCCCGGCGACCTCGGCGACGACCTCGCTCATCCGCTTGGCGGTGCCGAGTTCGATGCCCTTCATCAGGCTGACCAGGACGGTCTGCGGCTCCAGCAGCGGCGCCCAGGCGGCCAGGTTCTCGCGCAGCGTCTGCGAGGGCACCACCAGCACCGCGAAGTCCGCCCCGGCCAGCGCCTCGGCGGGGTCGGTGGTGGCCCGGACGGACTCCGGCAGCCGGATGCCGGGCAGGTAGTCCGGGTTGGTGTGGGTGGCGTTGACGGCGTCCGCCAGTTCCTGCCGGCGGCCCCAGAGGGTCACCTCGCAGCCGGCGTCGGCGAGCACCATCGCGAAGGCGGTGCCCCAGGAACCGGTCCCCAGTACGGCGCAGCGGGTCACTTGGCGCCCTCCCCGCTCTCGTCGGTGCTCAGGGCCCGGCCGGGTCGGCGGGCCGCCGCGGCGGCGGCCCGCTTCCGGGCGGCCTCCCGCATGTCGTACCGCTCGGCCGGCGGCTCCTCGCCGCGGATGTCGGCCAGCACGGCGGTGATCGCCGCCATGATGTCCTCGGTGGCGTCCCGGAGCACCTGGGCGGTCAGCTCCTGGCCGTGGTACTTGCTCAGGTCGACGGCCGGCCCGGCCGCCACGGTCACCCGGTGCCGGGGGAAGAGGTTGAACTTGCCCTTGCCCGAACCGCCCCTGCCGTACGGCGGGATGATCTCGTGGGCGCCCCAGTGGGCGACCGGGATGACCGGCGCGCCGGTCATCAGCGCCACCCGGGCCACACCGCTCTTACCGGTCATCGGCCACAGGTCCGGGTCCCGGGTGAGCGTGCCCTCCGGATAGAACTGCACGCACTGGCCCCGGTCGACGGCGTCGATGGCCGCCCGGAACGCCTGCGCCGCGTCGGTCGACTCGCGGAACACCGGGATCTGGCCGGTCTTGCGGAGCATGAAGCCGATGAACGGGACCGAGAACAGCGAGGACTTGCCGAGGATCCGCGGCGGCCGGCCGCTGTTGTACTGCCAGTGCGCGTACACCACGGGGTCGATGATCGAGTTGTGGTTGACCGCGGCGATGAAGCCGCCCTCCTTCGGGAGGTGCTCCCAGCCCCGCCAGTCCGGCTTGACCAGGGCGGTCGTCACCGGCTTCACCAGCACGGCCGCGAAGCGGTACCAGAAGCCGTAGTCGGCGTTGCCGAAGCTGGCGTACGAGCGGCGGGCCACCCCAGGTCCTCCTCTATCCGTGCGGCACGCTGCGGTGCCGCGGTCGATCTCGCCGCCGCGACCTCTCGGGGCGCGGGCGCGGAACAGTCTCGCCCGACCGCTCACCGGCTGTCGAGCAACCCCGCCCGCCCACCGCGCGGGCGTGATCAAACGCACGTCCGCACAGCTCGGACGGCCTGGCGAGGGCTCCGGGACCGGCGTCACAATGACGCCGATGACCCAGGACACCGTACGCCCCAGCGGGCCCGTCGCGCCCGCCGCACCCGCCGCCGGCTGGTCGCTGGTGCTACCGCTCAAGCCGCTCGCCCGGGCCAAGTCCCGACTGGCCCCGTTCGCCGGTCCGCACCGCCCCGACCTCGCACTCTGCTTCGCCCTGGACACCGTCACCGCCGCGCTGGCCGCCCCCGGGGTCGGCCGGGTCCTGGTGGTCACCCGGGACGCCGCGGCCGGCGCGCGGCTGGCCGCGCTCGGTGCCCTGGTGGTCGACGACGAGCCCGGGGGCGGCCTCAACGAGGCACTGGCGCACGGCGCGGCGACCGCGCTGGTCCTCGCGCCCCGCGCGCCCCTCGCCGCACTCTCGGCGGACCTGCCGGCGCTGCGCCCGGCCGAGCTGGCCCGGGTGCTAGGCGCCGTCCCCGCGACCGGCCGGGCCTTCCTGCCGGACACCCCGGGACTGGGCACCACCCTGCTGGCCTGCGCCCCGGGCAGCCCGCTCGCCCCCGCGTTCGGGGACGGCTCGCGCGCCCGGCACGCGGCCGGCGGCGCCCGCGAACTGCGGCTGCCCGGCGTGGAGTCGGTCCGCCGGGACGTCGACACCGGGGAGGACCTGGCCGAGGCCCTGGCGCTCGGCGTCGGCCCGCACACCGGCGCCCTGGCCGCCCGCCTCGGCTACCGGCCGGCGCCGCGCTGAGACGGCACCGGGCGTTGTCGGTGGGCCTCGCTATGCTGCTGCCATGCAGGCCACCGCGTTCACCTTCGACCCCGACACCCGGGCCGGCTCCGTGCTGCTCGACGACGGGACCCCGGTGCCGTTCGACGCGGCCGCCTTCGACGCCGGCGGCCTGCGGCTGCTGCGCCCGGGCCAGCGGGTGCGGATCCGCACCGAGGGCACCGGCGAGGCCCGCCGGGTGGTCTTCGTGACGCTGCAGACCTTCCCGGACCCGGCCGCGGGCTGACCCCGGCCCGCCCCCTCCCCGGCCCGCCCCGGTAAATCCCGGAAAAGCGGAGAGCCGTGGCACCGCCCTTCCCGGAATTCCGGGGGTGGGGCGGCGCCACGGCTCTCGAAGGCCGTCCGGCGAGGACGCGCGGTGACTACTTGGCGGAGGTCTTGCGCGCGGTGGTCTTGCGGGTGGCGGTCTTCTTCGCCGGCGCCGTCTTCTTGGCCGTGGCGGTCGCCTTCTTGGCGGTCGCGGTGGTCTTCTTCGCGGCGGCCGTGGTCGTCGCCTTCTTGGCGGCGGCCGTGGTCTTCTTGGTCGCGGTCGCGGTGGTCTTCTTCGCGGCGGCGGCGGTGGTCTTCTTGGTGGCGGTCGCCTTCTTGGCGGCGGCCGTGGTCTTCTTCGCCGGGGTGGCGGCCGTCTTGGTGGCGGTCGCCTTCTTGGCGGCGGCCTTCTTGGCCGGGGTCGCGGCGGCAGCGGCGGCGGCCGTGGCGGCACGCTTGGTGGCGGCCCGCTTGGCGGCCGGGGTCGCGGCGACGCCGCTCTTGCCCGGGGTGAGGGAGCCCTTGGGGGCCTTCTTCACCGAGGGGCCTTCCTTCGGCAGCTTCTTGGCACCGCTGACCAGGTCCTTGAAGCCCTGGCCCGGACGGAAGCGGGGCACCGAGGTCTTCTTGACCTTGACCTTCTCGCCGGTCTGCGGGTTGCGGGCGAAGCGCGCGGAGCGCTCCACCTTCTCAAAGGTGCCGAAACCGGTGACCGAAACCCGGTCGCCGGCCACGACGGCGCGCACCATGGTGTCGAGCACTGCGTCGACGGCCTCTGCGGCAGCCTTGCGACCGCCCAGCTGCTCGGCCACCGCTTCGACAAGCTGAGCCTTGTTCACGTCTTCCCCTTCGGAAACGGGCGCCGGATGATTCCATCCGTTCATTTCGCACGTTAGGTATGTATCTGCGGACTTTCAATTACCAAACGCGCGAATCACCCTAGTGTCGCAATGGATTTGCGCGTCGGCGACCTCAGTGGACGGGCGGGCGCCCCTCGTCGAGGTCCTGCACAAAGCGACTCAACCGCCGCGCCGCCTCCGGAAGATCGCGCTTGGCGGTCTCCGTGACGATGAGCAGTTGACGGGTGAGAGCGGTCTTTGCATCGGCAGACACGTTCAGCGCATGCACGCGGTCGTGAGCTTGCTTCAACCGCTCGGCCACAAGCGCGAAGAGCGCTGCGACTTCCGGGTCGTCCGGCCCCTCAGCAGGTGAGGTTGCGGCGTCCGGCCGATCGTCAATTCGGCGTTCGGATCCCCGGCCCGTGGACTCCGGTGACGCGGGTTGGCCGCCCGCGTACGGAGGTTCATGGTGCCGGTGCATGCACTGATTGTGCCATCTACGCGCAGTTGTGCATGCTGCGGGGCCCTCTGTCGCAAAACCCAATCCCCAATCCAGGGGCGCCGGACGGGCACAACTCGTGGCCCGGAACGGCGGATGGCCCGCCCCCCCGAGGGGGAGCGGGCCATCCGGCGGTTCGTCAGAATGCTTGTTCAGAAGGGGATCTCAGGCCACCGGCAGGGTACGCGGCTTGAACGACGGACGACGCGCCTCGAACGCGGCGATGTCGGCCTCGTCGCGCAGGGTGATGCTGATGTCGTCCAGGCCGTTGAGCAGCCGCCACCGCACGTTGTCGTCCAGTTCGAAGGGCGTGGTCACGCCGCCGGCGCGCACCTCGCGGGCCTCCAGGTCGACGGTGATCTCGGCGGCCGGGTCGGCCTCGACCAGCTCCCAGAGCCGCTCCACGGCCTCCTGCGGGAGGACCACGGTCAGCAGGCCGTTCTTCAGCGAGTTGCCGCGGAAGATGTCGGCGAAGCGCGAGGAGATCACCGCGTGGAAGCCGTAGTTCTGCAGGGCCCAGACGGCGTGCTCGCGGGACGAGCCGGTGCCGAACTCGGGACCGGCCACCAGGACCGTGGCGCCCTGGCGCTCGGGCCGGTTGAGGATGAACGACTCGTCCTTGCGCCAGGCCTCGAACAGACCGCCCTCGAAACCGGAACGGGTGACCTTCTTGAGCCAGTGGGCGGGGATGATCTGGTCGGTGTCGACGTTGCTGCGGCGCAGCGGCACGGCCCGGCCGGTGTGGGTGGTGAACTTCTCCATGCTGCTCAGACCTCCACAGCGGCGTTGGACGCCAGATCGGCGGGGGCCGCCAGTCGGCCCAGGACGGCGGTCGCCGCGGCGACCTGCGGCGAGACCAGGTGGGTGCGCCCGCCCTTGCCCTGGCGGCCCTCGAAGTTGCGGTTCGAGGTCGAGGCGCAGCGCTCGCCGGGGGCGAGCTGGTCGGGGTTCATGCCCAGGCACATCGAGCAGCCGGCGTGCCGCCACTCGGCGCCGGCCTCGGTGAACACCTTGTCCAGGCCCTCCTCGACGGCCTGCAGGGCGACCCGGACCGAGCCGGGTACGACCAGCATCCGCACGCCGTCGGCGATCCGGCGCCCGCGCAGCAGGTCGGCGGCGGCCCGCAGGTCCTCGATCCGGCCGTTGGTGCAGGAGCCGACGAAGACCGCGTCGACCTGCACCTCGCGCAGCGGGGTGCCGGCCTCCAGGCCCATGTAGGCCAGGGCGTTCTCGGCGGCGATCCGCTCCTGCGGGTCGGCGAAGGAGGCCGGGTCCGGCACGGCGGAGCCGAGCGGGGCGCCCTGGCCGGGGTTGGTGCCCCAGGTGACGAACGGGGTCAGCTCGGCGGCGTCGATGAAGATCTCGTGGTCGAAGACCGCGTCCTCGTCGGTGACCAGGGTCTTCCAGTACGCGACCGCGGCGTCCCAGTCCTCGCCCTGCGGGGCGTGCGGACGGCCCTTGAGGTACTCGAAGGTGGTCTCGTCGGGGGCGATCATGCCGGCCCGGGCGCCCGCCTCGATCGACATGTTGCAGACGGTCATCCGGGCCTCCATGGAGAGGCCGCGGATCGCCGAGCCGCGGTACTCCAGGACGTAGCCCTGGCCGCCGCCGGTGCCGATCTTCGCGATGATCGCCAGGATCAGGTCCTTGGCGGTGACGCCGTCGGGCAGCTCGCCCTCGACGGTGATCGCCATCGTCCGGAACGGGGCCAGCGGCAGCGTCTGGGTGGCCAGCACGTGCTCGACCTGGCTGGTGCCGATGCCGAACGCCAGCGCGCCGAAGGCGCCGTGGGTGGAGGTGTGGGAGTCGCCACAGACCACGGTGGTGCCGGGCTGGGTCAGGCCCAGCTGCGGGCCGACCACGTGCACGACGCCCTGCTCGACGTCGCCCAGCGAGTGGATCCGGACGCCGAACTCGGCCGCGTTCTTGCGCAGGGTCTCCAGCTGGACCTTGGAGACCGGGTCGGCGATCGGCTTGTCGATGTCCAGGGTCGGGGTGTTGTGGTCCTCGGTGGCGATCGTGAGATCGGTGCGGCGGACCGTGCGCCCGGCCAGCCGGAGGCCGTCGAAGGCCTGCGGGCTGGTCACCTCGTGGAGCAGGTGCAGGTCGATGAAGAGCAGGTCGGGCTCGCCCTCCGCGCGCCGCACGACGTGGTCGTCCCAGACCTTCTCTGCGAGTGTCCGTCCCATCGGGTTCCCTCCAGCCGGCCGCGTTGCCGGCCTTCTCGTGTGTCGAGGTCGAAGCTGTCGCCGCCCTGTGCGGGCACGCGTCGCGCGACCTGCACGCCGGATCGGTGTCCACGATGCGGACGCCTCGACGGGGCCGCATCCTGGATGTCTCCCGGGCTGCTGCATCCAGAGTGGCGCTTTTCGCGGAAGATTGAACTTGCGTCTCGCGGAATGAGACTGCAGTCTTAGGGCATGGACAACTCTAGCGGCGTCGGCGTGCTCGACAAGGCCGCTCTGGTGCTGAGCGCACTGGAGTCGGGCCCCGCCACGTTGGCGGGGCTGGTCGCCGCCACCGGTCTGGCGCGCCCCACGGCCCACAGACTCGCCGTCGCACTCGAACACCACCGCCTGGTCACCAGGGACATGCAGGGACGTTTCATCCTCGGTCCCCGCCTGTCCGAACTCTCCGCCGCGGCGGGCGAGGACCGGCTGCTCGCCACCGCGGGCCCGGTCCTCACCCACCTGCGCGACGTCACCGGCGAGAGCGCACAGCTCTACCGCCGGCAGGGCGAGATGCGGATCTGCGTCGCGGCCGCCGAGCGGCTCTCCGGTCTGCGGGACACCGTCCCGGTCGGCAGCACCCTGCCGATGAAGGCCGGCTCGGCCGCCCAGGTCCTGCTGGCCTGGGAGGAGCCCGAGCGGCTCCACCGCGGCCTCCAGGGCGCCCGCTTCACCGCCACCGCGCTCAGCGGCGTCCGGCGGCGCGGCTGGGCCCAGTCGATCGGCGAGCGGGAGCCGGGCGTGGCGTCCGTCTCCGCGCCGGTCCGCGGACCCTCCAACCGCGTCGTGGCCGCCGTCTCGGTCTCCGGGCCGATCGAGCGCCTGACCCGCCACCCCGGCCGCCTGCACGCCCAGGCCATCATCGAGGCCGCCAACCGCCTCACCGAGGCCCTGCGCCGCAGCTGACCCCCACCCCGTTCCCCCGCCCCCACTCCCCCACGCATACCGAGAAGGGCCCCGCTCGATGTCGAGCGGGGCCCTTCGGGTCGGCGGGGCCGGCGGAGCCGGTGGGATTCTGTGTCCGGGAAAAGCAAAAAGACCCCGGGAACCGGGGCCTTCCTTTTCTGGCTGGGGTACCAGGACTCGAACCTAGACTAAATGAACCAGAATCACTCGTGCTGCCAATTACACCATACCCCAACGCAAAGCAATCAGCCGATGAGGTGACCCATCGGCTTCTTACTTCGGTACCCCCGACCGGATTCGAACCGGCGCTACTGCCGTGAGAGGGCAGCGTGCTAGGCCGCTACACAACGGGGGCTTCCTGGCGATCCCTTGCGAGATCAGTACCCCCGACCGGATTCGAACCGGCGCTACCGCCTTGAGAGGGCGGCGTGCTAGGCCGCTACACAACGGGGGCTTTCCAGGCGGTTCCTTGCGGAACCAGTACCCCCGACCGGATTCGAACCGGCGCTACTGCCGTGAGAGGGCAGCGTGCTAGGCCGCTACACAACGGGGGCTTGTTCTTGAATTGTACGGTCCGGATGGACTGCGGTACTGCGCTGGGGTACCAGGACTCGAACCTAGACTAAATGAACCAGAATCACTCGTGCTGCCAATTACACCATACCCCACCAGAGTTGAACCCCTGTCGGGGATCCGCTCGGGCTTGCGCCTCCCGCTCCGGCTCCGGCGGGGGGCTTTCGCTCCCTCGTCGTTGCCCTCCCGGGCGGCGCAGAAAGAACATTACCCGACGTCCGCCCCGGCTCCAAAATCGATAACCCCAGGCAGCGGGCAGGGGGCCGTCGGGTGACGTCCGGGGAGGCCGCGGGCCCGGTGCGCGACCGGGCCCGCGGGCGGTTTCAGGCCCCCGGAAGGGCCGCCAGCGCGGCGGTCAGCCGGCGCAGCGTCTCGGGGCGTCCGAGCAGCTCCATCGACTCGAACAGCGGCGGGGAGACCCGCCGGCCGGTCACCGCCACCCGCAGCGGGGTGAAGGCGAACTTCGGCTTGATGCCCAGGCCCTCCACCAGCGCCTCGCGCAGCGCGGCCTGGATCGGCTCCGGGGTGAAGTCGCCGAGCGCCTCCAGCGCCGCGATGCTCGCCTCCAGCACCGGCCGGGCGTCCGCGGTGAGCACCTTGGCGGCGTCGTCCGGGTCGACGGCGAAGTCCTCGGGCGCGACGAACAGGAAGCCGGCCATGCCGACGATCTCGCCGAGCACCACCATCCGCTCCTGGGTGAGCGGCGCCACCTTCGCCAGCAGTTCCAGCTGCCCGTCGGTCGGCTCGGCCGGCAGCAGGCCCGCGGCCTGCAGGTACGGCACCAGGCGGCGGACGAAGTCCTCCGGGGCCAGCCGGCGCAGGTGGTCGGCGTTGATCGCCTCGCACTTCTTCAGGTCGAAACGGGCCGGGTTGGCGTTGACCTTGGTGATGTCGAAGGCCGCGACCAGCTCGTCCATCGTGAAGACGTCACGGTCCTCGGCCAGCGACCAGCCGAGCAGCGACAGGTAGTTGAGCAGGCCCTCGGGGATGAAGCCGCGCTCCCGGTACAGGTTGAGCGAGGCCTGCGGGTCGCGCTTGGAGAGCTTCTTGTTGCCCTCGCCCATCACGTACGGCAGGTGGCCGAAGCGCGGGGTGGTGCCGTCGCCGACGCCGATCTCGGCCAGCGCGGCGTAGAGGGCGATCTGGCGCGGGGTCGAGGAGAGCAGGTCCTCGCCGCGCAGCACGTGGGTGATGCCCATCAGGGCGTCGTCCACCGGGTTGACCAGGGTGTAGAGCGGTGCGCCGTTGGCCCGCACGATGCCGTAGTCGGCGACGTTCTCCGGCTCGAAGGAGAGCGTGCCGCGCACCAGGTCGTCGAAGGCGATCGTGGTGTCCGGCATCCGGAAGCGCAGGACCGGCTCGCGCCGCTCCAGCTTGTAGACGGCGAGCTGGTCGTCCGTCAGGTCCCGGCAGTGGCCGTCGTAGCCGGACGGCCGGCCGGCCGCGCGGGCGGCCTCGCGGCGGGCGTCCAGCTCCTCGGTGGAGCAGTAGCAGTGGTAGGCGTGGCCGGCCTCGTGCAGCCGGCGGGCGACATCCGCGTAGACGTCCATCCGCTGCGACTGGCGGTACGGCGCGTGCGGGCCGCCGACCTCCGGGCCCTCGTCCCAGTCGAAGCCGAGCCACTTCATGGCGTCGAGCAGCTGCCCGTAGGACTCCTCGGAGTCGCGGGCCGCGTCGGTGTCCTCGATCCGGAAGACCAGCGTGCCGCCGTGGTGGCGGGCGAAGGCCCAGTTGAACAGGGCGGTGCGGACCAGGCCCACGTGCGGGTTGCCGGTCGGGGACGGGCAGAAGCGCACCCGCACGGCGGCGGTGTCAGCCACGCTTGACCACCTTGTTGACGAGGGTGCCGATGCCCTCGATGCCGACCGCGACCTCGTCGCCGACGTTGATCGGGCCCACCCCGGCGGGAGTGCCGGTGAGCACGACGTCGCCGGGCAGCAGCGTCATGGCCTCGGAGATGTGCACGATCAGCTCGGCGACCGAGCGGACCATCTGCGAGGTGCGGCCGGCCTGCCGGAGCTCGCCGTTGACCGTGCAGGTGACGGCGAGGTCGGCGGGGTCGAGGTCGGTCTCGATCCACGGGCCGAGCGGGCAGGCGGTGTCGAAGCCCTTGGCGCGGGCCCACTGGCCCTCGCGCTGCTGGATGTCGCGCGCGGTCACGTCGTTGGCGCAGGTGTAGCCGAGGATCACCTCGGGCACCCGGTCCAGCGGCACCTCGCGGCACATCCGGCCGATCACCACGGCCAGTTCGGCCTCGTGCTGGACGTCCGAGGAGAACGGCGGGTAGGCGATGCTCTCGGTCGGGCCGATCACCGAGGTGGACGGCTTGAAGAAGGTCAGCGGGACGTCCGGGACGTCGTTGCCCAGCTCGGCGGCGTGCGCGGCGTAGTTGCGGCCGACCGCGACGATCTTGTTGGGCAGCATCGGGCTGAGCAGCCGGACGTCCTGGAAGCGGTAGCTCTCGCCGGTCGGCTGGGGCTGGCCGAACGGGTGGCCGGCCAGGGCGTGGACCACCAGCGACTCGGGCCGGGCCGGGTCGCCCTCGACCACACCGAAGGAGACGCTGCCGGCGGCAGGGCTCCCTTCCCGGACGGAAAACCTGGCAATGCGCACGGTTGGGCTACCCCTCGCTTCGACGGCCGCCCGGGGCGCGCCCCGGGCGCTGGCGGGTGCCGCGCCCCCTTCGGGCCCGGCCCCGCTCGATCGTTGCCAGGCTATCGCGTGGGCCCTGACCTGGCCCGCCTCAGCCGCCCCGAGCCGAAGGGGCGCGCCGGTGCCGAGAGGGAGAAGGGCCAAGCCGCCGACGAAGGAGGTGGCGCCGCGCCCGCCGACCGTCGGCACCGGACCCGAGCGACCCGGAGGCGAACGGGCGACAACCCCGCCCCGAGCCGAAGGGACGCGCCGGTGCCGAAAGGGAGAAGGGCCAAGCCGCCGACGAAGGAGGTGGCGCCGCGCCCGCCGACCGTCGGCACCGGGCCGGAGCGACCCGGAG
>NZ_JBEOSF010000036.1:0-93908 GCF_040302725.1 Kitasatospora sp. NPDC097605 | reverse complement strand
GACGCCGTCCTCGCTGACCCCCACCCCACCCCCGCGGCCGCCGCCGCCGCACGCACCCTGCTGCCCGCCCTGCGCGCCGAGCTCGACGCCGCAGAACACCAGCTCACCGCGATCACCGCCGGGCAGCCGGCCGTCCCGGCCCAGGAGACCCTGTGACGAACCTGCCCAGCCCCATGCGCCTGTACTTCCGGTGCCCCGGCTGCGCCCTGGTGGCCCGGCCCGGCTCGGCCTCCTACCCGGCCGCGCCGGACGGCTCGCCGGCCTGGGACGGCCGGCCGGCCGAGGTCCGGTGTTCGGAGTGCGGCCACCTCCACTGGGCGCAGGCCGCCGACATCGTGCCGGACACCACCACCAGCACCTGCCCCCGCGAGGGCTGCGGGAACGAAGCCCCGTGCCCGCAGGAGGCCGCAGTCGTCACCTGCACTGCCTGCCACCTCCTCTACGCCGGTCCCGCCACCGCCGACCCGGCCGTCCGGGACCTGGCCCGGGCGACCCTGGGCCTGCACACGGTCGAGATGCAGGGCACCCTCGCCGAGGCCAAGCGCCGCGCCGGCCGCGCGTAGCCGGGCCGGAACGGCGAGAGGCGGCCCCGCACCAGGTGCGGGGCCGCCTTCGAAAGGTGCCGCCCCCTCGGGGGCGGAGAGGCACGCGTCGGTGCCGGTCGTTCAGTGGGTCGTATCCAACCTGGCCCACGCTGCACTGCGATGGTGCCGCTCGGGAGCGCCCGGGCGGAGAGTGTGGTGCGCTGGGACCACTCTGGCACAGCCGACTGCGGGTCCGGCCCGGTGGCCGCAGGATTCACCCGATCGGATGACGGGTGTCCCCGGCGACCCGGTCAGCGGTCCTCGAACGCGTCCTCGGCCAACCGCGCGGTCACCACCTGGTCGATCAGGCCCAGCGCGGTGCGCAGGATCAGGTGCTCGGCCCCGTCCAACGGGGCCTTGTCGGAGACGAGGGGGCTGGGGCTGGTGAGCGTCGAGTACCCGGCGTCGGGTCGGCCGTACGGCTGGTGGGCTACGGTCACGGTGACCGAGTGCCCCACCGGCAGGGTCACCGTCACCACGGCGCCGGCCGCGACCGCACCCTCGACGACACGGTCGACGTTCTCCCGATCCGCCTCGGCGGCCAGCTCCAGGGGCGTGTGCAGGCCGGCCCGGGCCTGCAGCGCGTACCCGAGGGCGTCCACGATCCGGTCCGCGAGGTCCTGCGCCGCCTCGGCGATCTCCTCCGCGGAGAGGCTCGGGTCCACGGAGCCGGCGACCCGGTTCAGCGCGATGCCGAGCTGCCATGCCGCCTCGACCAGCGGCTCCGGATCAGTAGACAGCACCGCCGGAGACAGCACCCGCTGCACAACCTCGGCCAGGGCCCGCACCTCGGCCGCCCGCACCGGACGGTACTCCGGCAGCCTCGGCCCCCCATACGTCCCGGCACCGGCGTCCACGCCGATCGCGCCGAGGTGCTCGCGCACCTCGAACGTCGAGACCTTCGCCGCCCGCGCGAGCTCCTGGAGGTCGCGCTCACCCGCCCACCATGCCGAGGCCAGCGCCTCCCGCAGCAGCTCGACCGGGCCGTCGGCCCGCTCCGTGATCAGGGCCAGGCACGCGGTCCGGGCGACGGCGGCGGGGCCGGTCTCAACAGCAGTTGCGGTCACGATCTCCAGCGTAGCCCCGGCCGATCGGCGGCGGGCCAACTTCGCCCGCACCCCGGCCGCGGCGACGCGCAGCCGGGCGGCCGCCCACCGGGCCGCCGGCGGCACCGACCGATCAAGGAGCAGCAAGAACACGTGCTTGAGCACGATCAGCTTCGGGTCATCGTCCATGCCGAGCCCCACGCAACCGCGCCCCAGGCTGCGCTGCCCTTCACCATCGCCAGCTGCCAGGTCCCCGGTAGCGGCCGGGACGCGGGCCGCCGTCGGGGAGCACCTGCCTGTGGCGAAGGCGGTTCCGTGCTCCGAAACAGGGGGCTATCCCCGTTCCGCGGTTGCTCAACGATCAACCTGCCATGCGCTGCCGGCGTTGAGGAGCCGGCGCATGATGCACTTCGCCCGGCGTGCAGCCTCGCCCGCACGCCCCCCGGCGGCATCCCGGAGGGGACAGGGTGTTGGATGCCCCCATGTCCGTTGAGTCCGCCGCGATAGGCGCCGCCGGCCGCACCCTGGCCGCCCTCGTCAAACCCACCCGACCGGCCTGGCACACCCCCATCGGCAGCAAGCTAGAACGCCGCGCCGCCTACCTGCGCCACGCCCAGGCCTGCGCCCAGCTCGTCCTGGCCTCCGGCTGGCAACTCGAATCCGGCCGCCACGGACTTCGGGCAGCCCTCTACGTGGCCCGCCCGGTGCTCACCGAGTACCTCGCGGCCGCCAGTGCGACCCTCCAGTCCCTCACCGAGGTCCGCCTGGTCGCCACCCCCGAAGTCCGGACCCGGGCCGAGACACTCGCCGATACCGCCAACGCCGCCCACAACGGCGACGCCGAGCTCCAGGCCTACCGGGACGCCTCAGCCGCCTACCTCGCCCTGGTCCAGGCCGAACTCGGCTACGCCGTCCGCTGGTGGCAGGCCCACCGGCGCCTCGGCGCCTGGTGGCGCGCTCGGCCGGACCGCCAGGGCGCCCGCCGCCTTCAGCGCGAAGCCGCGGCCGCCGCTTCGTAGAGGGGCCATCGGGGCCCGTCGTCCGGGCTGTTCAGCCACGCGAACTGGCGCTCGGGGGTGACCGTGATGCCGTAGTCGTACGGCTCCGGCCTCCCGAGCTCTTCCCACTGCTCCCACGCGTGCAGCAGCTCGTCGCCGATCCGTCGCCCACCGCCCTGGAACAGCGCGGACCCACCGTCGCCGGTGGCGGAGAACATCGCCCACCCCGCCGTGCCGTCGTGGACCCAGGCGTTGACGCCGTCCTCGTCGCGGCCGGTGGTGATCACCGCGTCCGGCACGGCGACCCGCAGGGCGAACTTCAGGTCCCAGTCCCCTTCGAGCGGGGCGAGACTGCGGTCGATGATCCGCTTGGTCTCGGCCGGTCCGTCGCCGCGCACCGCCCGGAACGCCGCCGGGCCGGCCGACGGCGGCACCGGGCCGGTGCGGTCCGCCATGAACTGCGCCAGACCCTGCACCTGACCGCTCGCGCTGCGGCCGTCGGCGGCGACGGTGAGCGCGACGTGCCCGAGCCGGCCCCACGGGAACACGATCCGCCCGCCCGGCCCGGCCGCCTCGACCCACGTCCACGGGACGCGCTCGACCGCGTACGTGGCGATCACCCGGTCGAAGCGCCCGCCAGCGGGGGCGGTGACGGTGGCGTCCGTGGTGAGCGTCTCCACGTCCAGGCCGGCGGCCGCAAGCCGCTCCCGGGCGAACGCCGCGAGGTCCGGGTCGATCTCGGTGGAGACCACCCGGCCCGACCCGGCCCGCCAGGCCGCGAGCGCGGCGTTCCAGCCCTGCCCGCCGCCGATGTCCCACACCCGATGTCCGGGCTCCAGGAGCAGCGCGTCCAGCATGTCCACCACGATGCCCTGGGCGGAGAGGCTGGAGGACGGCAGGCCGCCCGACACCTGGGTAACGGCGGCCGCGTCCTGGCTCGCGTACAGCTCGTCGGCCCAGCCGTCCGGGTCGACATGCCGGTCGACGGGAACGTAGGCGTGCCCGTCCCACCGCCACAACCGGTCCGGCGCGAACAGGTCCCGAGGCAGCGCGGCCACGGCCTCGCGCAGCCACGGCGAGCGCTCCGGCCAGTCCCCGCGCGCCTCCATCACCTCATCGAGGGCGGCACGCCGGTCCTCAACCATGGTCAGCCGCCCTTCGGCTTGCGGTGCTTCCCATCGCTGCCCGGATCGGGCTTCGGCACCTTCCCGTCCGCGTTCCCGGGCGGCGGAACACCCTTGCCCAGATCCTCCGCCGGCTTCTCGTGATCACCGCGGATCGGCTGCGTCACCGCAGTCCCCTCTCGTGTACGGGATGACGAACCCGACCATCCTGACCGTCCGACCCGCGCGACGGTAGAGGGCGCAGGGGCGCGTACGGGGCGCGCCCGGGCTCCGTACGCCGGGTCTTTGCGCGCGGCAGCGCCATGAGATATAAGTACCTTGTAGAAGTCACTTATGAGATCCTGGAGCAACCATGGGCGCCGAGCAGCACCCCGAGACCGAAGACGCGCAGCAGAAGCGCCGCCGGGAGGCCATCCAGTACTTCCAGAGCCCCGAGGGCAACGAGATGGCCACGGGGATGTTCCTCGTCAGCCTCACGGACAAGGTCAACGAGGGTGAGAAGGCCAGGGACGCGAGGGCGCGCGAGATCCACCGGCTGTACAAGGAGGACCCCAAGCGCTGGACCCAGGCGAAGCTCGCCGAGCTGGCGGACATCAGCCAGCCTGCGGTCTCGCAGATCCTGGCCAAGGAGCCGCCCGCCGTGCCGGTGGGCGAGTAGAACGACAGGTGGCCCCGGCGCACTGTTCGCGCTGGGGCCACCCGCCTGGTCTTCTCGGGACCGCCGAGCACCCTACCTCCCGGCGCCCACACCGGCCGCAGCCCCCTCCGCCCCGGCCGCAGGAACGCCCGGCACCACGCCGGCGGCCAACGGCGACGGACCGACCCCCTCCAGCTCGACCACCCACGGACGGTCGTCGAACACGTCCGGCACGATCACCTCGCGGACCCACGCCTGTCCGCGCCCGCACCCCGGCACCTCGACCGCCACCGCCGGCCCACGACCCGCGAGGCTGCCCCCCGGCGCGGCGCGGGTCTCCAGAGCGACCTCCCACCCGCGGCGCAGCACGCTGCCGAGGACGTCGTCGACCTCCGCGCTCGACCAGCACCGCGTGGTCGAACCGCTCCCCGCCGATCGGCACCGGGCCCTCGTAGCGGCCCGCCAGGCTCTCCGTCATGACCCCAGTGTGAGGCCGTCCGGCGCCGCGATCGTCAGGGCGTCCAGCGCCTGCTGCGCCTTGCCCTCGCTGCCCCGGCCGCCGCGGCGCGCCCCGCCCTTCGCGTACTTCGCCGCCTGGGTCTCGGACGACCAGTCGCCGGTGATGGACACGATCTCGGGGGCGCTGTAGCCCTGGGCGCCGAGGTCCGTTGGCACGCCGGCGCGCAGGCCGTGGCTGGTCACCTCCGGCGCGTCGAAGCCCGGGGTCCGGGCGGCCATCCGCTTCACCGCCCGGTTCACCGAGTGCCCGGTCATCCCGATCCCGGACTCCGGCACCGGCATCAACGCGCCGTTGTCGGTGACGCCGCGCAGCAGCGGCATCTCCGGGTCGGCCTGGCCGTACTCGGCGAGCAGCTCCAGGTACCGGCGCACCACGGCGATCGCCACCGGGTCGCGCACCTCGTACTCCTTGCCGGTGCTCCAGTGGTCATTCTTCGACGTGCGCTTTCCGACGACCATCACCTCGCCGCCGTCCGCGAGCGGCACGAACTCGATTGAGTCGATCCGGTACCGGGCCTGCTCGGAGCGGCGGGCCCGGGTGCGGTAGCCCAGGTGCAGGATCACCAAGTCCCGGTAGCGGGCGAGCTCGCTGCTGGCCGTGGCCCCGGCCTGGAGCTCGCCAACCCGGGCGCGGTCGATCGGCGGCGACGACTTCGGGGTGCGCTTCTCCTGCGCGAACCGCGCGGCCTGCTTGCGGATCAGCGCGTTCGCCGCCCGCGTCGGCGGCCACTTCGGGAACCCCGCGTCCGCGTTGCGGTCCCGGATCGCCGCCATCGCCAGACGCAGCGAGCTGACCGGCGCCCCGGTCCCGTCCCGGCCGCCGTGCCGACGCAGGTGGGAGATGTAGGAGACCATCGTCGTCTCCGCCGTCCGCGGCCCCGGCCGCCGGCCCTCCCGCGCGCACCAGCGCTCGAAGTACAGCCACTGCTCGTCGTACGTGCTGGTGGTGCGCTCCGGCCGGGCGTCCCCCAGGTCCTCCGCCGCCTCGGCCGTCAGCGGCTCCTCCGGGTCGAAGATGGGCAGCGCGAACTGCACGAGCGCCTGGTCGTCGTCCTCGACGAGTTCGGCGTCGACCACCTCCTCGTCCGCCAGCACCGGCAGCCGGTCACCGTTCACTGGTCTGCCTGAGCGATGCACCGGGGATCGGTGCAGCTCACCGAGATACTGGCGTAGCCCACGTGGTGGCTGAGGGTGGCATCCTCACTGAGGGAGGTCTCAACGATGGGGCCGACGCTGTCGGTGCAGCAGGCCTGCAACCCGCACAGCGAAGCGGCGGCCTTCAGGCCCTGATCCAGTGCCTGCCCCAGCTCGTCGAAGCCCGAGTACTCCAGGCGCAAGACACCAGTCTTGGGGCGCAGCTCGAATGAGTGCCGGACGGACGGCGATCGGGCCGGGGCGGCCGCCAGCTCGGCGGTGTACGGCTCCAGCGCGTCCCGCAGCCCGCCGAGCGCCCGCTGGAGCGTCTGCCGGTACTCGGCCCACGCCGCTTCCCGGTCGCCACCGTAGGTGTGCAGCAGCGCGTGCTCGGCCGCTTCTGTCACGATCTCCCGGGTCTCGTCCAGCATGGTCGTCAGGACCTCGCGCTGCACCTGGACTTCCTGCTTGAACACACAGCTCCGGTCGGCGCACTCCACCCGGGCGGTCGCCTGGACGGCCCCGTTGTCCGCCGTCGTGGTCGTGACCTCGATCGTCTCGTGGTTCGGGGTGCACGGGAGGAAGCGGAGCCTGTCCCGGACGTTCTCGGCCAGGCCGGCGGTACCGCCGCGCGCGGCCAGCACGTGGGCGGCGGCAC
Source organism: Kitasatospora sp. NPDC097605 (assembly GCF_040302725.1). Classification (NCBI taxonomy): domain Bacteria; kingdom Bacillati; phylum Actinomycetota; class Actinomycetes; order Kitasatosporales; family Streptomycetaceae; genus Kitasatospora; species Kitasatospora sp. NPDC097605. Next base: position 87,208 of record NZ_JBEOSF010000036.1, on the reverse strand, counting down.
CGACCGTGGCCTCGTGCACGATCAGGGACGGTGGGGTGTCGGCCATGCCGAGAGTGCGGGTCCGGGCGCTCACCGCTGTCCCTTCGCCTGGTCGACGGTGGCCTGGAGCTCGGCGTGCAGGATGTTGTGGAAGTCGCGGTCGGCGGTGGCCGGGTAGTCGGGGTGGTCGCGCCAGGTGCGAGCTGCGGCGGCCAGGGTATTCCAGCCGGTGCCGCCCGCACCGATGTTCATGCCCTCGCCGGTGAACGACGTTTCCTTGCCCCGCAGAGGCAGGCAGACGGCGCCGGCGCGGGCCTCCCGGGTGGCGGCCTCCAGGGCGCGGGCCAGGTCGAGGGCGGGGTGCTCCTCGCCCAGCACCTTGGCCAGGGCCCGCGACTGCTCCACCAGGCGGGCGGTGACGAAGTCGTGAACGGCGTTGATCTCGTCCAGGGTGATGTACACGGTCTTCCCCTTCCGGTGCGGTTCCGCCGGCCCGGGCCGGGTGCGGCGGACGGGTCCAGCGTAGGGAGGGGTGCTGACGGCCCGTGGAGCACAGGATATCTGTACCAACCTTCGTGTTGCGTCCTCTAAATACTGTTAGAGGACGCAACACGAACCATGGTACAAACGTCACGAGGGGACGGGCGCGCCGTTCGCGAACCTCGCCCAGGCCGGCAAGTAGCCCGGGGTGTCGCGCCACGGCGCAGCCAGCTCCACCAGCCCGTCCCACCCGGTGTGCCAGCACTCCGACGCCGGATCCGGATCGTCCTTCAGACAGGCCAACAGCGAGACCGTCAGCGTGAGCGCGGCGTTGTGCACCGCCGAGGACGCACGGTCCCCCCGGTAATGGCCCTCTGCGGTACGGCGGTAGACGAAAGCGCTCAGCGCCCGTACCTCGTCCTCGGTCGGGAGTGCGAGCGCCTGCTGTTCGGTCGTCATGGAGGGAGCGTACGGCCAGGCCGCCGGCGGTCTGGAGCACAGCGTACGGGGTTCACCCGTTCAGGCGGGGCGCACAGTCCGGTACTTCTGCAACGCGCTCTCGAACGTCGCGAGCCGGGCGGCGAGTTCCGCGTCGGTCAGCCGGTCGTCGCGGCGCAGCGCCCGCCACAGCAGCCACTCCTGCTCGTACGCGGCCGGGCCCTGGGTGGTCAGCTGTGGTGCGGCACCGTCCCGGATCGCCTCCAGGGCGGCGGTGCGGGATCGCGGCCGGCGCCCCGGCACGGTGATGGTGCTCGGGGAGTTCCACAGGGCGTCCCAGTCCGGCCGGTGCGACCACGGGCCGGCCATCGTGGCGAGGGCCTCCCACGCCGCGGCGATGACGCACCCGCAGCGCTCGGCCGCTGTTGCGCCGGCGGCCCGGTCCCGCTCGTGCAGCAGCAGGAGGAGCTCCTTCCGCAGGCGCGCGACCGCCACGACATCGGCGGCCGCGGCCCGCCGCACCTCCTCGCCGGCCCCCGGCGCACCGGCGGCCTCCCGGGTGCGGCGGGTCACGAACCTGGCGAGCATCCGGACGTCGGTGACGGTGAGGCGGTCGGTGGTGAGGGGAGGGGGCGCCCAGTCGGTCGGCAGGGTGGTCACGCCGTCAGGGTAGCCCTGGCGGCGGACACCCTGTGTGAGGCCGTCTATCACCCGTTTACCGTGGTTTTTTGTGTTCATGGGCCGGAGAGTGGCAGGGTCCCGGCCATGCGAATCACGATCACCGTTGACGATCCCACCCCCGCAGCGCTGGAGCTGGTGCGCGCCTTCGCGGCTCTGCCGGCCGCCCGGGTCGCGGCGGAGCCGGCCGACCGCTGGACGACGGAGCGGGCGCGGACCTACTTTCGGTTGCTGCCTCCCCGGGCGCAGCAGATCCTGCGCCAGGTCGTCGAGGGCGGAGGAGCGTGCTCGGCGGAGACGCTGCGCGGGGAGGGCGGGAGGAGCCTGCGGGGCTGTACGGGCTCGTTCGGGGCCCGGGTGCGTGAGGGTGCGGCGGCCGGGTACTGGGCGGCCGGCATTCCGGTGCCGGTGGAGAGCGTCACCGTCGGTGGCACGCTGGTGCGCCTGGAGATGCCCGGGATGGGCGAGGACACGGACCCGCTCCCTGTGTTCCGGGCCGCGCTCGACCGGTTGGACGGAGAGCGGTGACGGGTGGTGCGTAAGTTACCCCCGAGAAAGGGTTGCGTTAGCGAAACCATTTTGGCATCATAATGGTTGTCGGAACGCAACCGGAGGGGATACGATGCGCAAGGATCTGCGGGTTCTGGTCAAGAAGCTCACCGCCCAGGGATTCGAGGTGCAGGCCACCAAGAACAACCACCACGTCGTCCGAAAGGATGGCCGCCGAGTCGCCCACTTCGGAAGCACCCCCAGCGACCCCCGAGCGATGGCCAATCTCCTCGCGTCCCTGAAGCGCGCGGGATTCAAGCCCTAACCCGCCCTCCGGGGGCGCCCGCCGGGCGCCCCCGGCCCACCACCGGTACACCGACACCCCACCGCACCAACCAACCCGAGGAGCAACCCGCATGCCCCCCACCACCGACTGGAGCGTCTACGTCGAGTACGACACCACCCTCCCCGACAACGACGACGTCCACGACGCCCTGCTCGACCAGCTCGCCGACCACCACCCCGCCCTGACGACCGCCCCCAACGGCAACATCGGCGTGCTCATCACCATCACCGCCCCCACCGTCGAACAGGCCTGCACCACCGCCCTGGAGACCGTCGGCACCGCCCTGCGCACCGTCCACGGCTCGGCCGCCCTCGCCGGGATCGAGATCATGACCAGCGCCGAACTCAACCGCCGCAACCACCTCCCCACCATCCCGCCGCTGACCGACATCCCCGGCGTCGCCCGGATCCTCGGCATCAGCGGCGCCGGGGCCCGCAAGCGCGTCACCTCCCCGGAGTTCCAGCGCCACGTCCCCGTCGCCACCACCATCGACGACCGCCCGTACTTCGTCGTTGAGCACGTCGAGCGCTACGCCGCCCAGCGCACCCCCGGCCGTCCCGCCAAGGCCACCAGGCAGTGACCACCCACCCGGACGGGCCCGCCCCGTCCCAACCCGCCGACGAGGAGCAGCACGTGGACCGCGACCGCCTGGTCGAAGTGATCGAGGAAGCGCTGGAGACGATCGACCGCGAGCGCGCGGACGACGGGGGAGTCGAGGTCATGTCCTTCAGCGACCTCGCCGGCGACCTCGCCGACGCGATCCAGAGGGCGGGCCAGCGGTGAGCGCGCGCGTGTGGGGCCGCTGGTGGCCCGTCCCGGCCGACACCGAGCCGATCGACCAGCACACTTGGCTGGAGTGGTGGCCCACCCAGCGCTCCGCCGAGCAGGCCCTGCGCGAGCGCCTCGCCCCGCAGCCGACCCGGCTCGCCGACGTTGCCCTCAGCACCATGGAGCTCGCCGACGGCCGCACCCTCCCCGACGCCCAGTTCTGGGGCGACGAGCGCTCCCGGATCTACCTGAACGCCGTCACCGGCCAGCCCGGCCACAACCCGCAGGCGGACCCGAGGCCCTACGGGATGCTCGAGTTCGACGCCGGCCAGGTCGTGTTCCGCAACCTGACCGGCGTCCCCTCCCAGACCGTCCGCATCGAGGCCACCGACCAGGACAGCGGCATCGAGCTGTGGATGCGCGACGTGGTCGTCTACCCCTGGAACATCGGCTCCTTCGGCGGGCCCCCGGACGACCCGGACCGCTGGAGCCGTTGGCTCCGGCACGTCGCCCCCGACGGCCTCGCCACCCTCGACTTCTTCGTCCCCGGTCCCTGCACCGCGACCGCCACCGACCTCGACACCGGCGAGCGCCTGGCCGCCCTCGTCCTCAACACGCTGCAGGAGACCCGGTGACCCTCGACCTCGGCCTCACCCCGGACCAGCAGCTTCAGTACGAGGCGTTCCTGCTGCTGTCCGGCCTCGACAACGACCCGCGGCCGGCCGAACAGGCCTTCGTCGACGACCTTCCCCTGCTCCTGGAGCCCGAGCTGTTCCTGTGGATCAGCGTGCGCCAGCCCGACGGCGGCGCCCGGGTCTACTACCGCTGGACCGAGGGCGGCGAGGAACTCGGCAACTGCATCGACCAGGCCGCCCTCGCCGCCGGCCTCGACTGCGCCGACAACTTCCACATCGCCAACCGGCACCTGACCGACTCCCAGAACGGCCAGGTCCGGATCCAGACCCACCGGCTGCGCCCGATCCAGGCCGACGTCACCGCCGGCGTCCGGGCGCCCGAGAGCGAGCGCGCGGGCATCCGCCGCCTCATCCACTACGTGGCCCTGGAGAAGGGGCAAGAGGAGATCGCCCGGAACCCGGTGGTGCCGCGCTGGCTTGGCGTCGGCCCCGCCCTGCTCAGCCGGACCAGGTAGGGCCCGGTCAGCCGCGGCGCAGCGCCGCCATCGCGCGGAAGAAGTCCTCCACCTCCACCGGGTTCCGGCCGGAGTCGCGCAGGACGTACCGGGTGATGGCGTCGTGCTCGGCGGCCTCGGCGCTCGCCAGCCACTGGCGGCCCATCGCCTTGGCCTCGTCAGGGGAGAGCTGGCCCGCGTTGCTGCCCTGGCGGACCTTCACGAACGGCAGTCCGGTCGAAGCACTGACGCCGGCCTCGATCCGCAGGAACGTTCCTGCGGGCAGGGGCCGGCGTTCGCGTACCTTCCCGAGCATCACGCCGATCACCTCGTCCGGCAGCTGGAGCCCGGCGCGCAGCTCGGCGATGAGCGCGGCGTCGCACTCGGCGGCCGCCGCCGCGGCGAACAGCGCCTCGGCGGTGCTGCGGATCTTCTCCAGCGGGAAGGTCCCCGCCCAACCACCCCACGCCACAATGCATTCCGGGCGGCCGGTTTCCGAGTCCTCGGTCGCGTCGATGTGGATCGTGCTGTCCTGTTCGACCGTCATCCCGGCAGCGTAGCCCGGGAGCCCGACTTCCAGGACACCATCGGTCAGGCCACGAGCAGTGCCGTTCGGGCCTTCTCGGCGAGGGCACCGGCTCCACGAACACCACGGGTCCGGTATCCGGCCATCGTCTTGGAGATGGTCTTGATGGACTCGGTGTTCCGGGCCGAGCTGACTCCGTCCATCAGGTCCAGCGCCTGGTCCCATGTTGCGACCGCTTCGTCCATGCGGCCCTGGCGGTCCAGCGTCCTGGCCAGTTCGTGGGTGCTCAGCGCATGGACCCGTCGGAACTCCTCCGGGTCCCGGCCGGACAGCTCGGCCCGGCGGTTGCGCTCGGCGCCCGCGTGGTCGCCGAGTTCGGTCAACGTCTTCCCCGTGTGCGAGCTGATGGTTGCGGCCACCGGCCCGACGGCGAGCGCGTAGCCCGCCACGGGGTCGCCGGTCCGGCCGAGGGCATCCTCGGCGGCGAGCAGCGCGGCCGAGGCCTTGCTGCCCTGGCGAGTCGCTCCGTAGGCACGGGCACTGGTGATGAGCAGCAGGGCCCGGGTCTGCTGGTCGATGCGGCCGGCCGAGCGGCGCAGGGACTCCTCGGCGAGGTCGACGCAGAACTCGGGCTGCTTGAGGTTCAGTGCCTGGTGGGCGAGGGCACGGAGCATCCATGCGCCGTGCCCGTGGTAGTCGGATTCGCAGGCCAGTTGGTAGCCGAGCAGGTAGTAGCGCTGAGCAGCGCCTTCCTGGCCGAGGTCGTGGTGCTTCCAGGCGAGCAGGTAGGCGAGTTCGGCCGTGACACCGTAGGCGTCCCGGCGCACCGTGTCGTCGCTGAAGTGGCCGCGCAGGAGAGGAATCGCAGCGTCGGTGAGGTAGAAGGTCGCGGCCGTCAGGCCGTGCCCGCCGCCGAGCTGTTCGTCGGCGGCGCGGAACGCGCGAACTGTCTGTCGTACGGCTGCGATGTCGGCGCGGCCGACCCGGGACCGCCCCTCGTTGGCGCGCAGGGTCCGGGCGACGGCCTCATGGTCGTAGCCCAGGGGAAGCGCGGCAGCGGCGGAGACGTAGACGGCGCGTTGCAGGAAGGTGCGGCGGCTGGTGTCCATCAGGGTTCTCCCCAGGTCGGTGGTCGCGGCGATCGGATCCGCCGCCAGCACGGGGACATCCTGCGGCTGGCTGCCGTACCCGATCTCCTCCAGTGTGACTACCTGCCCGGTGAGCTGAGCGAGCGCCTGAGCCAGAAACTCTGCGGAGCGCCCCTTCGGGCGCCGGCCGCTGCACCAGTTCGCCACGGTCGACTTCGTCGTCCGGATGTCCGGATCGCCGTTGATGGCGGCCTGCTGGCAGTGGGCCCGGGCCACGGCATCGAGCATCAGGCTGTGCTCGGAGATGAAGCGCTGCAGTGCGGTCTTGGGCTGCGTGGATGCCGTCATGAGTCCCACCCCGTGCTCGGCTGAAAACCGGGAAAACCACTTTCCGTGGTGCTGACTGTACCGAGAGATGTACCTGCGGTGTTGAACTGCCTGTGCGCCACGGAGAAGTACCCAACGGACCGTCACAGGACTTGTGGGCAAGTCTGATTGGACTACAAGGCGGGCACCTCCCACCCCGCCCGGCCCTTGCCTCCGTGGCGCGCTGAGTCCTCACCACACCACCCCTGAGAGCAGCGCACCAAGTCCCACGCCGAGGAGTGTCATGCCGTCCGTCACCACCACCACCGCAGCCGACAGGAGCAACGTCGGAGCGATCCGCCGGGATACCGAACGTGCCCTCACCGAACTTCGTCTGGCCTTCCCCGAGGACCTGGTTGAGACGGCCAAGCTGCTGGTGTCCGAGGTGGTGACCAACGCGATCTTGCACGGCAGCCCGGAGGCCGGCGGCGAGCTGCGGATCGTGTGGAGCGCGCTGCCGGGCGGCATGCTGAAGGTTTTGGTGACCGACCAGAGCCGCACCATGCCGCACTTGGAGACCGCTGGCCAGTGCGACGAACATGGCCGCGGCCTCGACATCGTCCGCCGCCTCGCCACCAACTCGGGCTGGTACCCCGAGCCCGACGGCGGCAAGACGGTGTGGTTCACGCTGCTCCAGGAGGAGCCCGCCGCCCGCCCGTCCATCGAGGCCGCGCTGGCGAACGTCGAGGTCCCCCAGGCCGTTCTGCGCGCCCACGGCCTGGGGCCCAGGCCCCGTCGCGTCCCCGACCAGCCCGAGGCGATACCGCCGCACCACCGGGGCCTGGCCCGGCTGCGCCCCACCTCGGCCGCTTAGCACCGGCCACTCGATCACCCGGGTGGCGGGACCAGCAGCGCACGCTGCTCCCGCCACCGGGGAACCAACGTCCTCGCCCCGCGCTGCCGCGTACGGGCGGGGACAGCGGGAGAGCAGCGCACCCCACCGTCAAGCTCACCGCTGCGGCCCGCACCCCTCCGGCCTCCGGGGGCAAGGGCCGGCCCTCGGTGCCGGCTTCGCGAACCGGCACCTGTCCAGCCCGCCGGGGAAGACGGGCGGACAACCCGCCGGCGGGGGCCTTTCGTGCAGGCCCCCGCCGGCACCCCCACGTTCAGTCCACCATCGCGACGACGAACGGCCACCCGAAACCGTGACCACCCACGATGACGCCCAGACCGAGCGGCCACCCGCCGAGGCCGCTCAGCGGGCCGCCAGCGGACCCGCCGGGCCGGGTACCCCGTGCCCGCTGTGCCGGAACCGCCTGAACCTCACCCCGGCACAGCACACGCTGCTGACCTACAACGCCCACGGCCTGGCCATCCACGAGATCGGCCAGCGCCACGTACCACCGCTCACCAGGTATCAGGTCCACGAGCAGACCGCGGTGCTCCTGGCTCGCCTGGACGCCCGCAACCGCGTGCACGCGGTCGACATCGGGTGCCGCGCCGGCCTGGTGGAGCTCCAGCCGGACACGCGCCTGCCCGCCCCGCTGACGCCGCTGCAGGCGTACGTGGTGGTCTGCCTCGCCCGCGGCGCCACCCGCTCGCAGACCGTGACGATTCTGGGGATCAGCCCCAGGGATCTCACGACGGCTCTACGGCAGGTCAACCGGATCCTGGGGCTTCCCAGCGGCCGGCCTCCGTTCAGGCATGTGCTCCGCCTGCTGCACAGCGCGCAGGCCCTGCCCACGAGCCTCGCCTGCCCGTGCACCCCCGACGAGCCGCTGCCCTCGCCGGACGAACTCGTCCGGCTGACCGAAGAGGCATTCCACCGGACCGAAGAGGCCAAGACCGCCGTGCAGGGCGCGCCGTGCCCGCGGTGCGACTCCCGCATCCGGTTGACCACCGAGGAGCACCAGGTGCTGACCATGGTGGCCCGGGGCCGGACGAACGCGGAGATCGACGCGCACTTCGGCACCAAGATCTCCGGCGGTGACCGTGTCAGGAGCCTCCGCAAGAAGCTGGGTGCCGCCCACCGGTCCCAGCTCGTCAGCGTCGGGTGGCGCTACCGCCTCCTCCCCCTGCCCGAACCCCTTCCGGCGCCGCTGGCGGTGAGCGACCAGCGCGACAGGGACGCGCTCATCCGGATCGCCGACGGCTGGGACACCCGGGGCGCGGCGGCATCCGTGCAGCTGACGAACGGCGGCATGGGCGCCCGGCTGGCCACCATCAACCGGCGCCTCGGCATCACCGACGGCCACCTGAACCCCCAGGCCGTCTACCTCCTGCACGCCCTCGGCGACATCCTGCCCGACAGCCACCCCTGCCCGTGCGCACCGGCCGGGGAGACGGCGGCACCGGCATGAGCCGGCATCTGCTGTTCGACAGGCCCTGCCCCCAGTGCGGCCACGGCCTGTTCATCTCCTCCGATCCCTGCCGGCGCTGCGGCCGCGGCTTCTCCATGCGCCTGGACGACCACGACTCGCTCGTCCTCATGGCGGAGGGCAGGTCGGACCGGGAGATCGGCGCGCGCTTCGGCAAGGGGGCCTCCAGCGGCAGCCGCCAGGTCGCCCGGGTGCTCTCCCTGACCGGGGCAACCTCCCGCGCGCAGGCGGTCGACCTCGGCTGCCGTACCGGCCTCCTGGACCCGCCGGACCTGCGTGACCAGGCCGACCGGGTCCGTGCGCGCGACCTCGACGCCATGCAGCTCGTCGCCGGCGGCGCCACCCTCGGCGAAGCCGCGCAGAGGCTCCGCAGCCCCCTGCAGCCGGCCAGCCTGCGCCAGTGGCTGGGCACCTTCTACCAGGCGATCGGCGCCGGTGGCGCGGCGCCCCGGGCCCGGGCCGTCTACCTCCTGCACGGCATGCGGCTGCTGCGGCCGTGGCACCCCTGCCGCTGCTGGCACTCCGGCTCGAAGGCCGGCTGGTGAGCGCCGAACAGCTCCCGCCCGGCGCCGGGCGGGAGCACGCCGTCCTACCCGAGCACCGCGGCGGCCGCGAGGGCGGCACCGGCCTGGACCGCAACGAGCTGCTGCAGCGGGTACGGCACCACCCGCAGTTCGTTCTCGGCCTCCGCCGCCCAGGTCTCCAGCAGCTGCCCGGCCTTCCACCCCTCGTGCCGCTCCCCCTGCTCCTCCAGGGCGCGGGCGAGCATGCCGGCCGCGCGCAACGCCAGCTGCACCCGGGTGAAGTGCGCCTCGGCGACCGCCGAGGCGGTCAGCAGCCCGCCGTCCTGCCCGGCCTGCTGCCGCCACGACCGCACGACGTGCTCGGCGATCGCCACGGTGTCCGCGAAGGCGCGCCCGAACAGCCCTCCGGGACTGCGGGGAGCCGCTGCGGCCACCGCCCGCACCAGGGCGATCGACTCCTCCAGCCGGTCCGCGACGCCCAACAGCACCTCGCCGGGGGCGGCGTCGAAGCGGGCCCGGACCTGGTAGAGAGGGACCTCCGGCAGCAGGGTCACCGCGCCGTACCGGGCCGCGTAGTGCGCCAGGTGCGCCCCGTGCGCCGGCACGTCCTGGTGGTCGCGAACGACCAGCTCCTCCACCCGCGGCATGACGTACACCCCGGGCCCCAGGCTGGCCCAGCCTTCGACGTCGGTCGTCCACCCGCCACCGGGCAAGCCGTGCCGGCGCACGTTCAGCTCCAGGCACTCGGCCAGCCCCGGCACCTCCCGGTCGACGATGTGGAACGGCGCCCCGAAGTCCGCGTTGTGCAGGGACACCACCAATGCCGGCTTCAGCTCGTCGACCAGGCCGGCGAGCGCGTCGTTCTCCGGCAGGCCGAACCGGTGCACCCGCCCCTTCCATCGCACCGGGAACGTCCACTCCGGCTGCTCGGCGAGCGCCGGGCGGAAGAAATGCCGGTGCTGCTCCAGCAGGGTCAGCGGACGGCCCGCCCAGCCGCTGTTGAGGGCCGCGCCGTCCGGGTCCGTGCACGGCAGGAAATGCCACGACCAGTCCCTGCGCAAAGTGTCGTTCTCCACCACCAGCTGCGCCAGGCACCGAACGGTGGCATACCCGACCGGCTCGTTGGGGTGCGCCCCGCCGACCACCAGCGCGGCCCGCCGCCCGGTGCCCACCGACAGCACCTCCATGTCCCGCCCCTGCCGTGACCTGCCGATACGTCGCACACGGCACAGGTCCGGACGCTGGCGCTCCAGCGCGTACAGCTCCATGACCGCCTCGTCCGCCATCGGCACCCGCTCCGAAGGACCCACCAGACCGAACATATTCCCTCCCATTCCAGCCGACCTGAAAAACGCTCCGCAAAACGCGGAAGCGCTATTCGCAATGCCCAAAAAATGCCCGCAAGAAAATTTCCGCCGTTCTGCAAGAAACTCCTGCGGAGAGCACGCGAAGGTGATTTCATGAAACCAGGAAATACCCGCCTACGAAAGGAGCGCACATGCGCACCAGCACGACCCCCGCCGTCAACCCCACCCCCAACGACGACGACACCGACGAGGAGACCGCGGCCCCCGCGCTGCGCCCCCTCACCGCCGAGGAACTGCCGGCGCTCAGCAACGTTTCCGGCTGACCTCGGCCCCGGGCCCGGCCGTAGTGGCCGGGCCCGGGCCCACCCAACAGCCCCACCCCCCAGGAGCACCACGTGCCGCCCTACCAGCAGCCCCGCGTCCGCACCGAGCACGCCCCCTACCGGCACCGCGGGGAGATCCGCCTCGCCTCGATCCCGCCGCTCGCCGACGCCTACCCCGACGACCCGTGGCTCTGGACCCTGCTGGAGGCCCTCGACGGCACCCGCACCCCCGACCAGGCCATCGACCGCGTCCGCAACCACCACCCCGAGGTCCCCGCCGACCTCATCGCCAAGGCGATCGAGGAACTCACCTGGGCCGGCCACCTCGAGGACGCCGCCGACGACCCGGGACCCGCCGTCCCCGGCACCGACTCCGAGCGCTACGACCGCCAGATCCAGTACTGGCGGATGGTCAAGCCCCACGACGACCGCTCCGCCTGGCAGGTCCAGCAGAGCCTCAGCAAGAGGGTCGTCACCATCATCGGTGTCGGCGGCGCCGGGGTGGCCGCCGCCTACGCGCTCGCCGCCAGCGGCGTCGGCCTGCACCTCATCGACCCCGACCTCGTCGAACTGAGCAACCTCTCCCGCCAGCTCCTCTTCACCCGACGCGACATCGGCCAGTTCAAGACCCGAGCCGCCGTCGACCACCTGCGCCGGCTCAACCCCGGCGTCACCATCACCTGCGCCGACGGCAGCGTCACCCACGGCGACGGGTTCAAGAACAACATGATCACCTCGGACCTGACGATCCTGGCCGGCGTCGAACCGCACACCCTCCTCCCGGCCGCCAACCGCGCCGCCGTCGAATCCCGCTCCGTGTGGATCGACACCGGCTACCACGGACCCGTCGTCAGCACCACCCTCTACGCGCCCGACACCGCCACCGCCTGCTGGGAGTGCCTGCGCCGCGCCGACGCCACCCAGAGCGGCCTCGGCGACCTCACCGGCGAGGACCTGGTCCGCGCGCTCCCGCGCCCCCTCGGCCAGAACGCCCCGGCCACCGCCATCACCGCGATGCTCGCCGGCACCTACGCCGCGCACGCCGCCCTCGCCCACCTCACCGGCACCTCCCCCTGGCCCGCCGGCGCCGTGCTGCAGCACAACCTGATCACCAACACCCAGCGCACCATCACCCACCCGCGCGACACCGCCTGCCCGGCCTGCGCCCGATGACCACCGGAGACCCCGCCGTGCTCACCACCGACACCAACCGGCCCCCCCTCTCCCGGGCCGCCCGGTGGCCGTTCCTCGCCGACCTGCCCCGTCTCCTCGCCGCCCACGACCGCAACCGTCCCCAGCACCACCCCGGCCTCCTCCAGCCCGACAGCCTCTTCGGCTGGGACGCGCTCAACACCATCCTCGGCCACCAGCACCTGGAGCCACCGCAGCTCCAACTCGCCAAGGACGGCCGCTACCTGCCGGCCGACACCTACACCCGGCCCGTCACCCTGCGTCCCGGCGTCACCCAGCACCGCATCGACCCCGCCGCGTTCTACGAGCGCCTCACCGCCGGCGCCACGCTCGTCCTCGACGCCGTCGACCACCTCCACCCCGGCCTGCACCACTTCGCCGCCGGCCTGGAGGCCCAGCTCCGCACCAACGTCACCGTCAGCGCCTACGCCTCCATCCAGCCCGACCCCTCCTTCGGCCAGCACTGGGACGACCACGCCGTCCTGGTGCTTCAGCTCGCCGGCACCAAGCGCTGGACGATCCACGGCCCCACCCTCCCCAACCCCACCGCCGCCACCCGCTCCCTCGCCCCGCGCCCCGACGGCGACGAGGAACTCGACCTCACCCTGCGCCCGGGCGACGCCCTCTACGTCCCGCGCGGCTGGTGGCACCTCGTCAGCGCCTCCAACGGGCCCAGCCTCCACCTGACCTGCGGCCTCACCCCGCACACCGGGCTCGACCTCATCACCTGGCTCGCCTCCGACCCCGACCTCTCCGCGCTGCGCGCCGACCTGCCCGCCGCCGGCGACCAGGACACCGCCGACTACCTCCAGGCCCTCCACACCCAACTCGGCGAAGCCCTCCGAGACCCGGCCGTCGTCCGCCGCTTCACCGCGGCCGCCGACCGCGCCGCCCCCGTCCGAACGGCCCTGAGCCTGCCCCACATCGTCCCCTCCATCCCCCTCGACCCCGCCACCCCGGTCACCCTGCTGGCCACCCGCCTGCGCACCAACATCACCCCCACCGGCCAGACCCAGCTCCACGCCAACGGCATCGGCTACGAACCCCCCGCCCTGCTCGTCCGCATCATCGAGCCGCTGAAGAAACGCGACAGCGCCACCATCGCCGAACTCGCGGACGCCGCCCAGATCCCGCTCGCCCGGACCGCCCAGCTGACAGCCCTCCTCATCCGCCAGGGCCTGGTCGCCCTCGCGGACCAGCCGTAGGCCACCACCCGGAAAGGAGCCCAACCATGGCCCACGGCCCCGCCGAACAGGCCCGCATCGACCGGGTGCACGCCGGCAGCCAGCACGCCGAGGCCCTGCTCCTCAAGGCCGGCACCCGCGTCACCTCCCACAACACCCCGCAGGACAGCCCCCGCTGGTACCAGGACACGCTCGCCGCCCTCCAACAGGCCGGCCGGGACGGAACCGCCAGCAAGTGCCCCCACCTCGCGCACCCCCAGCCCACGGCCTTGCTCGCAGAGCAGCCGGACAAGCTGCTCTGCTGGAACTGCTACGAGCAGAGCCGCCCCGTCCGCCGGTGCCACCTCTGCAAGGCGCCCGCCGGAACACAGTCGCTGCACGGCGGCATCGAGTCCGTGGTCCGCGGTCCCGCCGTGGTGTACTCCCGCATCCTCTGCCCGTCCTGTGCCAACCCCGGCCCCACCGAGCCGGCCGGCACTTTCGGCAACGGCCGGTAGAACCCCGCCGGGGGCCGCCCACACGGCGCGGCCCCCGGCCCCAGTCAGCCCAGTTCTTGGCATTTCAGCAGCTCAAGATGCATATACCGGGCCCGTTAATATTGGAACAGTGCCATCGGACACACCCAAGGAGTCCCGCGTGCCGGCCACCCCGCCCCGCCAACGCCCCACCGTTCGCGACCTCGAAGCCGCGTACACCGCCCTGCTCAGCACGCCGGACCTCACCCCCGAGCGCGCCCGGCAGTACACCGCCGTCATGAACGAGGTGCGCCGGGCCGTCCAGGGCGCGGGCAGAACCCTCCCAGCGCGGGCGGCACTGACCGACGACGCCCTCGACGCCTTCTTCGCCGCTGCCGAGGACGGGCAGTACCGCACCGCGCCGCGGGGCGAAGGAGAGACCGCCAAGGTCACCAACCGGGTCCGGATCGGCTGCATCAACGCCCTCTCCGACCTCGCCGGCCGCCCGCTAGCCCTCGCGCACCGCTCGGCAGCACCCGCAGCCCGGCCCGGCCTGACCCCGCACCAGGCCAGGGCCCTGCGCGCCTACACCGACCGGCAGAACCAGAACGACCACCTGGACCCGGACCACCGCCGGATCGTCCTGGCCTTCGGTCTGGTCCTCGACACCAAGGCGCGATCGGGCGAGCTCGCCGCCATGCTCACAAGCGACCTCGACGAGAAGCCCGGCACCGACAGCCGGCCGCCGATCGCCACCGCCATCCTGCGCCTCAACCCGCAGCGCCGCCCGAGCCCCGAGCGGATCCCCACCACCCCGATCGATCTCCACCCCTACACCCGCGACTCGCTGAGCCGCTGGCTACCCGAACGCGAGCGCCTGGTCGCCGAACTGCGTGCCTGGCACCGCCAACACCCGGACCAGGACGTCGACCCACACCACGACTTCCTGTTCGTCAGCCTCAAGCCGAACCACACCGGCGGGACGCCATCACCCGAAGGCGGGACCCCCCTGCGCCCGGCCGGCATGCCGCTCGAAGCGCAGGGGTTCCGCCGGGCTCTGATCCGCGCCGCCCACAGAATCGCCGCCGACCGCGCCCGCCAGTTCAACACCACAGCCGCCCGAATCCCCCCGATCGAGCAGCTCCGCAAGGTTGTGTGAACCATGGGGGTGGGGGAGAGGCCTTGGTAGCCCGGTAGCGTCAGGATCGCTGCGACTCCCGACGAACGGAGCACCCCATGCTGACCGCGCACTTCTACCCCTCGACCGCTGATGAGATCACTGGGCAGAGCGAGACCGTGGAGATCCACACCGACGATGCGGACGTCATCGCGGACGACGTTGAGGTACGCGATCACCCGGAGGTCACGTTGACGGATGCTCAGCGGGACGCCGTCCTGGCCCGGATGCACTTCCGCCGCGTCGGTGCATGGGTTGCGCAGCCAGATGGCAGGGCCAACGCACCCGTCGAACCCGTGAGCCCGCTCCGTACAGCCTGACGGCATCTGCTCAGACTGCAGCGGAACCGTCGGGCCGCAGGCGGGAAACCTCTTCGCGCAGCCGGACGACCTCTCCGCGCATCGCGTTCGCGGCCTGTACGGCGTCGACGACCTGGCGGCCAGCCTCGACCAGCTGGGCCTGCGCTGCAGCGAGCAACTGCTGGTGCTCGGCGAGCTGGACCTGAGCGGCCGCCAGTTGGTGTTCGGTCTGGACGAGCTGGCGCTGCGCTTCGGCGTGCTGCTCGTTCAGGAGCCGCCGTTCCTCGCGAAGGCGCGCGGACTCGGCCAGGGATGCGGCGAGCTGCTGCTGCACCTCTCCCAGCTGCTGGCTGAGGCGGGCCCGCTCGGCGGTGAACTCCGCCTGGAGCTGGCGCCGCTCCTCCTGGAGGGCGGCGCGTTCCTCCTGGAGGTCGTCGGTCAGCAGGCGGTAGCCGTCCTGGACGGTCGTGCGGCGGCGGATGAAGAAGTCGCCCACCGCCGTCAGGAGACCGCCCGCACCCGCTGAACCGACCACGGTGGCGATCTCGGCAACGGTGGGCATGGTGTCTTCCTCGGAGTCAGGCCGGCGTTACCGGCGGGAGCGGGCGCTGGTGGCGCGCTCGAGCGCCGGCGCGATGCCGGACGGCTTGAACACCGTGCTGTAGGCGGTCGCGGACACCAGCACGGTCAGCAGCACGGTGGACAGGACGCCGCGGCCGGTGAAGGCGCCGGCGAAGTAGGCGATGCCGATGCCGATGAGGGCGCTGGTGCCGATGGCGACGCTGGTGCGGGCCGGCTTCGGCCAGGTCGGCTGCTGGACCACGGAGGTGGCCAGCGGGGAGAAGAAGGCGACGATCGCGGCCCAGAGCTGGGCGTCGGTGAGCTGGAACAGCGAGTCCATGACAGGT
Organism: Kitasatospora sp. NPDC097605; assembly: GCF_040302725.1. Taxonomy (NCBI): domain Bacteria; kingdom Bacillati; phylum Actinomycetota; class Actinomycetes; order Kitasatosporales; family Streptomycetaceae; genus Kitasatospora; species Kitasatospora sp. NPDC097605. The sequence goes on along the minus strand of NZ_JBEOSF010000036.1, from coordinate 71,235 downwards.
ACCTCCGTGGCGGGATGAGGATCGGATTGGGCGGGGCCCTGGGGCGGCCCGGCCGGGTTCAGCAGGCCCGGCCGCCCCCAGGGGTGGGGTCAGAGCTGGTCGATGACCGCCCAGGAGCGGGCGCCGACCAGGCCGTCGTGGCCGTTCTCGCCGGCGTCCCAGGTCTCCGGGTTGTTGCGCAGCGCGTACCGGACCAGGGCGCGGGTCTCCTCGCCGTAGTAGCCGGTCGCGCCGTTCGGGTTGAGCTCGCCGGCCTTCGCCGCGCCGACGGCGTAGCGCAGGCGCAGCTGCAGGCGGGTGATGGCGTCGGTGGTGTAGCCGTAGCGGACCGGCGGGGAGCCGGGCCAGGCGCCGAGGGTGCCGCGCTCCCCGTACGGGGCGCGGATGTTCTCGCCCTTGCCGTTGACGAGGTAGTCCCAGGTGGTGGGGCCGGGGATGCCGTCGGCGTCGGCTCCGTACCAGCCCTGGGCCTTCTGGAACGCCTCGGTGGCGGACCGGTCGGCCTCCGACCAGGCGGGGCCGGGGCCCTCGCTGTAGAAGCGGGCGCCGCCGCGCCGCACGAGCATCTGGCCGAGCTGGGTGACGTGCCAGTTGTTCGCGCCGGGCCCGAACTGGTCGGCGCCCGGGTAGGCGTTGGGGTCCGGGGCCGGCTGCGGCTCCGGGGCCGGGGCGGGGATGTCGTTGCCCTTGCGGTTGACGAGGTAGTCCCAGGTGGTGGGGCCGGGCAGGCCGTCCGCGTCCGGGCCGGACCAGCCCTGGGCCTCCTGGAAGGCGCGGCACGCCGCCCGGTCCGCGTCGCTCCAGCGCGGGCCGGGGCCCTCGCTGTAGAAGCGGCCGCCGCCGCGGGCGACCAGGAGCTCGCCGAGCCGGGTGACGTGTGCGTTGTTCGCGCCGTCGCCGAACTGCCCTGCGCCGGGGTAGGCGTTGGGGTCGGCCGGCTGCTGCGGCTCCGGCGCGGGCGCGGCCGCGCCGCCGGGGACCTTCGCGATGTCCAGGGCGCCCGGGTCCCAGTGGTCGTTGCCCGGGACGTGGCAGTGCCCGTAGTGCCCGGCCTTGGTCTGCCAGACCTGGCGGGAGCGGTTGGACGGCGCGGACGGCGAGCCGACGGGCGGCCCGGCCGGCCAGTCGTCCGGCACGCCGTGCGCCCGCGCGGCCGCGAGCAGCCGCTGGAAGTTGGGTTTCTGGCTGGGGTCGAAGCCGTCGGTCCACGGCTGGCCGGCACGGGCGACCACCTCGACCTGGATGTTGACCGCGCCTTCGCGGTTCGTGCGCCGGGTTCCGTCGTTGCGCAGCGCCCGGCCGGAGCGGGTGAGCGGCCCGAACTGGCCGAGCCGGTCGGAGGCGGGGTCGTAGAGCACCTGGGGCTCGGTGCCGGCCGAGATCAGGTAGGACCCCATCGAGGTGAAGTACCCGGATCCCGACGGGCACTCGGTGGTGTGCCAGGTGACGCGCGGCCCGGACTCCGGGTGGTCCATGGCGCCGCCGATCGCCTGCCCGCCGAGCCGCTCGGCGCCGTCGATGTACGCCGGGCCGGCGAGCTTGCGCGGCCGCCGGGTCGTGGCGGCCGGGCCCGGATCGGCCGGCTCGCGGACCTCGTACGGGGCGGCGTCGACCGGCACGTAGTAGTCGAGGTCGCCGTCCGGACGCAGCACGTACCAGGCGCCGGCCAGCCGCGGGTGCTCCTTGAGCGGGCGCGGCTCGTCGGTCTCCCAGGAGGCTTCGGCGATCGCCCTGACGGTGTCGGCGTGCGCCTGGTCGACGGTGCCGCAGTAGGTGGTGGTGCCGTCGGGGTGGATGACGGCGGCGTGGAGGTCGGACACGGGGTCCCCCTTCGCGGGTGAGGGGCAGGCGGGAGGAGAGCGGGGTGCGGCCGGCGGCGGGCCGGTCAGGCCGCGCCGGGGAGCTGGAGCTGGATGACGTCGATCTCGCGGCGCAGCTCGGCGTAGAGCGACAGCGGCATCAGGAAGTCCCCGTCCAGGCCCCAGGAGGCGCCCCAGGAGTTGCGCACGCGCAGCAGGGTGCGCTCCAGGACGGGGATGCGGTGCGGGACGTCGTCCCAGGCGATCTGTTCGATCCCGAGCACGCAGACCTCGTGTCCGCCGGCGACCGGGGAGCGCTGCCAGTCGGGGAGCTCGCCGAGGTTGCCGTTCGACGGCGGGGTGAAGAACGCGTCGTGCCAGGGCATGCCCATCAGCACCGGCCCGTGCTGCAGCAGCTCCAGGAGACCGGAGACGCCGGTGGCGTGCCGGTAGGAGTTGATGAGGCCGCGTGCGTGCAGGGCGCGGGCGACGCCGAGGCCGCTCGAGCCGCAGTCGTCTTCGGGCCACTGGCGGGCCAGCCACTCGTCCTGGCGGGTCGCCTCGGAGTAGAGGCGGATCGCCCACTCCTCGGCGGCGACGGCGTCGGTGAGGTCGAGGCCGATGGTCTCGCACATCTCGGCGCCGATGACCGCGGACAGGGCGGCAGTGGCGGCGTTGGCGGTGCAGGAGCCGAGCGCGTCGACGTCCTCGGGGGTGTCGGCCAGCAGGCTGGTGCGGATGCCCTGCTGGTGCAGGTGCTGCTGGTCCAGGACCGGCACCTTCGGCTGCCAGTGCACGACCTCGGGCCGGACGTTGCAGCCCAGCTCCAGGTGGCGCAAAGAGCGGGCGTCGAGGACCTGGTGGCGGCCGAGCGCGGGGTGGTGGTCGTACAGGCGCACGTGGACGCCGTGCGTGGTGGTCATGCTGGTGTGCTCCCCCGGGGACCGAAGCGGACGGCTTGGTGGTGGCCCGGGGCAAGGCCCGGGCGTCCCTCGGGGGATGGAGCGGCCGCGGTAGGGCGGCGGCGGACGGAGGGTCGCCCGCCATGATCAATCATAAGGTGTGGCAGGGGTCCGGCGGTTCGCGTCAACCCCTGCCGGCCGGGCGGTCAGTCCTGGTCCCAGACCACCCGGCCGAAGGACACGAACCCGTCCGTGATGGTGCTCGGGGCGACGACCTCGATGCGTCGGTCCGGGTGGATGAAGGCCTGCACGGCCCCGGTCCGGCCGGCCGCGAGGGGGAAGATCTCGGGATTGGCCAGCGGCTGGTAGCCGTCGGGCACGAGGCCGATCACGCCGCTGGCGAAGCCGGCGGGCAGGCTGGCCGCGCCGCGCATCTTGACCGAGCCGTCGGCCTGCCGCTTGACCTGCACCGGCTTGTAGCCGGCCAGGTTCGCGAACCCGGGGTTGAAGGTGACGTTCTGCCAGGTCTCGCCGGAGGTGATCCGGGAGCCGCCGCCGAGTACGAGGTCGCCGCCGGGGCCGACCTGCACGTCCCGCTGGAACTTGGCCGGCCGGTTGGTGAACAGCCCGTCCACCGGGTCGATGGTGAGCAGGGCGTCCCCGACCTGGGCGGTGAGGCCGTCCGGGCCGATCGCGAGCCGGCCGTGCTTCGCCGGGTTGTCCTTGTCGCGGACGTCCAGCGCGATGCCGCCCTGCTGACCGCCGGTGGCGGCGTTGCCAGTGAGGGTCGCGGAGCCGGTCAGGTCGGTGCCGGTGGCGGCCTCCAGGGCGAACTCGGTCCGGCCGGCGAAGCCGCGGGGTGCGCGCTCCAGGACGTCCAGGCGGCGGATGATGTCGGCGAGGGTCCTGCCGAGGTTGTCAGGCAACGGTGCTCCCGTAGGTGAAGGACCCGGATGGCTCCAGGTCGATGACGTAGGTGTCGGTGGCGGTGCGGGTGGTCCAGCCGACGATGCGCATCCAGGTGTCGATGTCCGCCCACCTGTTGTGCACGATCACGCGCACGTCGTCGCCGACCTGCCAGGACAGGGCGGGCGCCGCCTTGTGATGGCGCACGACGATCTGCTCGACGGTGCCGAACTGCTGGCGGCCGATCCGGGCGGAGCGGGTCAGGGAGTTCAGCAGCGCCTGGTCCGAGACGTCCGGGCGGGTGAGGACGCTCTCCAGGCGCAGCCGGCCGTCGCTGACGATGTCGCCGGCCCGGACCGCGGTGGCGCCCTCCCCCGCGCCGATGCCGATGACCGTGTTCGAGTAGCTGTCGAAGTCGTAGACGACGGTGGGGTTCTCCACGATGTTCACGCCGGTCGCGAAGGCGATGTCGAAGCGGCGGCGGCCGAGCCGCGGGTAGGCCAGGCGCACGCGCCGGATCGGCCGCCCGTCCGGCCCGGTGTCGACGCCGTGGGTGTACTCGGGGTGGTCGGCGACCTGCACGGCAGTGGAGACGACCTCGGCGAGCTTGACGTAGTTCCACCAGGGGTAGGTGAGGGGCTGCTCGGCGGTGCCGATCTTCGCCGGGCTGGACGCCTCGTCGACGACCACCCGGATGTCGCCCTCCGGCGCGGCCCGGGAGTAGTCCCACGCGTCCCGGATCAATCGGCACGGATCGGCCTCGATGTAGGGGCCGCGGCCGGCGAGGTCGCCGTGCAGGTCGTGCCGGTGTTCGAGGTAGCTGGGCCAGCCGGCTCCCTCGACCGCGAACGCCTCGCCCTCCGGGGCCAGGCGCCACAACATGTACCCGTCGCGCAGCTGGTGGTCGCGTTCGATGTAGACGGTCGTCGCCCGATCGGTGAACAGGGCCGGGTTGGCGCGCACGAACCGCGGCTTGAGGACGGCCCGGAAGGATCCCGCCGAGTTGAGGCCCGGGCCGAACTCGACGTCCTGGAAGGGCACGGCCGGGTGCAGCAGCTCGTCGGTCAGGGTGTCGGCCAGCACGTACCGCCACAGCGCGGTCGTCACAGCAGGCCCTCCACCCACTCGATGTCCAGCACCGCGGCGGTGGCGCCGTTGGTGTCGATCGTTCCCGGGTCCGGGTACACCAGCGTCTGCAGCTTGAGGTTCTGGGTGGTGCCGCGCATCGCCTGGGGGATGTCCAGGACGTCGGCGATGATCTGGTGCGCGCGTCGGAAGCCGGCGCCGCCGTCGTCATCGATCTGCGCGGACGCGCCGACCGTCGTGCCCAGGACGTGCCGCATCTCGGCGAACACATTGCCGCCCGACAGCCGCAGGCCCGCAAGGGTGGTGACGAGGTTGGCGGTGGTCGCCCAGGACGGGACGGCAAGCTGCCACAGCGCGGCGGCCGGCCAGTTCACCCACGCACCGCCCGTGTCGACGATGGGGTCGTAGGGGAAGCCGACGTGCGGCATCAGGCGCCGCTCCCGGCGGGGGTTGGCGATGGAGCGCAGGTCCTTCACCATCCCGGCCGTGATCACGGAGGTCCCGGCCGGCATGTCGAAGCGGGCCAGCGGAATCGCCGTCCACCCGGCCGGCGGCACCGTCGCGGCCGAGCCGACGTTCGAGGCGACCTGGAACTCCACCGTGGCGTCCGTCGCCGGGTTGCGCCCGCCCTCGTACTCCGGGTCGAGAACGCGCACACACAGCATGTCGGAGCGGGCGGTGGAACCGGTCGGAGCGACCGGGACGTTCGCGACGGCGGTGTTGTAGAAGCTGTAGTGGCCCTGCCAGGTGTCCATGCGGCCCTTGGCGATGCCGGAGCCGGCGGCCACCTGAACCTGGGCGCCCGGCACGCCGAGCGCGCTGACCTTCAGATCGCCGCCGCCGCCGACGCCTTCGTTGCCCTGCGCCAGGTCGCGGATCATCAATCTGAAGGTCTGCGCGGGGTGGGTCGCCCCGTTGACCATGAGCGGGGTCTTCGCCAGCGCCATCAGAGGCTCTCCTTCTTCAGCGTCTTCCAGGCCGGCCACCAGGTGACGGTCAGCTGCGCGGTGTTCGTCGGGTCGGTGGCTTCGAACTTCAGGTGGTTGATGCCGGGCGGAAGGTCGAACTCGTCGATGCGGTCGCCCCAGCGCAGCAGCACGGCCCGGGAGGCGCCGGCGTCGTCCAGGACAGTCCGCCAGCCGGGCCGGGTGTCGATCTCGATCCACTGCCCGGCCAGCAGCGCCACGTCCAGCGCGAGGGAGCGGTCGCTCTCCATGTGGGTGATCACGGGGTTGACGCACGGCCCGTTGACGCGCAGCACAGGCCACGTCGGCGCCGTGCCCGGGTTGGCGACCGACTTCGGGAGCTGATCGGTCGGCACGGCCGCAGTGACCACCGGGGCGACGACGGGCGCGACGAACCCGCCGCGGCTGAGAGCCCCCAGCGGGATCTGCCGCTGCTCCATCTCGCCGTAGAAGAGGGGGTCGGTGGCGAGGAACTCGATGTCCAGCGGGATCCAGCCGTGGACCGCGTCCTCCTGCGTCTCCTCGCACTTCCGCAGCCGGCCGCGCAGGGTGCGCGGTTCCCGGCCCGGGTACTTCAGCGTCAGCTCCACCGTCTCCCCGGCGAGCAGGCGCACACCGTCCGGATCGGCGTGCTCCTGGAGCTCGGCGAGCAGGTCCAGCGCGGCCGCCGCGTCGCCGACGCAGCGGATCCCGCAGTCGATCCGCACCAGGCGCCCGCCGTACTGGTCGGCACCCGGCCGCAGGCCGTCCTCCCCTGCGGGCTCCACGTCGTTGGTGCGCTTCTCCGGCAGGCCCGCCGCCACCATGTCGCGGATCACCACGTTGGTGCCGGCGCCGATCCGCACGCCGGCGAGGTCGTGCTGCCAGTCGATCAGCTCGGTCATCGGCGGGTGCCTCCTGCCCGCTGGGCCCGGCGGACCTGGTAGGAGACCGCGGAGGCGATCTCCCGCTCGGAGGCGCCCGGGCGCTGGACGTTGATGGTCTGCTGGCCGATCAGCGGCTGCCCCTGCGCCTGGTCCCGGACGACGACGACCGTGGTCGACGTCGGCCGGGCGACGAGCTTGGCGGCGAGCGGTGCCGGGAGCTGCGGCATCGTCGGCCGGGCGGTGGCGTAGGAGCGCGGCGCCTGCCCGGCCAGGCCGCCGTCCGCGTACGCGCGAGGCCGGGCACCGAGGCCGTAGACGACCTGGCCGCCGAACCGGCGGGCGACCTCGTCCAGGATCTTCTCCGACCGGCCGCGCTTCGACGCGGCGAGCGGGATGTAAGCCTCGCCACCGGTCTCGTCCTCCGCCCACACCCTCCAGGTACCGGGCCGGGCGATCTGGGCAATGTGCCGCTCCCGGTTCGCGCCCTGAGCGAGCCGGCGCCCGGCCGCCGCGTCGAGGCCGCCGCCGGCGAACGCCTTGGCCCGGATACCGCCGTTGGCGAAGGCCTCGCGGATCCCGCCGTCCGCCTCGATGTCGCGGTTGGCCTGGGTCATGCGCATGCGGGTGCCGGCCACCTCGTTCACGGTCACGGTGACGGTCTTGTTCCGCAGGCCGTTCAGCGCGCCCTGGATCTTGTCGATGTTGTCCTGGGCGTTGTCGGTCTTCGCGGTGACCTTGACCTCCCCGCCGGGCAGCGTGGTCACCTTGAACCCGAGATCCTTCAGCGCCTGCTGCGCCTCGGCGGTCAGCGCGTGGACCGTGACGCTCTTGTCGTTGGTGGCCCGGAGTTGCCTCTGAACCTCGGTGAGTCCGCTGATCGCGTTGAACGTCTTGGCGTCCATGGTGATCGTCTTGTCCGCAATGCCGGACTGCGTGACGATGACCTGCTCCAGATCCGCGCGCGCCTTGTCGGTGATCGCGCTGATCTTCACCTGCCGCGTGCCGGGGATCGTCTCCACCGTCAGCCCGAGCGAACGCAGCATCACCTGCGCCTGTTCCGAGAGCGCCTCCACCTTGATCTCCACGGCCTTCGGCTGCGCCTTGACCTGCGACTGCACCGCCAGCAGGTCAGCGAGGGTGGAGTCGACACCTTCCGTCTTCAGCAGCAGGGCCACCTGGTTCGGAATCAGCCCCAGGCTGTCGGCGACCTTCCCGGCCTCCTCCTCCGTGAGCCCGTAGGAGCGGGCCAGGTCGATCGCCGCACTGCGCCCCTTCGCCATCTGATCCGCGGCTGCCTGGATCGACTTGGTGACGTTCTCGCCGTGGGCCTTCGCGAACTCGAATGCCTGCACGGAGGCCGAGGTGGTGGCGTCGGTGATCGAGTTCAGGTTGTTGTACAGCGTCTGGCCGTTGCGGCTGGTCGTGGTGAGCGCGCCGGAGGCGTCGATGAGGGACTTGCCCCACCCTTCGGTCGACTCGATGCCGTCCTTGATCGCGTCGGTGCCGGCCAGGATCGCCGCGTTCAGCCGGGCCTCGGCGGCCTGCATGCTGACCTGCCCGCCGTTCAGGATGTCCAGCGCTTCCTTGAGCGAGCGGGTGCGCTGGTCGGCGTCACCGGTCTTGTCCGCCAGCCCCTGGACCGACTTCTTCAGCTTGTCGAACGCGGTGCTGCCGTCGCTGGCACCGTTGCGCTGGGCCTCTGCCAGTCGCTTGACGTTGTCGATCGACTCCTGCAGATCGCCTTTCACGTCGCCGAGCGCGTCGGAGGCGCGCTTGGCGTTGAGGCCGATGTCGTTGTACACGTACGTGGCGCCGGCCGACGTGGTGACCATCGTCTTGTTGGCTTCGGCGGTCGCCTTGAGCCGGTCCTGGAGCGCCTGGAGGCTGCCGCCCTGCCCGAGGTAGGCGTCGGTCAGCTGGCCCATCGACACGCCGGCCTTCTCCAGCGTCTCGACCAGCTTCTGTTTCCCGTCCTTGACCTTGGTGTCCATCAGCACCATCGCCGCCTGCTTGCGGACGTTGTCGTCGACGACACCGCCGGAGTCCCGCAGTGCGCTGGTCAGCGACTTGACGCGCTGCTGGTGCTCCTGCGCGGCCTGCGCGGCCTGCTGCTGGTGGCGCGCCAGCATCGACAGGGCGAGCCCCGCGCCGAGCATGACCACGCCCCACGGCCCGCCGAGGAAGTTCACCAGGCCCTTGCCGGCGCCGACGAGCCCGGTGGTGATCGCCGAGCCGGCACCGAGCACACCGCCCGTGAAGCCACCGACCCGCCCGTGCGCGTCACGGAATGCGGCGCCCATCTGCCCGACGATCGGGATCCGGCTCTCCAGGGCGGCCATGGCTCCGCCGAAACGGCCGAGGCTCTGCCCCGCGTCGTCGGCGAGCCGACGTTGGTAGGCGATGGCATCGCCAAGGCCTCGCCAGGCGCCGGTCACGTGGCCGCCGACCCGGTTGCCCACGTCATCCAGGACCGGACCGACCCGGCGGGCGAGCAGCATGGAGGCGATGGCGCCCTGTGCCCACCACGGCAGTTCACCGAGCAGGCTGATGACGTGCCCGATGCCCTGACCGATGGGCACCAGGACCCGGGAGACCTGGACGATGCCGTCGGCGGCGTAGTCGAAGCCGGTGACGAGAAGGTCCAGGACGCCAACGCTCTGCTGGCCGTCGCGGTTGAACGAGCCAAGGGCGCGAACGATCGGCTCGACCGCCCGGCCGACGTTGCGCAGCACGTCCGCGCCGGCCCGAGCGGCGGTGAACAGCGCGTGGAGCACGGACGCGGCCACGTCGAACGCTGCGTCCTTGAAGGCGCTGCCGAGCCCGTTCACGTACCCGGAAGCCTTGCCGAGTCCGGAGCGGAACTGTGCGGCGACCTCAGGCCCGTACAGGGTGACGAGGTCGTGGCCGTAGGCGATGACGCCGCGCAGCGCCGGGGTGCCCTCGGACAGCATGCGCGTCATGCCGCGGGTCGCCCACTCCAGGCCGGGCGACATCTCGGTGTACAGCTCGATGCCGGTCTGCTTGACCTGCGTCTTGAGCTGGGTCATGGCGCCGGCCAGGCCCTTGCCCTTGGCCTCGGCGATCTGCGCGGCCGCGCCGGACTGGCGCACGGCTTCGTTGAGCGCGTCGAAGCTGTCGAGGCCCTGGTGCGCGAGCGCCATGGCCCCGCCCATGGCGGGCTTGCCGAAGGCGGCGCCGATCGCGGCCGTGAAGTCCTTCTCAGAGAGGGTGTGCGCGGAGTCCTGGAGCCGCTCGACGACGTACCGCAGGCCCTTGAACCGGCCCTCGGTGTCCCAGGCCTCGATGCCGAGCGTCTTGAGGCCGGCGGCGGCCGCCTTCGACGGCTTCGCCATGTTGGTGAGGATGCCGCGCAGCGCGGTGCCGGCGGTGGAGCCGAGGATGCCGGCCTTGCCCATCATGCCGACAGCGGAGGCGGCTTCCTCCATGCCGATGCCGAGCGAGTGGGCGACCGGCCCGGCGTACTTCATGCTGTAGTAAATGTCGACAATGTCGCCGGATGCGTTGTTCGCCGTCGCCGCGAGGATGTCGGCGGCCCGGGACGCCTGGTCGGCGCCGAGACCGAACTGGTCCATCATGTCGCCGAGATACTTGGCGGTGTCAGCGGCATTGAGGTTCGCGGCGGCCGACAGCTGCAGGGACGCGCGCGACGCGTCGATCGCCTGCTCAGTCCTGAAGCCGGCTTTGGCCAGTTCCACCATCGACTCGGCGGCGTCGGCGGACGTCGCGGTCGGCAGCTTGAGGTCCCCGCCGAGCTGGGTCGCAGCGGCCGCCGCCCGGACCATCTGGACCCTGTTGGCGTTGGTCACCGCACCGAACGTGTTCAGGCCCTGCTGGTACTCGTTCCCGGCCTCCAGAACGTCGTGCGCACCCATGATCAGCGCCCCGCCGGCGAGCATCGAGCCCATGCTCAGCAGGCCGTCCTTAACCCGGTCGACCGCCTTGCCGACCCGGCCGAGGTGCTCGTCCCCAGCATCTCCGATCCGCCGCAGGCCGCTGGTGGAACTGGAGGCCGCAGAGTCGAGGCTGCGCACCTCCCGGGTGGCGCTGCGCAGCGCCCCGACCAGGCCCCGCAGTTCAGCGTTCGCAGCCTGGGCGCTGGTGGCGACGGAGCGCTGAGAGCGGGCGGAGGACTGACCGGCGGCCGCCGTCTCCCGCAGATGGGTGGCGGCGGTGTTCGCGGCCTGGCCGTGCTCGCGCACCCGGGCGGCCGCCGTGTTCGCGGCCTCCCCGGCCTGGCGCTGCTGGGTGCCGGCGTACTGGGCGTCCCGGCCCATGGCCCGCAGGTCGCTGCCGGACTGCCGGGCCAGATCCCCCGCTCGGCGCTGCTGGGTGCCGGCGTACTGGGCGTCCGTGCCCAGGTCCCGGACCCGGCGGGACGAGCGCTGGGACTCGTCCCCCAGGGAGCGGACTCCGCGCTGGCCGGTGGCGGCGGCCTGGCCGAAGGCCCGGACGTCGGTGCCGGCCTGTCGGGCGTAGTCACCGGCCCGGCGTTGCTGGGTACCGGCGTACTGGGCGTCCCGGCCCATCGCCCGCAGGTCGCTGCCGGACTGCCGGGCCAGATCCCCCGCGCGGCGCTGCTGGGTGCCGGCGTACTGGGCGTCCGTGCCCAAGTCCCGGACCCGGCGGGACGAGCGCTGGGACTCCTCCCCCAGCGCACGTACACCGCGCTGGCCGCTCGCCGTATCCCGGCCGAGGGCGCGCGCGTCCCGCCCTGCCTGCTGGAGGGCGTTGGCCATGTCGCGGCCGTCGCCCTTCAGCCGCAGGAGCAGGTTCCACTCCGCACCCACCCTGGGCCTCCTTCGTCAGGTCGTCAGGTCGTGCTCTCGCGGCGGCGCCGCTGCTCTTCGCGTTCGCGTTCGCGCCGGTCGAGCCAGGCCAGGTACGGGCCGGTGGGGACGAGGCCGACCTTCAACCCGGCGCCAGCCCGGCCCTCCGGCAGCTCGGACTGCTTGTGCTCGATCGCCTGGCAGCCCGGGCACCGGCTGTCGGAGGCGGTGTAGGCGTGCCGGTCGCCGCCGGCCTCCGGGTCCCACTCCTCTGGGCGGGTGCCGCAGCCCGAGCAGACGGTCCGCGCGTACTCGGCGTACGCGATGGCCTTGGCCCGGTCGTACGACGTCCACCGGCCCGGCTCGCCTCCGAGAAACTGGCTGTGCGGAATGCCCCAGCGGTCGCACAACTCCAGCTCCAGGCGGAACCGCGGCTCAGCGATCAGCCTTTTCCCAGGTCCCCGCGCCGGTCGACCTGCGGGGCGAGCGCGGCGCTGAACAGGTCCTGGCGGTCGCGGTGCCCCCAGGTGGTCATGAACCCCTGGGCCTGCTCCTCGGTGATGCCGTCGACGCTGGCGGCGGCGATGAGCACCGGCGGGAACGTCTCGGGGTTCCACTCCGTGTCGGAGTCCTTGTCGAGCTGCTCCGGGGTGGGCGGGTGCTCCTCGATCAGCTTCACGAAGGCGTCACCGGGCAGGGCACGGAACCGCAGCTTGATGGTGACCGCGTCGGCGCCCTTCACGGCGTCGGCGAGGGTGGCCTCGGCAGCGACGGCCGCAGCCCGACGGACCTTGTCCGCAGGGTCGGCGGCGGCGAGCAGCGCCGCCTCGGCGGCCCGCGCCTCGATGTCGTTGAACGCCCGCTTGAGCTCGGAGTCGTCCCACAGCCGCAGAACCTTCTCGGCGAGCTTGCGGTTGCGCAGCTTCTCCAGCGTGGCGGCCCAGTGCGCGTCGGCGGCGACGGCGGCGGCCGGCGGCTCCGGGTCAACGGTCCCGGCGGTGGGGGTGGTGGTGGTGGTCTTGGGCGGCATGGGGTTCCTCCAGGAGGAGCGGTGAGGGGATGGGGCCCGGCCGGGCGTCTCGCGCGTCCCCTCGTGCGCGCGAGGACGCCCGACCGGGAGTCAGAAGGGGCCGGGCCGGTCAGGGGGCGGCGGCGGGCACGGCCGCGCCCTGTACCGGCCTGCTGGTCACGCTGAAGTTGACCGTGAACTTCGCCGCCTCGTTGTCGGCGGTGTAGGCCGGCTGGACGCTGCCGACCCGGATCGGGAACACGTCCATGCTCTTGTTCGTGGGCACATCACCCTTGCGGAGGATGACGATGTAGCCGACCGTGCCCTTCTTGAGCAGCTCCTCCGTGACGTTGGTCGTGGAGTCCTCATAGAAGGTGAGCGACGAGTCGGCGGCCTTGTCCGAACCGGGGATCGTGCCGTCGAACGTGTCGGACATGTCCGGGACTTCGATCGCCTGGTTCTCGCTGTTCCAGCCGTCCAGCTCGGCGATTCCGGCGGTCAGGTTGGTTCCGGCCACCAGCTCCGCGCGGGTGGGAATCATGCTGGGGGCGGCGATGGTCGGCACGAACAGGAACTGGGAGACGCCGCGCCGGGAGTACTTCTCCACGGGGACGAGCGGGGGCAGAGGCATGTGGACCCCAGGTGTCTGGTCAGGGGTCGGCTCTGCTCCTGGGCGGCCGGGCCCCGGTGGGACGGTGAAGGGGTGGCCGCCATGATGGGCAGCGTCCGCGCTGTGCCGCCGCGGTACGGGCTCCAGGCCGCCCCGAGGGGCAGCGTCCGCGCTTGCCGCCGCGGTGCGGATGGTGCACAGCTCGTGAGGCTGCGTCAGCCCCGGCTGGAGAACCCGAGCCGGAACCTGATCATGTAGTTAACGATACCGTCCGCGGGGACCGGGTCGGTCCCCGCGTCGGTGTCCACTTCCCGGGTCTTGCAGACCACCCCGGCCGGCAGGTCGTTCAGCTGGTGGAGCCACCGGCCGGTGACCGGGTCGCGCTCCAGGACCCCGGCGCGGATCCGGTCGGCCAGCCACTCCGCCTGCTCGACGCTCTCCGCGACAGCCACTGCCTGGTAGAGGCCTGAGGCGTCCTCGGAGAGGTCGCTGAACGGCGCGCCGCCGACCTGCCAGGGCAGCGGGTGCAGGACCGTGTAGGGCGGCAGCGCCGGACTGCCGTCGGGCATGCGCGGAAGCGCGCCGAGGCCGCACGGCTTGCCGGTCGCCGAGGCCAACAGCGCACGGACCGAGCGGGTGACGGGAAGCCGGGCGATCATCCGATCACCTTCTCGCCCACGGCCTTGAGCTGGCCCTCGACCTGGCGGCCGAAGGAGTCCAGCGCAGGAGCGACGTGCGGGAACGGCGGCTGGTTGTAGCGCCGGCCGAGCTTGTCGGCGCCGACGAATCCGAACTCCAGGCGCCGGCCCTGCGGGGCCGTGGTGCCGACCAGGCCCTCAACGACGCCTGGGGCGCCCGCGTCGACCGCGACGGTCCAGGAGTCCCGGTAGGCGCCGGTGATGACGTTCGGGCCGGGCCGGCCGGAGGCGTTGGCGCGGATCTGCTGGCGCAGCAGCGTCGCCTGGTGGCGCACCAGCGCGGTGACGGCCGGGCCGACGCGCTCGGCGGCGGCCTCAAGGACGGCGGCGAGCTGGTCGGCGTCCGTGAAGGTACGGGATCGGGTCACGGTGCCGCCAGGTCCTTGCTCTGGATCTCGTCGCACCAGGACATCCGGACGACGAGGAGGGTGTTGGCGTGTCCGGGCCGGGCGACGCGCCAGCTGCGGGTGAGCAGCGACTGGTCGCCGCCCTCGTGGACCGCTGTGACGGTGAGGACGGCGTCCCGGGGCGGGACGGGCGCGTCGGGCAGGGTGAGCAGTTTGTAGCCGGCCTTGGGGTCGTCGACGTGCTCCAGGAGGTCGGTGGGCACGACCAGGCCGATCGGCTGGGACCCTGGGCCGATGACCGCCCCCGGCCCCTCGTAGACCACGATGCCGGGGGCGTCGATCAGCGTGCCCGTCGCCTCGTCCAGCACCTTCCCCGGGCTGGGCTTCTCGAGGCGGATCGTGTCGCCGAGCACCAGTTCGCGGACGAGGCCGGTCAGCGGGCCGAGGTTGAGCATCAGCCGTCTCCCCGGGCCCACTCGGTGAGCTGGCGCAGCGCGGCGCGGGTGAGCTCGTTGGCCTTGCCGTCGAGGTCGTCGCGCTTCAGCACGGCGGCCGCGAGCAGGTCCGCGTCGATCCCGCCGAGGAACTCGGCGACCAGGTCGGCGGTGTTGGGCTGCTCGTCGGCGACGACGACGCGCGCCAGGCCGTCGAACGCCGTGGTACCCCGGCCCTCGGCGAGGTAGAGGACGGCCTGCACCGGCTCGCCGGCGAAGCCGCGCAGACCGTAGCCGCGGATCTGCTTGCTGATGTCCTCGCCGTCCAGGTGCACGGTTCCGTGGAGGCCCTCGCTGGTGATGACGAGGTGGTGCTGGTCCGGGTCGCCGAAGCTGCTCACTGGGGCTCCTGGTGGGTGAGGTAGGCAGTCAGGGCGGGGTTGTCGCGCAGCACGGCGAGCAGCACCCCGGCGATGGAGTTCACGGCCCGTTCCTCGACGTCCTTGAGGCCGGCGGCCGCGTCCGCGTCGGGGTCGACTCCGGCGACGCGCAGGCACTGGTGCAGCACCTCGTGCAGCACCACCTCCGCCTCACGGTCGGACGGCAGGTCGGCGCGCACCCCGATCCGCTGCTCACCGCTGGAGGAGAAGCCGTGAAGTGCCACCTGCCCCCGGACAGACGCCTCGTCCACTACGGCGGTGTCGAGCAGCACGGTGTAGGTGAGGTGGCCGATCCGCAGCCGGGCGGGAACTGCGGGCGGCGCCGCCCGTCCAGGGGCCCTCATCGCGTAGCGGACGGCTTCGGCGACCGCACCGGGAGCTGTGTCGTCGGTGGTCTCGATGCCGAACGTCATGGTGAACCGCCCTTCGCTGATGTGGAACGGGCCGTCGGTCCGGGCCGCCGTGCTGCCGGTCAGGGTGGCGGGCTGCTGGTTGCGGGCGGTGAGGGAGCGCACCGCCTCAGGCAGCGGGCTGTCGTCGGCGCCGTAGGTGGAGGTGTCGATGTCGTCGTGGGTCACTTCGGCCACCCGGGAGCGGGGCGGGCGGGGAAGGAGGCGACGAGGTCGGTGAGGTCCTGCCAGTACGCGTTGGGAATCCCGTCCCAGGGGTTGCTGCTCGGCCCGGTGTACGGGGTGGTGTGCATGAAGATCGTGTGGCAGCCGGACGCGCGGGCGAGGAGGACGGCATCGCGGGCGTCGGCCCAGGTGGTGACGCCGT
Organism: Kitasatospora sp. NPDC097605; assembly: GCF_040302725.1. NCBI lineage: Bacteria > Bacillati > Actinomycetota > Actinomycetes > Kitasatosporales > Streptomycetaceae > Kitasatospora > Kitasatospora sp. NPDC097605. The sequence goes on along the minus strand of NZ_JBEOSF010000036.1, from coordinate 55,609 downwards.
GCAGCAGGTGCACCACCTTCTCCGGCTTCCACTCGCGCAGCCAGGCCGGCCGGTTCGCCATCGCGGTCCGGTACTCCGGCAGCGTGCCCTCGAAGGTGACGACCTGGTCGGCCATGGCCAGGTAGCGCTCGTCGAGCGGCACGGTCCCGCAGTTGAGGACGATGTGCCGGGCGCCGCGCTTGCGCAGGCCCTGGAGCGTCGTGCCGAGGGCCTGGACGTTCGCGGCCGCGGTGGGCACCTGGTCCAGGAAGATGCCGTCGGTGATGCCGCGCGCCACGTACTTGTCGGCGTCGGCGAAGGTGGTGAAGTCGACGACGGCGCCGTACCCGTAGTTGAGGTACCCGAGCACCGGCACGCCGGCGGCCTTGACCGAGCGGGCGGCGTCGTACAGCACGCTGTCCTCGGCCGCGCCGGGTCCGGAGGCCTGGTTGAGGACGACCCAGCGCAGCGGCACGTTTTGGACGGCCAGGGCGTCCCAGGCGGCGGAGTCGAGGCCGGGATGCTGGTAAAGGGGCACGCCGAGCCCCATGGTGGTGAGCGCCATCAGGCGTCGTCCTCCTCGTCGGTGGCCGGCTGGCCGGGTTCGATGTCGTCACGGCCCGCCAGGTCGGGGCGGGGGGTGAGGGAGCGGATGCACCCGGGGTGCGCGATCGGGTGGACCGCGGCGTCGGCGGCTTCGCGCAGGGTGCCGTCGGCCCGGTCGGGGTCGGAGTGACCGGTCCACCCGCACTCCGGACCGTCGCTGACCTCCACCCACTCCGTGCCGAGGTCGTCCAGCGCGGTCCGGGCGGCGGCGGTGTTGGCGGCGGTGACGGCCTGCGCGGCGAGGGCGCTGCGGGCCCACGCGGCGGCCGGGTAGCGGGTGGAGTCCCCGTAGATCACGGCCTCCAGGCGGTGCTCCCGCTCAAGCTGGTCGGGGTCGACGGCGGCCGCACGCAGGGTGCCGGCGGAGGCCGCGCGCACGAAGACGCGGGCGCGGCGGACCGTCTCGTTGATGCGGGTCACCAGCGCCTGGTAGGCGCCAGCGCTGAGCACCTGGACCGCACCCTGGTGGCCGGGCGTCCAGGTGAAGGCCGGCCACACCTGCCCGGGGCGCAGCACGGCAGTACGCAGGGCGGCCTCGGCGCCGTGGCGGTAGGCGATCGGCAGCTCCAGGCTGGCCCACCGCTCGGCGACGCCCACGGCGGCCTGATCGAACTCGGCGACAGCACGGTTGAACGCGGCGATCGCGGCACGCAGCACGGTGGCGCGCCCGGGTACGGGGCCGCGGGTGGAGCGGCGCAGCGCGGCCAGCAGGGCGCGCTGCGCAAGGACGAGCGCACTCCAGGCGGCGGCGAGGTCGGCGGCCGCGGTGTCGATGCCGGCCCGGAGCTCCTGGTTGCGCCACGCGGTGGGCGTGGTCATCGGCGGGGCCGGGCATGGAACTGCAGAATGCCCGGGTCGGTGTTGGCGCCATCGGGGCCGGGCGGCGGGGTCTCGTCGGGGGCCGGCGCGGCCGCCGGGTCGGCGAGGGCCGCGATCTGGCGTTCCAGGGCGGCGATGTTCGCGCCGTAATCGACGGCGATGACGCCGCTGATGGTGACCTTGACGGGCTGGGCGAGCAGCGCCTGGCGCCGCTCGCGCAAGACTTCGAGGGCAACGGCGCGGGCGGACCGCAGGCGAAGGTACCGAGCGTCCAGGTCGGCCGGGTCGGTGGTCGTTCCGAGTTCGGCGAGCAGCCAGGCCCGGGTGGCGTCGTCCATGGTGCCTCCCGTCGAAGGGCGGTCAGGGTGAGGGGGATGCGCGGGAGCCTCGGTGGCCGGGCCGGGGAGGACGGCCCGGCCCGGCCACCGAGGGGCTCACTCCGCGGTGGCGGACTTCCGGCCGCGGCGGGCGGCCGGCTTCTCCTCGGGAGCGGCCTCGGCGGGCTGCTCCTCGGTCTCAGCGGCCTCGGGCGCGGCCTCGACCTCGGCCGCCTCGGGCTGCACTTCGGTCTCGACGAGTTCGCCCTGCTCCGCGCCTTCGGCCTCGGGGCCCGCTTCGGCGCCGGGCCCGTTGCCTTCGCCGGCACCCGCCGGTTCCTCCGGCGGCTCACCGCCCTTGGCCGCCGTGTCGGGGCCCGGCTCCAGGTCGAAGTCCGGCACCACACCGCCGGCCCAGGCGGACGGGTTGGTGACCAGGCAGGCCAGACGGGGCTCCGGCGTGCTGCCGGCCGCCAGCACGATCTGCTCGTGGCTGTCCGGGTCGACCAGGAAGACGCTGCTGATCAGCTCGGCCATCACCAGACCGTCGCAGCCATGTAGATGTCCGGGACGTACATCACCGGCATGGCGACGGCGGAGGCCTTGGTGTAGACCTGCGCCGGGTCGTCGCTGTAGCCGTGGGTGACGATGATGCCCGGGGCCTCCGAGCGCAGGATCGCAGGGTTGCTGCCACTGGAGAGCACCAGGCCGTCGGCGGTGATGCCGTACTGGGTCTCCGCCCACTCCCGGCTGTCCGGGGGCAGGAGGAAGTACTGGTTCTCCGGCAGGACCCGGGCGTTGCCGCCGCCCAGGGTCGGGAGCTGGAGGTCGTAGACGGTGATCGGCGGCAGGCCGTAGCGGGCGCGGACCGCCGTTACCTGGTCGGGCGCCAGCACGGCGCTGGGGATGTTCGCCCCCTGCGGGTTGTAGAAGGCGTTGCGGTAGGAGTTGTTGCCCGCCATGAGCGCAGCCGCCTTGTAGGAGGTGAGCACGCGGGTGGGCAGAGGCGCGCCGATGGACCGCAGGTGGGCGATCCACGTCATCTCGTCGCGCAGGATGTCCGCCGTCGGGTCGGTCCACGGCACCGCCGCGGTCGGGCGGTTCGCGGCCGGCACCTGGAAGTCGACTTCGACGACGATGCCGTTCTCGCCGTTCAGGGTGAACTTGCCGTCGGAGAGCAGGTCTCCGGCGGCGATCTCCATCCGCTGGTGGACGGACAGGACGTGCGCGGCAACGTCGTCGTAGAGCCGTTCGATCAGCTCCTCCCCGTCCTGGCCGCGCGAGACGTGGAGCAGGATCGTCTCCAGCTCGTTGACGATGAACTTCTGTCCGAGCGGGGGGAGTTGGCCCTCGGTCTCGATGCGGGTGAACTCGCGGGCCGCGATCGGCGTGGAGGCGTCCCACGAGCGGAACTGCGCGGGGAGGACTCGGCGGCTGGTGCGCTTCGTCTTCCACTTCACCGTGTCGAGCGTCTTCACCGGGATGACGCTCTTGGTGAGCTCGAAGTCGTCCTTCGTCGCGATCGCACGGACGAACGCGTTGATCTCGGTGGCGTCGACCCCCTTGAGGAGGTTGTCGAGCATCTCGTTCGGCATGGGTCAGCCTCCTCAGGTGGTGACGTAGAAGATGTCGGCGGTGGTGTAGCCGGGCAGTGGCTGCACGAACGGCACCGGCAGCTTGGCCGGGTTGACCAGGCCGTGGATGCGCAGCGAGGCGATCGCCTTGGGCTGGCCGGGAACGAAGTGGGTGTCCGACTCCAGGAAGCCGGCCAGCACCTCGGTGCCGTCGCTGGCGCCCGGGGTGCCGCCGCCGATCGGGGTGGTGACGTTGACGGCCGGGGTGGTGCCGCCGGTCAGGCCGGCGCCGTTGGCGGTCATCTGCGCAACGTTGTCGCCGGCGAAGTTCCCGGCGAACACGACGGTGTAGGGGCCGCCCGCGTTGCCGGTGACCTTCACGTCCCCGACGGCGATGTTGTTGAGCGCCTCCAGGGCGGCCTGCACGGTCGCGGCGGTGGCGTTGTAGGCGATGGCCGCCGTGTTCTGGCCGGAGAACGTCAGGGTGAAGGTGCCGCCGGTCGGGCCGCCGGTGATGGTGACGGTCTGGGTCTCCGAGCTCGGCCCGGTGTACGGGGCGTAGAGCCCGGACTCGGTGAGGCGCCCAAGCGGGATGCCGCTCTTCAGGACGCTGTAGGGCTGGTCCGGGCCGGACCCGGGCTTCCAGTGCGTGCCCTGGGTGAACTTCGAGACGTCCAGGGTGACGGACTGGTTGGTCTCGGTGCCGTGCGTGGATGCCAGCCACAGCTTGTTGGCGCTGTAGTCGGTGGTCGTGGTGATCGGCGGCATGACCATGCCGGATCTCCCTCCCTCGGGACAGGTGCGTGCTGGGCGTGGGCACCTGCGCCAGGGGTGCCGTCCACGAGGGAGGGGTGGGGCTTGGAGGGCGTGGTCCCTCCGGGGTGCGCGGGGTGGTGCTCGGTCAGCCCGCCAGGCCCATGGCCTTGGCGCGCTCGCGGCCGCGGTCGCCGGGCTTGCTGGTCGGGCCCTGGCGGGTCGGCGGGCCGCCGGCGGGGAGTCCGCCGGGGGCGGGCGGCGCGGCCGGGACGGCCGGGGTACCGGTGAACAGGGCGGGCTTGGTGGTCTTGAGCTGCTCGGCGGCGGTCTGCACGGCCGCTTCGTCGGCGTCGTCGGTGACGGCCCGGTCCAGGAAGGCGCGGGCGACGTCGACGTCCTCCAGGGGAACGCCGAGGCGGGTGAGCAGCGCCTCGCGGCGGGCGTTGCGCCGGTCGGCCTCGGCGGCGGCGACTGCGGCGGTGGCCGCGTCCTCCTTCGCCTTGAGGGCCTTCTCTCGGTCGTCGAGGGCGGCCTGGCGGCGCTGCTCCTCGGTGAGGAGGGCGTCCTGGGCGGCCTTCGCGTCGGTGAGGACCTTCGTGAGCTGCTCGTCGGTGACGGTGTTCGGGTCGAGGCCGGCGGCCTCGGCGAGCTGGCGGCGTACGTGCTGGCCGCCCTGCCGCTTCTCCTTGGCGAGCATGTCGTTCAGCGCGCGCTGGGGCACGGTGAGGATCTGCTCGCCGGGGTTCGCCGGCGGCGGCTGGGTGGAGTCGACGTAGGGCTTGGGCGTGGGGTCCGGCGGGCCCGGCACCGGCGGCGTGGGCGGCGGGGTCGGAACCGGGTTGCCGCCGGCCGGGGCGGGCGCGCCCGGCGCGGGCGGGACGGGGGTGTTGAACAGCATGGTGGCCGCCTCGATCTGGCGGCGTATGACGGCACGGCGCATTGTGGTGTCCTCCACCGTGAACGCCCCCGCGCTGCTACCAGTTTAGGGGTGATCATGGTGTGCTCGGTCCGGTCTACTTGTCGGTGCCCTGGTCGGGGGCCTTGGCGGGGTCGGCGGGCGGCTGGCCTGGCTGCTGGGGGGGCTGGGGGACCTGCTGCGGCAGGACGACTGCGGGCGGCTGCTTGGGCGGCGCGCCCTTGAGGCCGAGGTAGTCGCGGACGGCCTGCTGGTCGCCGGTCGCGTCCGCGAGCTCGCTGGCCTTGGCGAACTGGCGGGCCTGGATCCGCTTGATCTCGTCCTCGATGTCCTCGATCACCCACCCGGCTTCGGTGATCAGGCGCAGCGCGGTCTCCAGGCTGATGAGCCCGGCCGTGTGGGCGGTGGCGACGTCGGTGAGCAGCGTGGTGAGGTCGGTGGGGGTGTAGGCGCCGAACTCCAGGTGCGCGGGCTCTACCGGGCCGGTCCAGTCGGGGTGCTGACCGGCCATGAACAGCCTCTGCACGAACTTCAACAACAGCCGGTACTTGTGGGCGCGGGCGAGGCGGCCGGCGGCGACCATCATGTCCAGCGGGCTCATGGTGAGGGCGAGGGCGTAGCCGGACGGCATCTGGGCCTGGTCGGCGGTGCCGAGCGCGACGGCGGGCATCCGGACGTTGGCGTGGAGGCGGTCAAGGAGGGTCTGGCTGGTGTCGCGCAGCTGCTCGAGCTGCCCGGCGGTGTCGAGGACGTCGAGGCGGCCGCCGGTCTCCAGCTCCAGGACCAGGCCGGGCGTGACCGCCAGGTCCGTCTGGCGGGTGAGCAGGCCGGAGGCGGCGATGACGGGCATGCCGGTGGTGGCGGAGGCGTGCGCGGTGTCGGTGTCGTTGCCGGCGAGCTCGTCCAGGAGCTGGAGCACGCGGGCGAGCGCGGGCCGGCCCCAGTGCTCTTCGGCGTCGGGGACGGTGTTGGGGACGTGGACCACCGGGATGAAGTCGATCATCAGGTCGAGGCGGTCGAGGATCTCGCCGTCGGAGCGGGCGGCGAACTCGGCGCGGTCCATGGGCAGGTGGTAGACGCTGGTGTCGCCCTTGATGTCCTCCAGGAGCCACGTCGCGTCGGTGAGGTAGCACGTCCACCGGGACGGCCGGTCGCTCCACGGGTACGTGCGCACGATCCACGGGCCGTCGACCGTGTCGCCGGGGACAAGCGCGTACTGGCCGTCGTCCCCAACCACCGGGCCCCGGTAGGGGCGGCCGTCGTCGCCCCACTGGGTGGCGTGCTGGACCCCGATCGGGCCGAGTTCCCAGGTGATCCGCCGGACGCGGTCCTTCAGGCCGCGCTTGGGGTCGGCGGGCAGGTCCCACGCCAGGTGCACCCGGAACGGGTAGTCGGGGCCCGGGTCCTCGCCGATTTCGGGGTAGTAGAAGCCGGGGTCGGTGACGGTGAGCCGGGGGCGCTGTCGCTCGGGGTCCCAGCCGAGGTAGTAGACGCCGTCGCCCTGCACCACGGCCTTGCGCTCGGCCTGCTGGAGCTTCAGGACGACCTGCTCGTCCTCCGCCCACTCGCGCAGCCGCTCCTGCACGGCCTGGGCGTGCTCCTGCCCGCCGCCGTCGCCGTCCTTCGGCTTGGTGGTGGTGGTGGCGGCTCCGTCGACGACGATGTGCTGCTCCCGGCCGAGGATGTGCGCCTGGATCGCTTCGTTGAGCATCGCGGCGTCGCCGTACTCGCGGCGGTCGTCGTCCTTGCCGGACTCGATCGCGGTGAGCGCGCCGGCCTGGTTGCTGTCGTAGGCCACCATCGTCTTGTAAGCGGCCAGGCGGCGGGCGTCTTCGGCCGGTACCCACTGCGAGTACACCTCGGGGTAGGCGCGGCGGTGCGGCGCGCCGCCCTGCGCGTTGAACACCGGCTTGTAGTTCAACCAGGACCAGCCGTCCAGCAGCATCTGCTTGATGCCCACGGTGGTGTCCTCCTTCGGGTGGTCGGGTCAGCGGCGGCCGGGCAGCGGGCCGCGGGTGTAGGTGCCGATGCCGGGGCCGGTGTTGCCGGACGGGTCGGCGAGTTCGGTGAGGGCGTGGACGGCGGCGTCCATCCGGTCCGGGGAGTCCATGCCGGCCATCCACGTGACCATCTGGCCCTCCAGGGAGACGTGCTCGCCGACGTGGTGGACCCGGCCGAGGTGGTAGAGCTGGGCGATCGGCTCGGCGCGCAACCTCTTGCCTTGCTTCGCGAAGACGTCGATCAGGCGGGGGCGCAGCATGCCGCGGGTGAGGCCTTCGCGCTCCAGCTGCGCCCAGGCCTGGGCGATGACCTGGCGGGCCATGTCGCCGCCGAAGTTGCTCTCCACGCCGATGGCGTCGGCGGCCTGCTCGATCGCCAGCAGGCAGGCCTCGCGGCCCCACTGCTCTGCGCCCATCTTGGCGGAGCGGTCGGCGATGACGTAGAGCTCGCCGGCGGCGTCGCGTCCGGCGGCGACCAGGCCGACCTCGTCGCGCAGGACGTCGCCGCCGGAGGGGTCGACGAACACGACCACCCTGGTGAGGATGATGCCGAGGAGTTGCTGCGGGGTGATGCGGTGGTCGCTGATCCACGACCACTTCCAGACGCCGCCTTCCATCGGGCGGGGCTGCTGCTGGTAGAGGGCCCACCAGATGCGTTCGCCGACCTCGGCGCGGATCTCGGCGAGCGCGGCCTCGTCGTAGCGGGAGGGCCAGAGTGCGGCGCCGGGCGGCCGGCCGAGGGCGTCGTTCTCGGCGAAGGCGACGGCGGGGAGGTTGATGCGCTCCCAGCCGTCCGGGTTCTGCTCCAGCAGCCGGCCGCACAGGTCGTCCTCGTGCCAGCGGGTGTTGATGATGATGATGGAGGCCTGCGGCGCGCGCCTGGTGAAGAACACCGACCGGTACCACTCCCACACCCGGTCCCTCTGCGCAGGTGAACCTGCGTCGTCCGAACCCTTGAACGGGTCGTCGACGATGCCCAGGTTGAAGCCCTTGCCGTTGAGGGAGCCGCCGACGCCAGCGGTGACCATGCCGCCGCGCACGCCGGACTTCGGGGGCGGCACCAGGTCGAAGCGGGACGCGGCGCGGGAGCCGGGGTGGAGGGTGATGCCGAGGGCGTCGGTGTGCTCGGCGATCTGGTCGCGCACCCACCGGCCGTGGTCGTCCGCCAGCTCGGAGCCGTAGGAGGCGAGCATGACGCGCAGCAGCGGTCGGCGGCGCAGGAACCACAGCGGCCCCCACCGCGAAGCGCGCTGGCTCTTGCCGTGGCGGGGCGGCATCTCGATCATGGCCTTGATCTGCTCGCCATCGGCGATCCGGGCGTACAGCTTGTCAATCAAGTCCAGGTGCGGGGCCTGGAGTTCGATGCCGTCGGTCAGCACGCTGGCCATCTGGCCGGGCGAGCGGTCCATGAGCATGCCCTGCTCGGCCTGGGCCAGGTGGACGCGCATCGGCGCCTTCACCTGGGCGGCGACGGCAGCGCGCTGCTCCGGGGCGAGCTTCTTGTATTCGGTGATGAGGGCGGCGAGTTCCGCTTTCGGGTCACGGCGCTGCTTCTTCGTCTTGCCCATCGGCCGGTTCCCCCTCCTTCTGGTCGGCGGCGGTGTTGGCCGCGATGAGGTCGCGCAGCTGGTCGAGGGAGGGGATGTCGATGAGGGGGGCGCCGTCGGCGCCGGTGACCTCGGTCTTGGTGGGGCGGGGGGTGCCCTGGACGACGTCGAGGCGGGCCAGGACGCGCAGAACCTGGTCGCGGGCCTTGAAGCGGAGGTCGGCGGCGCGGACCCGGTCCTCGGGCGTCTCCCACTCCTCCGGCTCGGTGTCCTCGCCGATCTGCGCTTCCTTCAGCGCCGCGCGCAGCACCGCGGTGTACTGGGCGACGCGTACGCGGCGCAGCGCTTCAACGTCGGTGTCGTACTCGGTGGCCTGCTTCTGGAGGGCGCGGTTGATGTCGCGGGTGACGGCCTGGACCAGGCGGCCGGCGGTGAGCGGGGTGGCGCCTTCGCGGTACTGCTTGGCGCCGTAGCCCTCGGCGACGGCGCGGCCGCGGGTGTTCAGGGAGGGGTCGGCGTGAAGGTGGAGGCCGATGTCGAGGGGGGACCAGCCGGCCGTGAGCTGCAGGCGCACGGCTTCGGCGCGCCGGGCCTGGACGGCCTGGCGGCGCGGGTCGTACTCGGCTGGTGCTGCGGACACGGTGGACTCCATGCACCCCCGCGCACCCCACCATGATCCCTTACGGCGGGGGGTGCTCGGTTCCTGCTGGTCGCGGGCCGGTTGCGGTTGTGCGGTTTCGTCCCCGGGCGGGGTGCGGCGGTGGCAGGATCCGCGCCATGCGGATACGGGTACGAACGGTGGCGGTGGCGGTCCTGCTGGTGGCCGGCCTGGTGGGGTGCACGAGCGCGGGAGGGGCGCAGCCGGCGGTCTCGTCGCAGGCCGCGGAACCGTCAGGCGCGGCGTCCGGTGCGGCGTCGGCCCCCGCGGCCGGGGCGGGCGGTGCGGCGCGGGGGCGGGAGCTGGTGGCGGAGCTTGAGGGGCAGCTTCAACCGCCGTCGAGCGCGCTGTGCCTCACGCTGGGCGGGCGGGAGTGCGCGGTGTGGCTCGGCGGGGTGACCAAAACGGCGACGGTGTCGGTGCCGAACCACGCGGACCGGTTCCCGGTGTCGGGCGGGCGGGAGCCGCGGGTGAGGGCGCTGGTGACGGAGATCAGCGCTGCCGGGGAGTCCTACGCGCTGGGAGGGTGCGAGCAGCAGGCGCGGTTCGTGGCGAAGGGACCATGCGAGCGGGACGCGGCGGCGATCGTGGTGAAGGCGCGGCTGCTGGCGGACGAGCTGAAGGCCGGCGGGTGGGCCTGACGGCTTGGTGAGGGTGCTGCGCGCGGGCCCCGGGCTTCTGCTGAGTGTGCGCAGGGGACGTCACATCAGACCTAGGAGAATTAAGGTTCATCCGTCCCGGGGCCGTCGCGCGTCTTGATCGTGGGGCTGAACTGCAGAACTGTCAACGCACGTCGGGTGAGGCAGCGCGCAGTTCGGCGATGCGGGCGGCGATGTCGGGGGTGGGGCGGGGGCCAGCGGCGTTGGCGCAGCGGATGGTGAGGGAGGAGCTGGGCGGGGCTGGGGTCGGGGCCGGCAGGGTGGCGGCGCTGGAGGTAGTCGGCAACGTGTCCTGCTCTCGTTGGGGGCGGTGGCGAGGAGTCAGATGCGGTTCTATCAGAATAGAGCTGTCCTCTACCGGGATAGCGGCGTCCGCAGCATAATCACAGGATGTGCCTGTTCGGTAGAGGGTTGTCATCGCCCCGGCCTGGGGTGATGTCCAAGGGAAGAATGTGACGTGTACATTTCTCGAAAGTTAGATCGGGGCCCCATGCCTACCACCTCAAGGACCGTCCGCCAGGCAGCCGTCATCGCCCGAAGGCTCGGCGACCTGTTCGCCGCACTGAACGAGGCCCGCGCGCGCGTCGGAGCACCGGAGCTCACCAACACCGAGGTGGTCGAGAAGGCGAACGATGCGACCCACCCCGACCGGCACCTGAACAAGGACACCGTCCGCCACCTGCGCGAAGGCCGCAACGCCCGAGGAGAGGCGCCCAACCCGACGGTCAACACGCTCAACGCCCTCGGTGCGGCCTTCGGTCTGGCCAACGGCGCCGCCTACTTCACCGGCAACGACGACGACGCGGCCCGGATGCTCGCCCAGGTCCGCACTGCGCACGGCCTGGCCACCGTCAGTCCGGACACCGGCGTGGCCGGCATCATGCAGCGCGCCGCCGTCCTGCCCGAGTCCAAGCAGAAGCTGTTCAGCACCCTGCTGGACGACCTCCTGGCGGCCGAGGCCGAACACCGCAGACCCTGATCCCCCAGCACTCCCCGCCCGGCCCCGCGCCGGGCTCCTCACAGCACAAGGTCGTCCCCCTATGCCCCTGCCCAGAGGTCTGCGCACACGGTGCGAGCGGATCGTCTCCCAGCTCCCGATACCCGATCCGTTCTCCGCCGAGGCCCTGGCCGAGGCGCTCGCAGCCGAGCGGGGCCGGCCCATCCAGTTCCTGCCGCTGCCCCCGGCTGCCGATTCCTCCAGCCACTCCGGGCTGTGGGTCCCGCTGGCCTCGGTGGACGTGCTGTTCTACAGCACCCGGACCAGCCTGGCGCACCAGACGCAGATCAAGCTGCACGAGCTCGGCCACGTCATCGCCGGCCACCAGCCCGAGTTCAACCCGGAGATGATCCGCACCGCGTTCCCCGACATGGAACCGAGCTACGTCTCCCAGTTGTTCGGCCTGCCGAGGGCCAGCTACGACACCGTCCAGGAGCAGGAGGCCGAGGTGATCGGACTCCTGCTCGCGAACCTGATCGGGTCCGGGCACGGCACGACGCCGGACGGCCGGCGTCTGACATCCACCCTCGCGCACCCCGTGCGCCGCACCCTGGGAGCCGGCCGGTGAACCTGCTGCTCTTCGGTCTCCTCCCGGCGGCGCTGATCGGGGTGGCGCTGTGGCGCCTTCCGGCGGCACTGGCCAACCGCAACCGCGTCAGCCGGTCGCTGGCGCTGTGCATCGGCGCCCTGGGCGTGGCCCTGCTGACCAACCGCCCGGGGTTCGACGCCGGCGCGCTGCACGACTGGGTGCCGGGCCTGCCCGTCCTGGCGCGCCACCTGGCGGCCATGACGTCGATCGCGTTCCTGTTCGACTACCTGTACGCGGTCTACGACGCCGACCCGCGCCGCATCCGCGCGAACTTCCCGCTGGTCGCGACCAGTGCGGCGTTCATGGCGGTGCTGTTCTTCGTCGCGGTCCCCCACCCCGAGACGGCGACGGCCGCGGACGTCATCGTGCAGCACTACGACGATGCCGGGGTGTGCGCCTACATGGCCATCTTCTACGGCTACCTCGGGGCGTCGATGCTGATCGGCTCAATGGTGTTCTGGCGGGGCCGGCGCGGCGTGCCGAGGGGCCTGGCGCGGACCGGGGTCAGCAGCCTGGCGCTCGGCTGCACGCTCGGCGTGGTCTACACCGTCCACCGGATCTCCATCGTGGTCGGCACGATCGCCGACCGCGACTTCGGGTACAACGCGACGGTCGACGCCCTGTCGGACGTGATCGTCGCCGCGTCGATCCTGCTGATCCTCGCCGGGCTCATCATCGCTCCGATGCGGTCCCTGGTGCGGTACGTGCGGGACCAGCGGGCGATCTGGCGGATCCACCCGCTGTGGTCCGACATCGCCGACGCGTTCCCGCACCTCGTCCTCGGGGATCGCCGGTCCCGCTGGCGGGAGATGTTCACCGCCGGGGACCGCACGCTCGATGTGGCGTACATGGCGTTCACCGTCCGCGACGGCACGCAGAGCCTGGCCCCGTACGCCGACCCGGCGGCCGGCCACCAGGCGGTGCGGGTCGGGTCGGACTCGGTCACCGAAGCCCTGTGGCTGCGCGCGGCGCTGCGCCGCAAGGCGGACGGGGAGGCCGGGGTGGAGCAGCAGCCGGACGAGGTCCTGGAGCAGGACCTGCGGGCGCCGGAGCGGGAGATCCAGTGGGCGGCCGGTGTGGCTGCCCAGTACGTGAAGGGGACGGCGCGGTGAGCACCGACGTGCGGCAGCAGGACCAGGGGGAGCGCCGGGACCAGGGCGGGCCGGCCGAGCCGCAGTCGACGGCGTGGCGGATCGGCCGGCGGGTGAGCGACCTGGTGGACCCGAAGAACGTCATCGTCGCCGTGTCCACGGCCTTCGGCGTGCACTTCGGCTGGAAGGGCCTGGGGTGGGCCGCGATCGCCGTGGTGTTCTCCGCGGTGCTGCCGATGGCGTACATCGTCTACGCGCGCTCCGGCGGGCAGTGGTCCGAGCGGCATCTCGTCGACCGGGCGAAGCGGATGGCCGTGCTGCCAGTGATCGTCGGGTCGGCGGCGGCCGGTGTGGCGCTCGAGGTGGCGACGTCAGCGCCGGCCGCGATGGTGGCGCTGACGGCGGCGATGTGGGCAACGATCACCGTGGTGTGGCCGGTGACGCGCTGGTACAAGGTCAGCGTGCACGCCGCGGTGGTGGCCGGCTCGTTCGCGATGCTGGCCGCGGAGTACGGGTGGTGGTGGCTGGCAGGCCTGGTGCTGGTGCCGGTGATCAGCTGGGCCCGGGTGCGGGTGCGGGAGCACACCGTCGGCCAGGTGGTGGCCGGGACGGTTCTCGGCCTGGCCGTGGCCGGCGGGGTCTACGTCCTGGCGGTGCGGTTGGCCGGCTGAGAAGCGCGACCGGGCGGACCGCTGGTCAGCGGTCCGCCCGGGGGGCGCAGAGCCGTGCGATGAGCTGGCCGACGTCGGGGCCGTCGGGGCCGGCGGCGCGGGCGCAGCGGATGGTGAGGGGCAGATCCTCGTCCGGGTCCCCGGGCTCGTAGGTGATGAGCCGAAGGGCCGGCCGCGATAAGGGTTGCCTTACTGGAGGAAATTCTTTTCCCGGTGTGCCATGTGCCCCCCTTGCCATTCTGCTCCTCACCTGCCCTGCCGGACGGCGCTGTCCGCTCGGTCGATCGCCTACCGGTCGATTGTCGCGCCCGGGGGATAGCGTTTTACAGGGAAGATCCGTACCTATAGAACAGGCAAAGCCCCCCTTGTGTGGCGGGGCCGCTGTCGACTCCTCAGCGAAGGAAGAGCGGAACGTTGGACAGAAGGGGCAGAGGCGACAAGGCGGTCCTGAAGGCGTTCCTCTGCGGACTGCGCGGCAAGCACGACCCGGCCGACTTCGGTCTGCCCCCCACGCGCACCAGCGGCAGCGGCCGCCGGGCGCCGGGCCTAACCCAGGACAACATGGACCAGCTCACCGGCCATTCCTCCGGCACCTACGGCCGATTCGAGGGAGGCCGGCCCCGCGGCCTGGTCACGGCGGAGTACCTGGAGTCCGTCGCCCGGATCCTCCAGCTCACCCGCGAGCAGTGGACGACCTTGTGGCACCTCGTCTACGGCCACCAGCCGCCCCACACCCTCGACCCCGAGGACGGCATGTCCCTCGGCGGTCACTGGGGCGCGATAGTCCGGGCGCAGACCGCGTTCCCCTGCTACGTGAACGACCTCGCGTGGAATCTCCTGGCGAGCAATCAGCTATTCGACGACCTGTTCCCCGAAGGAATTCCGCCGCACAATACGATGGAATGGATGGTCCTTTCCCCGTACGCGCGCACAATCGGCCTGCCGGACTGGCAGAGCAGTTGGGCCCGCATGGTCCTCCCCCAGCTCCGGGCGGCCTGCAACGACTACCCCGACAACCCCGATTTGGCCGCGCTCGAACGCCGTGTCACCAGCGACCCGGTGGCCGGCCCGCTGTACGCCTCCACCCTGGAGGCCTACCACCAGCCGGACGGCAACTCCCGGCCGCTGTGGCACGCCGGCCAGGGTCGGCGGATCAGCGTCACCATCGCCCCCGCCACGCCCTTCGGCGCGCCCGGCGCCCGGCTCACGTACCTCGTTCCGGACTACGTGCCCGGCCCGCCGCTGCGCCGCGCTGTTCCTCCCTGCACATAACCCCCGGAAGGCGGCACACCATGCCGTACGCGTACATATCCAGGCCGACGACCGTTCTCGGCGAACACCTCGTGACCGTTTCCGAGATGACCGCGGACATCGCGGTCCGGCACGCGGACCACCCGCGGATCGGGGCGATTCTGCGGATCCTCGCGAAGTCGCCGGCCACCCGCCGGTTCTCCCGGCCGCTGGACGTCGTGCTCGCCGACCGGACCTTCGCCGAGCGCAACGCGGCGGCCGTCGAGGACGTCCTGCGGATGTCCGCCGCAGCGTCCCACCGCGCGCTGGCCGACGCCGGGCTCGACCCGCGCGACGTCGACGGCATCGTGACCACCAGCTCCACCACGGACTGGGTGCCCGGGCTGGACATCGCGCTGCAGCGCAAGCTCGGCCTGGCCGCCGACATCTCGCGCACGGCGCTGACGCAGTCCGGCTGCGGCGGCGGGGTGCACGCGCTGACGAAGGCCGTCGACCACGTCCGGGCCCGGTCCGGTGCCCGGGTCCTGGTGGCTGGCGGTGAGGTGCTGTCGGCGATCCACCACCACGACGACCAGGACGTCGCGCACTTCATCTTCAAGCTGCTGTGGGGGGACAGCGCGGTCGCCGCGGTCGTCTCCGGCGTGCCGCTCGGTCCGGGCCTGGCGGTGGACGACACCTGGGAGTACGTTCTGCCGGGAAGCGCGCGCCGCTACCGCAAGCGGGTCGACGCCGCGGGGATGCACTTCGACAGCGACAAGGACTCCACGCAGTCGGTGGTCGACATGGCGCCGGCGCTGCGGAAGTGGCTGGACGGGTGGCCGCTGGACTTCGTGGTCACCCACACCGGCGGCCTGGCCATCCTGGCGGACCTGCAGCGCGAACTCGGCCTGGCCGAGGAGCAGCTGGTGCACGCGTACCGGTCGCTGGACGAGGACGGCAACCTGGGCGGGCCGGCGGTGCTGCGGGTCCTGGAGCGCACCTACGAGACACCGCCGGCGGCCGGGCAGCAGGGTCTGCTGCTGGGCTTCGGCCCGGGGTTCACGGTGGGCGCGGCGAAGGTGACGTGGCAGGACGGGTCGGAGGCGTAGCGCACGGCAGTGGCCCCCGGCGCGAACGGCCGGGGGCTTCTTTCTGCCGTCGGTTTGGTGGGCTCAGGCGGGGCCGTCCAGCGGGTGTCCCTCCCACTCCGGCGCCCGCTGTGGGTCGGCGATCCGGTCGATGGCGGCGCGGTCGATCCCGGTCGTTTCGTGCAGGTCCGACGACCGCATGCCGATGCTCAGCGCTCCCTCGATCAGGCGGTGACGCTCGTTGTCGAGCAGCGTCTTCTCCTCCCCCCGTGTCGGGTACTTGGTCCGCCAGGCATCGATGGCGATCCGCGCCCAGTAGGTGCTGTCCTTGCGCCAGGTCGGTACCGGGTCGCTGAAGTGCGCGGAGCAGCGTGATCCGGGCCCCGCCGGAGCGTCTTCGGCGCAGCCGTGGTGACCGCACAGTTCCCTCACCCGGATTCCGTCGCTGGGGTGCCCACCGGCCTCCAGGCGGCGCGAGGCGAAGCTGGGGGTGCCGGGGTAGAGCAGGACAGCGGCCCGGCCCGCGGGGCTGCCGGCTTCCACCTCGAACGGGCCCTTGTGCTGCCAGCCATCGCTCCAGTGCTGGACGATGTGGCCGGCGGCCGCGATGGCGACGAGCGGGTGCCATCCGACCGTTCCTCCGTGGCCGGCGCGGTCCGAGGGCGGCGAGTGCAGGAGAACAGGGGCCGGCTCCTCTTCACCGGTTCCGGCCTGTTCGATCGAGGCCATCGCGTCGCGGAGCAGCTGGCCGGTGGTGACGGTGAACATGTGGGAGCTCCAGAGGTAGGTACGGTGGGCTGCCCTCCAGGGCTGATGACGGGGCCAGCGTATCGGCCGGCTCCGGGTGGAGCGGGGTGGTTCGGTCAGCCGGCCGGGCGGGGCTGGACGTCGTTGGTGACGTGCTGCGATCCCGCCGGGGTGGCGTTGGTCAGTGGTCGTCGCCGTAGTAGCCGTTGAGCTGGACGTTCAGTTCGGCGAGGCAGGGGTGGGTGGCGATGTCGGCGGCCTCAGCTGCCGAGATGGTCTCGCTGAGGTGCCGGAACGACCGTGCGGCCTCGATGGCAACCGCGCACATCTCGTCACGGGCGGCAGCGCCTCGGTAGGCACCGGCTCGCAGACGGTAGGCCCTGATCCAGAACTCGTCTCGCTCATCGCGCGTCATGCTTCATCCTCTCGTGAGCAGACCTGCCCCAGGGAAGTATCCGGAGAAGGTCAACTGGTGGGGCGGAAGGCTGCGGGGGTGCCGTAGAGCGGGTGGCGGCGCTGCAGGGGGTGGACGGCCGGACGGGGGCCGGGGGCGAGGAGGGGGCCGGCGGCGTAGTGGTCGGCGGCGGTGCGCGCGGCCGCGGCGGTGCGGGCCCAGGCCGGGCGGTCGCAGCGGGCCGGCGCCGGGGGTTGGTGGCTGGTGGTCATCGGTGGGTTCGTCCTGGGGTTGGGGCCCGGCCGGAGCGCGGGGCCCGGCCGGGCGAAGGCGTGGTGGTTGGGTCGGTCAGGGGGTGCGGCGGCGCAGCGCGAGACGGGAGGGGGCGGTTCCCCGGCGCCGGCCGGTGCGGGCGGGCCGGGGGTTGTCGTTCTCCACCTGGCCCGGGTCGACGAGGGCCAGGCCGAGCGCCTCGCGGTGTTCGTCGTCGAGGTGGAGTTCGGCCCGGCGGCCGTCGGCGAGGACCAGGTCCACGACGATCGGGGTGCCGGGGCCGGGCAGGGTGGTGGTGAGGCCGGTCCAGGTGGTGGTGAGCGGGGCGTCCGGCGCCCGGTCCTGGTCGTTGCCGGTGCTGTGCCGCGCATCGTAGGCGGCGAGCGCGGCGTCCCAGAGCGGGCCGAGCTCGGCGATGGTGAACTGCGCCTGGGCGCGGTCGAAAAGGCTGGGGAACGCCTCGTCGGTGCCTTCGCCGGGCTGGTCGTCCATCATGGCGGCGAGCCGGCCGGGGTCGTCGGGCAGCAGCGGCAGGTGGGGCAGCTTGGCGTCGTAGGGGCCGGTGCTGAGGGTGGTCCCGGGCAGGTGGGGGGTGGTGGGCATGAACCGGGCCAGACGGTGCGCGATCTCGGTGGTGGTGGACTTGTACCGGATGGGTCCGATCCTGATGTCCCGATATTCGCCGGGGCGGTGGACGATGACGGCGTGCGGCATGGTGGTGGTCCTCTCAAAGGAGCGGGTGGAGGGCTGCGCCCCGGGGTGGCCGGGGCGCAGCGCTGCGGGCGGGGTGGGTCAGCAGCGGGCGGGGAAGCGTCGGTCGGCGCGGTGGTGGGGCCGGGCGGGTGCGGGGCGCAGCGCGTCGGGTCGGCGGGCGAGCGGGCGCCGCAGCCGGGCCCCGTGGCAGCGCGGCCGGGCCGGGCGCCGGGCAGGCGGTGCGAGGGCGGGCTTCGGGCCGGCCTCGGCGGGCGCTGCAGCGGCGGCGGGCAGTGGTGCGTCCTGGTGGTCCGGGACGGCCACGTCGAGAAGGGAGGCGAGCGCGGCGGCGGCGGTCGGCTGCTCCCACTGCGCGAGCCAGGTCCAGCCGAGTTCGCGGGCGAGGTCGGCGGCGGCCGCGCAGGTCTGGTGGTGCCACGACACGGTGGGGTCGAAGGCCGGCCCGGCCGGGGCGCGGCCGGAGGCGAGGATGCTGGCGAGCGCCTCGACCAGGTGCCGGCGCCAGTGCCGGGCCATGGTGCGGTGCTCACGCGGGTTGCTCCAGCCCTGCTCGGCCTGCTCGCGCAGCCAGGCGGTGTAGGTGCGGGTGTGCTCGGCGGCGGCGCGGTCCAGCTCCACCAGCAGGGTGGGCAGCGCGGCGCAGTACCGGGCGACGGCGTCGGCCGGGCCGGAGACGACCAGGACGTCACGGCCGGGGCCGTCGTGGCGGACCGGGGTGTCGGTGCGCAGCACGCTGCCGTCGGTGGCGGTGCTCCAGCTGCTGGCCCACTCGGTGCGGCGGTGGACGTACAGGCCGAACGCGGGGGCGAGGGTGGCGGCGAGGGTGCGCCGTTCGACGGCGCGGCCGCTGGTGTCGGACAGCCGGATGGTGGCCTCGGCGTGGTGGCCGGCGGGCAGGAGCTGCGTGGTGCGGGCGGCCGGCGGTTGTCCGGGGGCGGTGGCCGGCGCGGGGATCAGCAGCGGGTGCGGGGTGATCGGGGCGGTCATGGTGGTGGCGTTTCGGTTCGGGGCCCGGGAGCGCAGCAGTGGGTGCTGCGCCCCCGGGGCGGTTCAGCGGTTGGGCTGTTCGGTGGCGGCGAGCCGGGCGAGGAGCCTGGTCACGCAGTAGGCCAGCCACTGGCCCATGTCCGCGTCCTCCGGCAGAACGGTCCACAGCCGGGAGTGCCGGGCCAGTTCGGTGACCAGTTCATCGGTGGCCGGGGCCACGTGGCGGGGCAGGTGCCGGTAGTCGGCACTCACGGCGCGGCCTGGGGGTCGTTGTGGTCGGCGACCGGTTCGGCGGTGAAGTCGAGGCGGTAGCTGCGGCCGTCGCGGGTGGTGACGGTGATGCCCCACGGGCCGTCCCAGGTGGCGGGGTTGGCCATGGTCACCTCGGTCACGTCGCTGTCGGGGCGCTCGGCTTCGGCGCCGAGGAGGATGTGGACGCGGTGGCGCAGTTCGAGAAGGCGCACGGGTCTCACCGGTCCGCGCGGGGGTCGTAGGTGTCCTGGAGCTGGTGGGCGATGATCCGGTACGCGGTGGGGAGCATGACGTCCCGGCCGTTGTCGTCGCGGACGGTGGCGTAGAGGGTCTGGCTGTCCTCGGGGTGCGGGGTGTCGGTGTCGTCCTGGCCGTCGTCGGGGTTGTCCAAGTGCCAGGACCACCCGGTCACTCCGGTGGAGAAGGTGGCGTGGGCGAAGTCCTCGGCGTGCCTCTGGGCCTCGGCGCGGGTGGTGTAGATGTCGAGGGGGATGGACTGTCCGCACGTGGCCTCGTAGGCGTAGCGCTCCGCCGGGGCCGGGGGGGTGATGGTGCGGGTGCCGCTCAGTTCGAGCGGGTGGTGCATGCGGGTGGAGCGCAGGACGGAGTAGCTCCCGTCCCGGTAGCGGTGGCTGAAGCCCCACCCGGCGCCGTGGAAGGCGTCGGCGACCTTGAGGAGGAGGCGGGTGCCCTGGTCGCGGTCGCAGGTGGCGGCGGGGGCGGCGGTGACGCCGTCCCGGTGGTACTGGAAGGTGATCATGCCGGGCTGGACGGTGTGCGGCAGGTCGGCGAGCACGGTGGCGATGATCGGGGCGGCGGCGCCGATGATCTCGGCGAGCATCGGCGCGTCGGGGTTGGTGTGCTGCGCCTCGGCGGTGCTCTGGGACATGGCGGTTCCTCTGCGGTGTGTGCTGGTGGTGTGAGGGGACCGGCCGGGCGGCGCGAGCGGGCGCTGCCGGAAGGGGTGCCGGGCGCCGGGTCGCGTGCCTGGCCCGGCCGGTCCTGGGGCCCGCGACGGCGCCGGGGCCGCAACCCGGGTAGGGGTCCGGGGGGCGCCTGTCGGCTGTTCGTCGCGGGGCGGGGTGGGCGGCCCCCGGAGGGGGTGGGGGCCGCCCGGTCAGTGGGCTACTCGTCGGTGCTGTCGAGGCCGGAGTTCACGGCCGGGCACTTCGGGTGGTGGCAGGTCGGGTCGTTGTGGCAGCAGGAGTCGCAGTCGCAGAGGCGGGGCTCGGTGCTCATGGGGTTTCCCTCCCGGTTCGGGGCGGTTCGTTGTCGGCATGAACACCATCTCATCAAGAGCATCACTTGCGCAAGTCCTCAATGGGATGGCGTCCATGCCGTCTGTTGTCAGAGGGTCGGGATGCCGCCCCGGCCCGGTGGGCGCAGCAGCGCCCGGCCGGCCTCGATCTGGTCCGGGCTGAGCCCGTCGACCGGCCCGCCGGGCCCGAAGTTGACGCCGCCGAGCAGCACGACGGGGCCGTAGAGCACTTCGGGGAACTCCGGCATGTACCGCAGCCGGAGGTGGTCCGCGCGCTCGTTCAGGCCCAGCGCCCTGGGGCTGGAGAGGGTGTCCGGCGTGTCGGCGACCACCACGCCGAACCAGAGGGTCAGGCGGGAGGTCAGGCGCAAGACACCCACGGCGCCGGTGTCCAGCAGGGTGGACACGCCGACGGCGGTCTCACCGCCGCAGGTGAGGTCAGGCAGGGTGATCGGCTGCGGGGCGTCGCTGACCGGTATCAGCAGCGCGTTCGAGGGGGAGGTGTCGGGCATGGCGGTGTCTTCCGGTTCGGGCCCCGGGGCCGGGATCGTGCGGCCCCGGGGCGTGCGGGTCAGGCCGGGTTGCAGGTGATGAGGTTGGCGGCGGCGGTGGGGTTGTGGACGCCGTGCGCGCCCTCGCCGATGCGGCAGAAGCCGCCGGAGAAGTACCAGCCCCCCGCAGCGCTGCTGGTGTGCCAGACCGCGACGACCATCCAGGGCATCAGGCGGTCCCGGCCCGGGCGGTAGGCCGGGTGGCGCATGTCGAGGACGACGTAGGGCCGTCCGGTGCTGGGGCCGGTTCCCCACCGGATGGCCGAGATCCAGCCCTCCCGGAGGGCGTGGTCGCCGAGTGCAGCGGCGGCCGGGGGCAGGGTGTAGCCCTCGGGGGCGGCAGCGTGCCGGGCGAGGGTGTCGGTGATCTCGGCGATCCGCGCGTTGTCGCGGTCGGTGCGGTAGCGGAAGGCGGCGCGGGTGTGCAGTTCGGCCATGAGCGCGGCGACGTTGGGGATGGGCATGGCGGATGAACTCCTCTGCTGGGGAGTGTGGTTGGGGGTCGGCGGGCCGGGCCGCCCGGGTGGGGCGGCCCGGCGGGCCGGTCAGTCCGCGAGGAGGTCGGCCAGGACCGCGACCGGGTTGGCCAGGAGGTCCGTCATGGCCGCGTGGTCGCCGAGCGCGGCGGGGGTGGGGCAGTCGAGGAGGACGGCGGGGCCACCCGGGTGGTTGAGGGTGGGGGCGCTGGGGAGCTTGGTCTCGTCGCGCTCGATGAGGTAGCGGGTGCGGTGGATGGTGTAGGCGGTGATGCGGTCGAGGCGGAAGGAGCGGCGCTCGCCGTTGCTGCGCTGCATCGCCAGGATCAGCACGTGGCCGTCCTTGGAGATGGTGAAGTCGAAGATCTCGATGGTGCGGACGGTGCGCTCGCCGTCCTCCTTGACGTAGGAGATGGTGACGGGGTGCTGGCGGTCCATGGCCTTGATGAGGCGGGTGCTGGTGGTGGCGGTGTTGGCGGTGGTGGCGGTGAACATCGGGTTTCCCCTCCCGGTTCGGTGCGGTTCGCTGTCGGCATGAACAACATCTCATGGACAGCATCTTTGACGCAAGTCCTTTTCGAGATGTTGTTCATGCCGCCCGAACCGGGAGGGTTCCGGAGCCGGCCCGGCCGAAGGCCGGCTACCCGCCGATCACCTCGAACGTGACGCCCTGCTCGGCGAGTTCGGCGATCCGGGCCCGGGCGGCCGCGCTGGTGGGGTCGTCCTCCAGCGGGGCGTAGGTGATGCGCGGGACCGGGCCGAGCAGATCGGGCAGGCGGGAACTCCAGGGGGCCGGGGGGCGGCCGGCGTCGGCAGCCTGGGCGGCGCGGTGCTTGGCTTCGGCGGCCCGGCGGCGGGTGATGTGCGCGAGCATCGCGGCCTCGGCGTCCGGCTGGCCCTTGGTGCCCCACTCGCAGGCCTTGGCACCGGCGATGCACGGCGTCCACTTGCGCGGGTTGAGGGACGGGGCGGGGCTGCGGGTGATGTACCAGGCCGGCCCCCGGGACGCGGTCGCCGGGAGGGCGGCGACGGTGAAGACCATGCCGCGCCAGCTGGCGGTCACGGTCCAGTGCCGGCCGACCGCCGGGACCGCCCACAGGGACTGCGGTACGCGGCGGCGGGTGGCCCACTTGAAGGTGACGGGGTGCTGGTGGTCGGCGGGGAGGGGGGTGGTGTTCATCGGGGGTTCCTCGGTGTCTGCGCGGTCGGCTGCGGGGCGGCGGGCCGGGCCCCGGGGAAGTCGCCCCCCGGGGCCCGGCGGGGCGCCGCTATCGGCTGGTGCGGGCGCGCAGTTCGGCGGCGGCCAGGGCGGTGACGTCGTAACCCACGATGATCACCGGGACGCCGCCGATGGCGCCCTTGGCCTGCGCCCACGAACCCTTGTTGGTGGTCGGGCCCGCGTTGATCGCGGCCACCCACTTGTCCCACTGGCCGAGGGTCTGCGGCCGGAGCGCGACCCGCACGACGCGGGGGCCGACGGTGATGGACAGCGGGGCGAGGAGGTTGCGGCGCAGCACGGCGTTGCCGAGCGTCGTGACGGCGGTGGCGGTGTCGTGGTCGGGGCGCCCGGTGTCGACGGCGACGATGGTGTGGGGCAGGCCGGTGGCGGTGGCGTGCTCGCGCTGGCGGATGGCCTCCTGGTGGGTGTGGTCGAGGAGGGCGGCGAGGGCGCGGCCGGTGCGGGTCCAGCGGCTCCAGGGGCGGCGGGTGAGGCGGCGGCAGCGGTTGAGGAGTTCGGTGGTCGGCGCGGACATGGTGGTTCCCTCCCGGGGTCGGGCGTTCGTTGTCGGCTCGAACACCATCTCACTCACAGCATCACATGCGCAAGTCCCTTTTGAGATGCCGTTCAGCCTGCGCGGCCGCACCCGGGAACGCCGAAAGGCCGGCCCCCGGGGAACATCCCCGAAGGCCGGCCCGCCGCGCCGCGGTCCTACTCCCCCCGCCCGCACCACTCGGTGCCGGCCGCATCCAGGACTACGACCGGTTCCCAGACGGTGCCGTCCGGGCCGATGCCGCCCGGGTACTGCCCAGGGGCGTCGGTGTTGCCGTCCGGGCCGTCGAGGCCGCTGAACACCGCGTCCCCGGTGGACGCGCCGGCCACCGGCCGGTAGGTCACGAAGGGGTCGCCGGCGCTGGGCGGGAGGATCACCGGCAGGTCGGGGCCGGCCAGCAGCAGTTGGCCAGGGCGTGCGCGGTCAGCCCGCGCCGGAACCGCAGATGCGTCACGGCATCTCCCACTCCGGGTCAGCGAACAGCCCGGCCGCGCTGGCCCACGCCATCCGGTCCAGGTGCGCACCCGGCTCGGCGGCGGCGCAGAACAGCCGGCGCTTCAACGACACCACCCGCAGCCCGTTGAACCCCAGCTCGGCGACGCGGGCCGCGCGCTCGGCCTGCACCTCGGACGGCGTGAGCAGCGCGCCGGTCTCGTGAACGGAGATGTACAGGGCCTGGGCGGCCGGGCTGATCCCGTCGGACATCAGGGACTCCTCTCGGAAGGGACGGCGGGGAAGGGACGGCGGGGAAGGGAGTCGGACACGGGCCCCGGGGCGCCGTCGCGCTGCGCCCCGGGACCCGTGTCGGCCAACGGCCGGTCAGGCCGGGGTCACCAGGAACCGGTCCCGCTTCTCCCCCTCGGTGACCGTGCATCCGTGCTCGGCGGCGAACGCCTCCAGCGCCGCCCGGGTGGCGTCCCGGACGCCACCGTCGGCCCACGGGTCCTGGTCCTGGCGCCCGGCGAACAACTCGGACAGGTAGGTCATGTGCCAGTAGTTCACGAGCACCGCGCCGCCGAAGACGGAGGCGACCACGCCCGAGCGCATCCCGACCCCCAGCTCCAGCATGTGCTTGCCGTCCGGAACGTCCTCGGCCGCGCGCAGCGCCTTCCTCACCAGGGCGACCAGCGGCCGGACCTTCCGGCCGCGCTCGCGGTTGGCGTCCCTGATCTGCTGCGCCTGCGCGTCGGTGACCGGGACGTACAGCATCGCCTTGCCGCCGCCGAGCGCGTGGACGATCTCGATCGAACCGTCCGGGTGGCGGGTGGTGACGTTGTCGCCGTGCTCGGCGGCGGCGTGCACGAAGGAGGCGGAGCTGATCATCCACGTGTCGTTGGCGGTGCGGAACTTGTAGTCGGTCGAGTCCATCATCGGGTTCCTCTCCAGGTGGTACAGGGCGGGGGCGCCCGGGAGCGTGGTCCCGGGCGCCGGGTGGACGGCCGGTCAGGCGAGCGCGGCAACCTCGATCAGCAGGGCCTCGTACCAGGCCTCCTCACCCTCGTCACTGTCGGCCAGCCACGGCAGCTCCGCCGTGTCGATCACCCGCAGCGCCTCCAGGACCCGGTCGCGGTCCGCGCCGACCGCCGCGCGGCCGACGTAGTGGAACGGCAGGTCACAGCGCTCCTGGAGCATCGCGAAGGCCCAGAGCAGGCCGTCACGGTCGGTGGCGGCGAGGATGACGGGGGCGGTGAGGAGCAGGATCATCGGTTCCCTCCAGAGGGGCGCGGCTCGCTGTCGGCACGAACAGCATCTCAATCACGACATCGCTTACGCAAGTCCTATTTGAGATGCGCCCCGGCTGAACAGAGGCCGGCCACCCCGCCCCACAGCCGGCCTACGCCTCACACAGCCACAGCACCCCCGTTGACCTGCACCGATGCGCCAACCTCCCCAGGAGCAAGCAGCTCCCGCGGGAACCTGATCTCGTGCAGGTCGAACTGCCGCAGCGCGAAGAGCAGGACCACGGCCTGGGCGTCGGTGCCGGCACCGAGCTTGCGCCGGGCCCGGCCGGCGGCGCTGCGCACCGTGTCCGGGCAGACGCCGAGCTCGCCCGCGATCGCTGCCCGGGTCCGGCCATTGGCGATGCCGACCATCACCTTCAGCTCACGCTCGGTCAGGGGGTCGCCGGGCTTGGGTTCGGAAGCGGACATGTCTCTCCTCCTGGCCGTGGGGAACGGGAGCGCCCACCCGGGCGCTCGGAACGGCCGGGTGGGCGTCGGCGGGCGGGCGGGCGGGTCAGCGGCGGAACGCGATCTCCCACATCAGGGCCACGGCCTTGGTGATGAGGTCGCCCTCTTCCTCGGTGATCTTGTCGGCGTAGGTGTTGCGGTGCTGGATCAGGTGGCGGGCGGTGACGTCGGCAGGGTGCCGGCGGGATCTCGGCGTCGGGGTCGTGTTCGCCGGCTGAGCCTGGTCCACGGTGCTCTCCTTCCCGGCCGGGGGCTGGTTGTGGAGCTGGATGGCCTCGTCGATGGTGCGGGCGCCGAGCGCACGGACAGCCCGCTTGATCTCGGCCCGCACGGCCTGCTCGCCGACGCCGAGGCGGCGGGAGATCAGCACGGCGTTCAGGCCGTCGGCGGTGAACCGAAGGACGTCGCGTTCGCGTGGGGTGAGCGGGCGCGTCACAGGGCGCCCGCCGGGGCGCTGCTCGGCGCGGGCGGCGTCGTGCTTGTCCATGCGGCAGAGCGCGCACATGGCGTTGTGCTCGGTGTGCATGCCGCAGTTGGTGCACGGGCGCGGCGGCTGGCAATCCGGTTCGACGCCGGTGGTCATCGCGGTGACGCAGGGCGGGCAGAGGCCGCCCGGGAGGATGCCGTCGCCGCGGATGGCGTTGGTCAGTTCGTCGGGTGCGACTGCGAGTTCACGGCAGGCGGTGAGGGCCAGGGCGCCGGGCCTGGGGTCGGGGAACAGGGCCGGCGCGGGGAGGATGTGGCGATAGGCCGGGTCGGCGGTGGCGTAAGGGCTGGGCGGGTTGGGTTCGACGTGCGGCATGGGCGGTGGTCTCCTTCGGGGTTGGAGGGCCGCCCGCCGGTGTGGGCGGGCGGCCGGGTGGGTCAGGCCGGGGTGAGGGCGGCGCGGACGGAGGGGGGTGCCGGGTTCGGGGTGGGTGTGCCCCAGTAGCTGTTGGTGAGGAAGGCGCGGCCGATGAACTCGGTGTAGGCGGGCGGGATGGCCTCGGTCAGCTCGGTGTGGACGTTGGTCCAGTGGATGTCCATGGCGTTCTGCATCTCGGTGACGTTGCCCTTGCCGCCGCCCTTGCCGTAGGCGGCGATGTAGGGGCCGTCGCGCCAGACGCCGTGGCGCCAGCCTCGTACGGGGCCTCGGTGCTTGACGTGCTTGGGCTGCTCGGGTTCGTCGCCCCACCAGTTGAGTTCGAAGTGGCGGTGGCGGATGACGTCGAGGCTGAACATCTCGCCGCAGAGGGTGAGGTCCTGGCGGATGTCGGCGCCGGGGACGTTCTCGATCACGTAGGGGACGCCGTACCACTCACACAGCTGGCGCATCTGCGGGATCAGGTCGATGTACTCGCGTCCGGCGTTGGTGCCTTTGGTGAGGGTGCAGCTGCCCTGGCAGGGCGGGGAGGCGTGGACAAGGTCGAAGTCCTGGCAGAGCTCGCGCATGGCGTCGAGGGCGTCGGCCTGGAGAAGGTGGAAGGGGTAGTTGGGGCGGGGGGCCGTGTCGACGCCGGTGACGTCGAATCCGGCGCGGTAGTAGCCCATTCCGGCGCCGCCGGCGCAGCAGAAGAGGTCGAGGACGCGGGGGCGGCGGGTGGTGGAGCGGTTTCGGCGGGCGCGGAGGCGGCGGGCGATGTCGGCGAGCTGGGTGGTGGTCAGCAGGGTGGCATCGGGGTGTCGCGCTGCCATGTAGGGCTCCAGGGACGGCGGTTCAATGTCGGCGCTGACACCATCTCAATAGCAACATCCCTTACGCAAGTCCTCTTTGGGATTCTGTCTGTACTGGAAGCTGGAGGGCTGGCCGCTGCCGGCGCTCCTGGGCGGCGAGACAGGGGTGGCAGCAGGGTGGGCAGGTGTGGCGGGTCATCAGAACGGGGCGGCGTCGGTGGAGCCGGGCCCGCCGTCCGGGGTGGACGGCGGGCCGGGCTGGTCAGAGGTTGGCGTTGGTGGCCTCGCCGAGACCCGTCACGAACGCGTTCCGGGCGGCCTCGGACATCTCCGGGGCGAACGCGAAGTGCACGCGCACGAGGGGCTGCTTCGAGGTGTCGCCGAGCACGGTGAGCGCACGGTCGTACGGGACCAAGCCGTCGGCACCCATCTCCACGGCCCAGTCGCCGAGGCCGGGGGCGTTCCTGAGGAGGTCGTCGATCTTGCGGTGCGCGGTGTCGAAGTCGCCCGCGTCGAGGGTGGACCAGGGCTCCTCGCCCTGCATGGCCTCGGCGATGCCGAGGTAGCTGAAGTCCTCGCCGGCGGTGTCGAGCTGGGAGGCGGCCTCGATGCGGAGGTCGATGTCGGTGTAGGGCTGCTGGGTCATCGGGTTCTCCGGTGGGTGTGTCGGGCCGGGGGGCGGCCGCGTGGTGTGGCCGCCCCCCGGCAGTGTCGGAGTAAACACCATCTCAATTGAAACAGCGTTTTCGCAAGTCCTATTTGAGAATGTATTCACGCCGAGCCCGGCCGGATCAGCGCACGATGCGGGCCGCCCGGGCGTCGCGCAGCCAGGCCGCGTACTGGCCGGTGATGCCGTCGTACAGCTCGGCGTCGCTCACCTGGAACGGGTCGGCGGCGTGGAAGAAGCTGGCGTTGTCGACCAGCCGGCTGTCGAGGGTGTCGAGGCGCTCCAGGAAGCGGACGCGGTCGCCGAAGCCGACGAACGCCCAGAAGACCGGCGCGGTGGACAGGTTGCGCAGCAGGAAGGCCGTCATGTCGGGCTGGTCGGGCTCTCCGTCGGTCTGGAACACCACCAGGGCGGGCGTCCCGGGGGCGGCGGTCATGGTGTGGTGGGTAACGACGGCTTCCATGGCGGCGACATAGTCGGTGCTCCCCCACCGCGCGGTGCGGGAGATACGGTCGGCGGCGCCGGGGAAGTTGCCGAGGCTGACCTGCACCGGGGGCTCGGCGCAGGAGCTGAAGGCGATGACGGGGACGGTGCCGTCGTCGTCGAGGTTCACGGCCAGGCCGAGGGCCTGCTCGGTGATCCGCTGGACCGCGCCGGTGGCGTAGTGGGGGCGCATGCTGCCGGAGTGGTCGAGGACGAGGTAGACGGCGGCGCGCGCGTCGCCCAGGCCGTGCTTGGTGAGGGAGACGCCGGCGGTCTTGACGAGGCTGCGGATGCCGGGGGCCGGCTGCGCCGGGGCGGTCGGCGCGGTGGGGCCGGCGGTGGCGGTCGGCTTGCCGGAGAGGCGGTCGCGCAGGGACATGGTGGGGTTCTCCGTTCGGTGTTCAGAAGAGGGTGGGCGGGGTGTTGCGCCGGCGGCGGCGGGCGTCGAGGGAGGCGACGTTGTCGGGGAGCCTGGCCGGGGCGAGGGTGCGGCCCGCGGCCGTGCAGGTGGCGGCGTGGGGCATGAACCGGCGCTCGTACGGGGCCTGCGGGAGGTCGGCGTCGGGGACGCGCGAGTGCCAGGTGCCGGTGGCGTCCAGGCGGGCAACGACGTTGCCGTTGTCGTTCGGCTCCGGGTCGACGTACTGGACGCGGCCGGCCGCGGTGGTGGTGCGCCGGACCTGTTGAAGGCAGGTCCGGCACCAGGTGAGGCCGTGGCGGGGGACGGCGCTCATGCTGCGGTGCCGCTGTCGTCGGCCGGCGGGAGACGGCGCTGGCGGCGCTCGTGGTCCAGGAGCTGTGCCCAGTCGGCGGGGTGGCGGCCGATCAGCAGGGCGATGGCGGCCGCGCGGGCCTCGTCGGCCTGGCGGCGGCGCAGGGCGGCGGCGGCGTAGTCGCGGACGGTGGTGGGGTTGCGGCCAGCGGGGGTGCCGGCGCCCGTGGGGGGCTTGGGGAGCAGCGCGCGGGCTTCGTCTCGGCGTTCCTGGAGGAGGGCGAGGCGGGCACGGGCGGCGCGCCGGCCGACGAGCGGGCCGTCGGCGGCGAGCGAGGCGGCGCTGATGAGCGGCTTGAGGACGTGCAGCCAGGCCGGGACGACCTCGGGGTGGCGCAGCACGGCGGCGAGCTCCGGGGCGAGGAGGTTCTCCAGGTCCTTGAGGACCAGGTGGCGCTGCACGTCCGGGGTGCGGGTGGTGAACCAGCGGGCGAGGACGTCGTCCTGGAGGGCATGGCCGTCGTCGCCGGTGGGGGCGGCGACGGTGCGCGGGGGCTTGGTGGAGACGTGGAACCAGCCGCAGGGGTGGCAGTAGTAGGGGCGCTGACGGCGGTAGCCGCGGACCAGGGAGCGCAGGGTGACAGCGGCGGTGGCGGCTTCGGCGGTGGCGTAGCGGAGCTTCTCGGGGTGGACGGGGCAGGCGGTCATGGGCGGGTCGGGCGGGTCGGTGTCGGCGGTCATCGGTGCTCCGGTGGATGTGGGCCGACCGCCGGGCCGCGCGCTGATGGTGCGCGGCCCGGCGGCCTGGGGTGGGTCAGAACGGGGGGACCTGGGTGGGGTCGACGCCGAGGGCGAGAAGCAGCTTCTCCGCCGAGCCGAGGACGGCCTGGCTGCCGGAGTCGACAGCGTCGCGGTGGACGTCGATGGCGAGGGCGCGGATGTCGGGGCCCGGGAGCGGCTCCGGCGCGAGCGGGATGGTGTCGCCGCTCGGCAGGACGATCGCGCTGCGGATGTCCAGGCCGTCGAAGTGGCCTTCGAGGAGGTCGTCGAGGGCGGCGGGGCCGGCGGTGAGCGCGGCGTTGAAGGCCTCGCTGTCGAGGGTGACGTGCTGCTCACCGTGGACGGCGAGCAGCACGGTCGTGGTGGGGTTGGTCACGGGGTCGGGGTCTCGTTCCGGGAGGCGGGGGCGGGGGTGTACTGCTCCAGGCCGTCGGGGATGAAGCCGTGGCCGCCGCAGTGGTTGCACGCCTTCACCCCCATCTCGGCGTCGATGGCGGCGGTCCAGCGGGTGCACTCGTCGTTCCACTGGGCGAGCGCGGCGGCGTAGTTGTCGGCGTGGACCGCGTCGGGGACGGGCAGGACGATGCGGCGCTTCTCCATGGTCTGGACGGTCTCGGGGCGCCGGAGCTTCTTGCCCTTCCAGTCCTCGGTCAGCTGGTGGGTGACGGGCCGCTGGAACGGGACGGCGTAGTCCACCCGGAGGTGGCCCTCGACGCCGTCGAACTTCACGGTGGAGCGGCCGACGCCGAACCTGTCGACGCCCTTGGACTTGGCGTGATTCGCGACAGCGTCGAACAGGCCGGTGAGCTTGCCAGGCAGCCACCACCTGTACTCGGGGTGGTTGGTGAGGGAGGCGGGCAGGTCGACGACCCACCGGCGGTCGCCATCGGCCGGGGGCTGCTCGCCCTCCAGGAAGCGCCAGGGGCCGGCGTCCAGCGCCTGCGACTGCTCGGGCTGGTCCTGGGTGATGGGGTCGTACATGCGGAAGACGACGCCGCCGAGGTTGTCCTCCATGTCACGGAACTCGTCGACGGTGACGGTGGCCGGGAAGACCGTGTTCGCGTCGGCGGGGTTCTTGATGCGGTAGCTGGTGGTCTCGGGGTAGGGGGTCCAGCGGGCGGTGACGGGGCCGGTGACGGGGTGGTCGGCGGCCCACCAGTCGCTCTGCCCGGGCACCCGGGTGAGCTGTCCGGTGTCGCTGTGCAGGGTCAGGGTGCCGCCGGGACGGATGCCCTCCAGGAGGCGGTGGGGCAGGTGGTGCAGGTAGCGGCCGTCGGGCAGGTGGATGGCGTAGTACTCGCGCGGGTCGGTGGTCACGGTCGTGGTGTCCTCGGGGGTTGGGCGGGCCCGCCCGGCGTGCGGGGTCGGGCGGGCCCGGGCGGCGTGGTCAGTGGTCGGTGTCGGCGATGGTGCGGCCGGTGGAGCGGACAATGCTGGCGAGCTGTTCGAAGGTGTTGCCGTCCCAGCCCTGGCCGTTGAGGAGCTGGTGGATCTGCTCCATGGCGTCCTTGTCGCTGGTGTCGGGCATCGGGACGGTGATGAGGGCGGCGATGGTGTCGCGGACGGCCTGGCAGGTGGTCGGCGAGGGCAGCTTGCTTCCGGCGGCGATGTCGCGGGCGGCGGCGATGATCACCGCGTCGGTGGCCTGGTCGGCGGAGTGGACGAACTGTTCGCGCAGCAGGTGGTGGACGATCGCCGTGACCTTGATGGCGCGGTTGAACTGCTCGTAGCGGCGCTTGGCCCAATCGGGCGGGAGCCTGCGGTAGGTGCGGACGGTGGTGAGCATCGGGGTTCTCCAGGCGGGGTGTGGGGGCCCGTCGCCGGGCGGTGGGTGGGGCCGCGCCCGCCGGAGGGGAGGAGGCGGGCGCGGCCCCGGTTCGGTGCGGGGTCAGACGACCCGGAGGGTGACCAGGTCGTCGCACGCGTCACCGGGCGGGACCCTGCGGATCTCGTTCTCGGTGGCGGTCGACCCGGGCTGTCCGGCGATGACCACGGCGGTGTCGGCGCGGCGCAGCGTGGCCACGACGTTCGCGGCGGGGTCGTCGGCGATGAGGCGGCGGGTCAGCGCGGCCTCGTCGTCGGGGATGTCGCCGTTCGGCGGGTACCGAACGGCGCTGACGACGGTCAGTCCGTGGTACTCCGTGGCGACGATCCGGATCTGCAACAGCTCGGCGCCGGGGGTGGCGGCGATGTAGGCGGTGACGGTGTCGCGGATGGCGGGCAGGTTGGCCTCGGCCTGCTCGCGGGTGTCGGCGGTGTACGTGGTGCCGGGGATGGTGGGGTCCTCCCAGGGGCGGCACGGGCGGGAGATGTCGATCGCGCGGATCAGCCAGTCGGGGCCGGGGCGGGTGGGTGCGGTGGTGGTCAAGGTGGGTGTGGTCCCTTCGTGAGAGGCGGTTCGTTGTCGGCATGAACAACATCTCACAAACAGCATCTTCGATGCAAGTCCTTTTCGAGGTGGCCTATTGGTCGTCTCGGAAGACTTCGGTGATCACCAGGTCCAGCCGGCCGCCGCGAACCGGGTCTCCGGCACGGACCTCACTGGCCACCAGGTACGCCGAGCTGTCGTCCGGCAGCACGCCGGCGTCCACCAGGCCGTCGATCGCGGCCTTGGCCGACGGCCCCCAGTTGTGCGGGTCGAAGCGGGAGGCACGCGGCTTGGGGTGCACCACGACGTCGATCCGCGCCCGGGCCAGCCGGGGGACCTTGTTGTGGCGGGCCATCCACCGGGCGGCGTCCCGGATCTCCCGGACGCGCCGGGCCCGGACCGCCCAGTGCAGCCGGTCGTTCGCGTTCAGCAGCACCAGGCCGGTCGGCAGCTCGACCGTGAACACCCGCGGCTTCTGGGTGCCCGCCGCCGGGGTGGGCGCGCTCAACGGCCGGCCGCCGGCTGGCCGGTCTGGTACTCGCACCGGTCGTCCTCGGCGGCGGGGCACTGGTAGGGGTCGCCGCCCTTCGGGCACCAGCAGGCCGCGGCCGACTCCGGCGCCCGGCCGGCGGTCGGCGGGTACGGCGGGAGCGGCGGCACCGGGACGGGCGGGGCCGGCGGCGGGAAGGCGGCGGCGAGGGTGAGCACCGTGGTGGGGGTGTCGGCGACGGGGTGGCCGGTGCAGCCGGCGGCCGCGGTGCGGGCGAGCGCCAGGCCGGCCGGGCCGGTGAGGAGGACGGCGTGGTCGGTGCCGCAGCCGGCGGGCACAATCGCGGTGACGGCCGGGCCGCCGGCGGCGGCGAGGACGGCGTCGAAGACGAGGGCCAGGCCGTCGCCGTCGGCGTAGTGGGCGGTACCGTCCGGGTGGCCGTGCCAGTGCCGGTGGGGGGCGTGGATGCCGAGGGCGCCGGTGTGGAGCGCGGCGTAGGCGGAGACGGTCTCGGCGCGGTCGGTGGCGGCGCGGCGGGCGTCGGCGGTCAGCTCGGAGACGGTGCGCCGGGCGTCGGCCGGCGCGGTGAACCACGGGGAGCGGGCGGGCAGGAGCTGGAGCGGGGTGGTCACGGCTGGTCGGGCCTTTCGGTGACGGGGCGCTCGAGGCGCAGGCGGGTGGCGGTGGCGAGGAGCAGTGCCTGGTCGCCGAGGTGCTCCAGGGCGGCGGCGTCGCCGGTGATGTGGCCGAAGGGGCCGCAGAGGGTGGACAGCACCGGGTCGCCGGTGTGGTGGCCGAGGATCTGGTCGTCGGCGTATACCAGGGCGGCCGGCAGGAGGGTGTGCGGGTCGGGGTCGGGGTCGGGGTCGGGGCCGGCCTGCTCGCCTCGGGTGCCGGTGTCCCAGTAGGCGACGGCGACGGCCAGGCCGGCCTCGGCGGCGTTGCGCGCGCGGCGCAGCGTGATCGGCGTGGTGGTGAGGAGCTTCTGCAGCGCGGCCTGGGCGGTGTCGACCAGGCGCAGCAGGTGGCGGGGGCGGGTGTGCACGGCGGTGCCTCTCCCGGTGGGCGGGGCCCGGCCGCCCCAGGGGCGGCCGGGCAGGGGTGGTCAGGGGGTGGTGGGCGCCGGGGCGGCGAGTTCCTCGGCGAGGCGCAGGAGGCAGCCGATCACCGCCAGGTCGGAGGCGCTCTCGACCCAGAAGGCGATCCGCTCGATCGGGTCGGTGCTGCTCCCGGCGGCGAGGAGGCTGTCGGACAGGGCGGTTACGGCGGCGGCGGTGCGGGGGTCGCCGGTGACCATGTCCATCGCGTCGGCGATGGCCTCCAGGGTGGGCGTGGTGAAGATGTAGGGCAGGGTTCCGTGCGCGGCGAGCCACAGGGCGGCGAGCGGGTCGAGGCCGGTGGCGGGTCCGGCCCCGGCGAAGAGCAGCGGGTCCCAGCGGTCGGGGTAGCCCTCGGGGGCGGCGAGGCTGGCGGGGGCCCGCCAGATGCCGTGCTCGGTCAGGAGGTCGGCGGCCTTCCGCAGGAGGGTGCTGGTGTCCGCGCGCTGCTCCGGGTCGAGGGCGGTGGGGCGGGTCGTGGGCATGACGGTGTTCCTCCGGCCGGTGGGCTGACGGTGCGTGGGGAGGGTGAGGGGTGATTGCGCGGCAATCAGCGGCCGGGCGCGCGCGAGAGGGTGTCGACCGCTGCGCGCGCCCGGCCTGCTTGGGTCCGGCCCGGCCCCGGGAACCGGGAGGGGAGGGGGTTCGACCGGTGGCCGGGCCGGAGTGTGGGTGGCTACTCGCCGTACTCGCCGTGGAAGGCGGGCAGGCAGTCCTCGCAGCGGTAGCCGTGGGTGGTCTCGCTCAGCGCGGTGTTGGCGGTGAGGACCGGACAGTCGCCGTCCTGGCCCTGGCAGCGGGCGAGTTCGGCCCCGCCGGGCAGTTCGATGCCGAGGATCCGGGCGCCGATGAGGGAGACCTCGCGGCGCTGGAACGCGTCGGGCAGGCCGAACTCGGCGTCCAGCAGGCCGAGGAGGTGGTCGATCTGGACCTGCTGGTGGTCGGCGAGCTTGTCGTAGAAGGCGATGTCGGGGTGGACCTTGGCGGTGGTGAGGATGGACACGGGCGGGTCCCTTCGGTCCGGGGTGGTGTTCGTTGTCGGCATGAACACCATCCCATAGACAGCATCACTTACGCAAGTCGTCTTTCGTATGTTGTGGGCATGCGAAAGCCCCCTGCACCGTGCGGTGCAGGGGGCTGGTCGGCAGGCGGGGGCCCGGAAGCCGGCGGCGGCTCAGACCTTGCGCGGCTGCGCTTCCCTGTGGCTCTCCAGGTAGTCCGAGAGGGAGTAGAGGCCCGGCCCCCGGCCGGGCGGCGCCCAGTTCCTGATCGGGCGCTCCTTGCTCCTGGCCCACCGCCGGGCGGTCGTCATGCTGATGGGCCGGCCCGACTGCCCGAGGAAGGCGACGATCTCCTCCAGCTTCATCAGGTCATCGGGGACGGACGGTTTCGGTCGTGCCAGGGTGGTGGGCATGCGGTGTTCCTCGGTGCGAGACGGCGGCCGGCCGGAAGGGGACCCGGAGCGGCAGGCGGCGGCGCGCAGAGCGCGCGGGGCCGGCGGAGCGGCCGGGGTTCAGCTGGCGACGCGCAGGCGCCGGGCGCTGGTGCGCGCGTTGGCGAGCTGCTGCACGGTGAACGTCCGGCGTTCGCCGGTCTCGGTGGTCGCGGCGCAGTGGCGGTTCAGGCAGCTGACCCTGTGCATCGCGCGGACCCAGATCAGGCCGTAGGTGCGGCACTCGGGGCACGGCTCACGCCGGATGCTGCCGGCATCGCCGAGCAGCAGCTCGGACTCCACCTTGGTGCGCCACTCCATCGCGGCGAGGTAGCGGGGCCAGTCGCCTCCGACCTCGGCGGCGGCGGCCGCGGCCGCGCGGTAGACCGCGGTCCGGTCGGCGGGCAGGGGAGCGTCGGCGGCGCCGGTGGCGCGGCGGGCCCGTTCGATGAACTCGGCGACGTCCTGGTCGGCCTTGGTGACGTGCTGGAGGACCTGGACGTTGATGGGGGACCGGTCGTACCGGGTGCCGGTGCTACCGGTGCCGCCGGGGATGCCGGCGGTGGTGGTCGGGCTGAGCCCCTGCGGGCTCGCGAGCTCGTCGAGCAGCATGGCCGGTGTGGATCCGGTCGGCCGCTGCGGTGTGGTCATGGTGTCGCCCCCTGCCCTCGGCTCCGAACCCGGAAGAAAGGGGGGCGCGGGCGCTGGGCCCGTGCTGCCCCTGGCCCATCCGGGTGCGTAGCGGAATGATCACTTCCAGGCACTGCCGCCCCCATGATGGCAGACGACCGTTCCCACCGGAATGTTCCGAACTCAACAAAATCGGCGCCCGGCCCGCCGTCGCCGGGGAACGGTCAGAGCTGGTCGGGGGCCTTGACGGCCTCCAGGATCAGGGTGCGCATCGCCTGGAGGGTCGCCCGGTCGTAGCCGTTCTCCTCGGCGCCGTCGATCAGGAAGCTCATGCCGGCGAGGACGATGCGGTGCACTTCGGCGGTGGCGGCGTCGTCCAGGCGCCGGCCCATCTGGCGGTAGATGTCCTGCCACCACAGAGCTGCGGCACGGTGGTCGTCGTCCGACTGCTCGCTGACGGGACCTCGACGTAGGTGGGTCACCGTGGCCAGGGACTGACCAGGATCGGGGTCGGTGTGTGCAGCCAGGCCGGCCATCGTTCTCCTCGTCCGGCATCGCAAGGGGGGAAGTCGCCCGGGCTGCCGGCACCCGCGCCGGTGGCTAGCGTCGCAAACGAAGAGGGCGGCGCGCCATACTCAGCGGTCGAAATGGCCCGCAAATGACGCTGCGACCTTGACACCGTCGCACGCCGTAATGGCGGGGAGAAAGGGACATGCCCCCAGGGGAGAAGTTCAGCTGTTTAGCCGACAACGAACCTCAACCGGAACCGGAACCCGGACCGCCACCTGGGGGCACTGAGAGTCCCACACGACTACACCCGAAGAAGGGCACTGTCCGTGCGGACACGGGCAGTGTAGCGGGAACACCCGCCACGCGGTACTCGCGTGATTGCGCGGCAATCAGCGGCGGCTGAAGCCGAGCGCCTTGACGACCGCGGCGTAGTCGAGGGTGACGTCGTCGGCGCGGGCGTAGAAGGGGAGCGCCTTCTGGTGGGCGTAGGCCTCGGGGACCTTCGTGGATCGGCGGATGGAGGGGAGGAACAGGTCTCCGTAGGCGGTGGCAGCTTCGGTCTTCGAGTCGTCGTAGACGGCGCCGGCGGATCGGGTGGTGGGCACGTCAACCATCAGGACTCCGGTCATCGCCGGGTTCGCCCCGTTGGCGGCGAAGGTGCCGGCCACGCGGTTGATGGTCTGCTCGATGCGGGTCAGGGCACGGAGCTCCTTCCACCCGGGCTTCACGCAGACGATGACCTCGGTGGCCACGACGAGGGCGTTGACGACGACGAGGCCGAGGTTACCGGGGCAGTCGAGCAGGATGACGTCGTAGTCGTCGGCGACGGGGGCGAGCGCCTGCTGAAGCCACATCTCCCGGCCCATCATCGTGGTGAGGAGCTGTTCGGCGTTCTCCAGCTCGACGGACTCGAGGACCAGGTCCAGGCCGTCGATCCGCTTGCTGCCCTTCTCGCCAGCGGGTCCGGCGTAGGCGGGCACGATGGCGTCCGTGATCTTGACGCTCTGGTCGGTCAGGACGTCGTAGATGGTGGCCTGGCCTTCGATCTCGTCGGGGGCGTCGTGGCCGAGGGCGGCGGATCCGTCGCACTGGGCGTCGAGGCCGACGAAGAGGACCCTCAGGCCGTACTTGGCGAGCCAGGCGCCGATGGTGACGGCGGAGGTGGTCTTGCCCGCGCCGCCGGCCTGGTTGATGAAGGCGATGATGCGGGTGGCGGTGGTCTTGTTGAGGTGCTTGCCCGACACGGGGTCTCTCCCACGGGGTTGGGGCACGGTGCGAAGCGCGTGCCTTCGGGGTGATTGCGCGGCAATCACTCGCACCCCGGCCGGGTGTGGTTCTGCGGGGAGGGGGGAGTGCGGCTGCGCGGGTTTGTCCTGGTGCGTACCAGCGGCAGAGCTGAGGTCTGCTGGGTTCGACGAGCTCGGCGGCGGCCTGGTGGCGGCGGGCGAGGTGGACGTTCGTCCGGCACGGTACACCGGTGCAGTGGAGGGCGCTACTCACCCCGCAGCAGGTTCACTCTGCGGGGTGAGTAGCGTCATCCGGTCAGCTCTGCCTTGAGGCCATGAGCAGGTCGTAGAACGTCTGCAGCTCCTCCCGGCTCAGCACGCCGATCACCGCGACGGCAACGTCGTGCGGGCTGCCCTGGAGGGTGAGCACGCGGTGCTCGGCGGTGTCTGCTCGCGGTGTCGAGCCCTGCGATGGTGTCGGCTCGATGGGGTGCTGGTCGTCCGACGGCTCATCGGCCGGCAGCCGCGGCATTGGCATCTCGGCGCTGTCGGGCTGATCGGCAGCAGGAGCCTCCGCAGTGCTGCCGGACTGGACCGGTGCGACGAAGGCCGGTGCAGCGGGCGGTGATTGCGGCGCAATCACCGATGCCGCGCTGGCGGTCTGTGGGGTGTTCGTGGGCGGTGCGGACGGGGGTTGGTCGGCCGGTACTGCCGGGGGTGATTGCGGCGCAATCACCGGCTTGGGCAACTCCTCCCCCTTGGCCTTCGCCGTCGCCGCTTCCTTGGTGAGGTCACCGTGGTGATACGCGCGTTGCTCGTCCTTGGAAAGGCGGGCGAGGACCTCGGCGGCGAACTTCAGCGTGATGCCGGTATCGCGTTCGCCGCTCCACTGGTCGTCGACGTCGTCCTGGAGCTCGGGGATCAGCTTCAGGAGGGCGATGCGCTGGGAGATGTAGGTCTGGGAGACCCGCTTGTTGGTGTCGGCCCCGAGGCGGGTGGCGAGCGCGCGCTGGGAGAGGCCTTCTTCCTGCATCGCGCGCTGGAACTCCTCGCCCTCTTCAACCGGGGTGAGGGGTTCGCGTTGGAGGTTCTCCAGGAGGGAGGCGATCCGGACGCTCTTGACCTCGTACACGATGTTGACCGGTACGCGTGCGAGGCCGGCGGCTTGTGCAGCTGCGAGGCGGCGGTGTCCGCCGAGCACGACGAGGGGCCGGCCGGATGCCTTCACGGCCTCA
Source organism: Kitasatospora sp. NPDC097605 (assembly GCF_040302725.1). Taxonomy (NCBI): domain Bacteria; kingdom Bacillati; phylum Actinomycetota; class Actinomycetes; order Kitasatosporales; family Streptomycetaceae; genus Kitasatospora; species Kitasatospora sp. NPDC097605. The sequence goes on along the minus strand of NZ_JBEOSF010000036.1, from coordinate 17,216 downwards.
GCGTGATCGGGATGGTGCTTGATGTAGTGCTCTGCGGGGATGACGGTGAGCGCGGTACTCAGGCCGTCCGAGCTGATGGTTGTCGCGAGGGACTGGATGTTCCTGAGCTTCTTGCGACCGTTGGTCGGGCTGGGGAACAGCTCGTTGAGTGCAGCGGTCGGCTGCCGATTGGCGAGTTGCTGCTGCTGGTTTCGTGCGGCGCTGAGATTGCGGCCGCCGAGGCCTGCGGACATGGGGGTTCTCCGGGACGGGGGGACTCTCGGGCGCTGAGCTTAGTCGCCGGACCTCCGCCACTTGGTGGCGCGGGGGTGATTGCGCCGCAATCACCTTGCCTGGCATATCTGACAAAACGGCCATCTTGCCGGGCGGGGGATCCGTTTCAGGGGACTGCGGCGAGCTGTGCTCAAGCGCGCGTGCTTGCACAGTATGGCGTGTTCCGTGGCGTTCTGAGGCCACAACACCACGAGCCGAGGCGCAACAGTTCAGGGGGTACGGCGGCGAGTGATTACCGCGCAATCACCCTGCTCTCACCGAATCGGGCCGATGAGCTGCTCCATCACGGACGAGCCACCGCGTAGCTGGTCGGTGCTGCCGAGGGGCCAGCCATCGAGCCAGTGCGCCGGCTGGGGGTTCAGGTCGATCGGGGCGTCCGGGTCGTAGCCGACGGCGTCCAGGGTGGCCTTGGCGAACGCGGCGGCGATCGGCGCGATCGCCGCCATCTCGGTGGGGTCCGGGGTCGGCTGGCAGTACGTGCACAGCGCTGTGGCGTCCCAGACCGGCCGCCCGCACGTCCCATCCTGCCCCTCGCACTCGGGCATCGTCCCGCGGCTGGTGGTGGCTTCGGCGACGGTGCGGTTGGCCGTCTCGGTGCTGCTGTGCTTCGCGCTGGTCCACTCCGCGCGCCAGGCGTCGCGGTCAGGGGTCGTCTCGCTGCTGCTGGAGCAGTCGCAGGCGGCGACCTGCGCGGCGCGGTCGAACGCGGTGGGGCGGGGGACCGGTCCGGCAGCAGCCGCGCGGAGACGGCCGGCGACGACGGCGCCGATGCTGGTGCTGACCTCGGCGGGGTGCGGGAGGTTGCGGCCTTCGAGCAGGGCCCGGACCTGGGTGGGAAGCCAGCCGGCGGCCAGGAGGCCGTTGACCACGAGGCCCTGGTGCTCCAGCACGATGCCGGTCACCTGGGACCACCGGGGGTCGCCGAGGGCGAGCTGGCCGCAGATCGTGCCCAGGAGGCGGGTGCCGTCGGTGATCCGCATCGGCTGGCGCTGGGCGGGCATCGGCTGCTTGGTGGGCTGGTCATCGATGGCGGACTGGGTACCGTCCGTTCCGCCTACCTCCCGCACCTTGTCTACGGACAGTTCTCCACTCAGCGTCCGGGGTACAGCGTTCTGTCCCGGCAACTCGGGGCGCCGGTCCTGACCTGAGGGAACGTGGTGTTTCTGCAGGTCAAAGCCATAGTGGATCTTGAAGGGGCTACTCGGCGAATCGGGACGCCGGTCAAGAGCCGAAAAAAGGCCGTCCGGGAACAGGAAGGGGGTCGGGTCCAAGGGGTCCGGGAGGGCGGCGAAGTAGTCGTCGGCCCACTCCGTTGCGGCCGCGATCGGGATGATGATCCAGCGCGTCTGCCCCATGCGGCCGTCCCCGTCGCGCAGCTGCTCGGTCATCAGCACGCCGGCCTTCCGCATCCGGGCGACGGCCTTGCGGGTGCCGGACGCCGACAGCCCCCAGAGCTTGCCGAGCGCTCGCTGCTCGCCGAGGAACAGGCCGCGGGGGTGCTCGGCGGCGGCCAGGAGCAGCCGCCAGCGGTCGTCCGGGCCGAGGGTGATGACGTCCTCGTCGGACAGCAGGGCGACCGTCCAACGGGCCAGCACCGCGCACTGAGCGGCCGTCATCCGGCGGGCGACACCGCGCGCGGCGGCGTCGGTGATCGAGCGCACCGCGACCCGGTGAACGGACACCGAACCGTCCCGGCGCCGGGTGCGGCCGGCGGTGCGCAGGAAACCCATGCCGCAGACCCGGGACAGGTAGCCGCCGGCGGACTCGGCGTCCACACCGAGCAGAGCGCCGATCCGGCTCAGACCTGGGGTGGCGTAGCCGGTCCGGTTGGCGTGGGCGAGGTACAGGTGCGCGGTCAGCCGCTCGCCGCCGCCGAGCCGGGCCAGGTGCTCGTGGCCGTTGATGTGCCGGACGACCCTGCGGACCTGGAGGGCCTGGTCCTCGCTGAGCGACAGGGCCGGCATGCCGGTGGCGACCTCGGCGTCCACCATCCGGTCCCGGGCGCGGCGGAGGGCTGCGAGCGTCTTGTCCGCCCGGCCGCGCGGGTGGGCCTTCGACACCTTCGCATTCTCGAACGGGAATTCGAATCCCTGGTTCCCCGGGCTCTTCGAAACGTCCGCTCGGGGGGCGGGAATGTCGCCCGGGAGGGTGGAGATTCGGCCGACATCCACCCCGTCGCGGGGCTCGACCTGACAAATGGCATGACGGTGCTGCATTATGGCGTTGCTCCTTCAACGTGTGTGAGGGCGCAAAAAAGCCACCCTCGGCGGTGGCCCTCCGGATGAGGATCCGGGTGGCCGACCTCTGTGTGGTGGTTCTGTGGAGAACCGAGAAGGACCCGCCCCCTGTGCAGAGGCGGTGAGCGTTGTCCCGTGGCCGGGGTGGAAGCCGGTAGCGGGCCCTAGCCGGAGCTGGGCGGAGGCGGGAACCTCAACCCGGCGGAGCCGGCAGTGACATGGAGGCCGTCAGGCCAGGTGCGGGAAACACCTGGAGACGGACGGCCGGGCGATGTAGGTGGTAAGTCCCCCGGGAAGGGGACCGGAACCAGCGCCCGAGAGACTCAGCTCAAGGCGACCGACCCCCTACGGGGCTTCGGGCCGACGGGCGGACGACCGAACCGGAAACGCCACCAGGGCGACATCGGGACGGAGCACTGGGGGACAAGAGCCGGCCGACCAGGCCGGGCAGCCTCAGACATGACGAGACCCACCCGGACGACGTCGGCGCGGACTGTTCACGCGCCCGTCGGGGTGGGTCTTCTTGCGTCCCCTCCAGGGGACACGGGTACCATCGATCACGTCGAGACCACCTGACTTGGTCTTGGCGCCTACAGCCCCGAGTCGTCTCCCCAGTTGCCGCCAAGCTTGCTGGGAATCCGAGACCTCGGGGTTTCGGCGTTTATGTGCTCTTGTCCATGGGGGCCAGCATGATCACCGATCTCTGGCCGGGTCTCACCCTACCCCCCTCACCAGCCCCGTGGCGACTCATCAGCCACCCCGCGCGCCGGATCCCCCTGCCCGGATTAGTCCGATGACCATCCGATGACCCGACAACCCCACACCCGCCGGGCCAGCCTTAATAACAGGCCCGGACATCCCTAGATCAATTTCCGAAAAGTGGCCTTTCACCTGCGGAAATGTGCCCGCTCTCCCGAGGTCGAACCTGTACCCAGCGGCGACTTCCCCCGCCCTGGGCATTCCGGAATCCCGCCCTCCAGCCGCTGGTGTTCACCCGTCAGGGCGAGCCGTTCGAGCGCCCGTGCGAGCCCTGGCCGTCGCCCGGCGGCCGGCCCGCGCGGACGCCGCCGCCAGCACGCACCGCTCGCACCGGCACCCCTTGCCGTACTGGCTCTCCGACCCGCACTCCGGCGGCGGCGTGCGCACCACCCTCCCCTGCTTCTGTGCCGCGGTCAGCGCCTGCCGGAACACCTTCTCCTTCCTCGCCATCCGGTACACCCCCGACCTGGACCAACCGACCCCGCCGGCCGCCATCTCCACGGACGCCCCTTCGGCGACCAGGCGCAGCATCTCTCCGAGCAGCTCCTGGTCGCCGATCTCCACCGTCGGCGGCTGGCCCGGGCCGCGGCGGGCGGTGGCGGTCAGCACGGCGGCCGCCGCGCGGCCGGGTCCCCGAGCAGTCGGGCCGCGCCGATCGCCCGCCGGGCTCGGCGGGCCATCAGCTCGAAGCCGGCTTCCTGGAGCTGCGCGGCCGCGGCGGCGAACTCCTCCGGGTCCCACTGCTGCCCGCGCCAACGTCGCGCTGCGGCCGCCGTTGCCGCCGACGCGCCGGTGAGGAACAGCGCGGCGTCGCGGTCCGGGCCGGGCGGCAGCGTCGGCAGCAGGATGTCCGGCAGCGAGTCCAGGCCGCGCGCGTGCTCGACCAGGCCCAGGACCAGCAGGCCCTCCAGCACCTGGGCGGTGCCGGTGACGAGCCGGGCCCCGAGCACGTCGGCGGCCACGATCTCGGGCGCGGTACTCATGCCGCCTGCCCAAGGTTCGCCTCGGCCAGGACCACGGCGATGCGCGCGAGAACATCCGGCACGTGGTCGTACTGCGAGTCGGGGAGACCGGCCCGCACGGCCAGCAGCCGGTACTGGTGGCACATCGAGCGGTGGGTGGTGTCGATGTGCTCGCGGGCCCTCTTCAGGTTCCCGTCGGCGGCGGCGATGGCCTTCACGTACTCCAGCTGCCGAGGGGTCCGTACGACGGTGCCGTCCGGGCGGGCGAAGGTGGTGAGGTTGGCCAGCGCCTGGTGGACGGCCGCGCCCTGCTTCGCCGCGCTGGCGGCGGCGGCCTGGCGCGCCCGGCGCCGGCGGATCGACCGCCGCTCGGCGGGGTCCAGGCCGCCCCAGACGCCCTCGGTCTCGTTGTACTCGAGCGCGTACCGGGCGCAGGCCGCGCGGGCCGGGCACGGCGCGCACGTCGCCTTCGCCGCGTCCACCGCCCGGATCCTGTCGTCGACCCACAGGTTGCTGGGGCCGATCCTCTTGCAGGGGCTGCGCTTGAACTCCTCGCTGCCCAGCAGGGCGAACAGGGCGGTGCGGCGCAGGTCCTTCTGCGGGGTGCTGCGGAAACCGTTGACGGTCAAGGGAGGTCCCCCTTCTCGGGGCCGGCGCCCGGGCGCCGGGCGGTACGGAAGTGCTGGGCGGTGAGGTCGGCCTCGAACCGGGCGACCACAGCGTCCACGCCGGCGGCGGCCGCCGCCCGGCGGGCGAGGCGCAACTGGTGGACGGCGTAGGCCAGGGCGATGGCGAGGGCGAGCACGGTGAGGGTGTGGGTGTGGGTGCGGCGCACCGGGAGCTCCCGGGAGCGGGCCGGGCCGGACAGCACGGTGTGGCGGTGGGCTGTCCGGCCCGGGCATGGGGTGGGTGGGGGTCAGATCGTGTCGATCAGGGCGCGGCCCTTGAGCTCGTCCTGCCGGGCCGTCAGGACGGTGCGCAGCAGCGCCCCGGAGCCGTCCTCGCAGCGGACCGGCTCATCCACGACTCGCTTGGTCGAGGCCTCCGCGAAGGCCTTCGCCAGCTTGATCGTGTCGTCCCAGGCGCCCGGTGCTCGGATCAGTGCGACGACGCCGGCCGTGGCCAGGTTGATCGGGTTGGTCTCGCCGACGAGCGGGATCTCCAGCGGTCGGCTGGCGGGCCGGTCGGCCTTGAGCGCCGCCGGGGGCGGTGGTGCGGCCGGCGCCGGGGCGGGGCGGTCCGCCGGGGGCTGCGGCGCGGCCGGAGCCGGGCGGGCGGGCGCGGGCGGCTGCGGCGCAGCGGGGGCGGGCGGGGCGAAGCGGCGGGCGCGCGCGGCCTCGGCCCGCATCGACTCCAGTCGGCGCCGGACGAGCACGCCGAGCGCGATCGGGGCGCCGTACTGCTCGTCCAGCCTGCGGTCCTTGCCCTCGGCCCGACGCGGCCACGCGTTGAACGCGGCCACGCGCAGGGACCGGGTGTCGGTCAACTGCCCCAGCAGCAGCTCCAGATCCTCGATCGTGGTGTTCAGGTCGTATGCGCGGGCGTAGAAGTCGGCCATCGGCCAGCGGTCCGCGCCTTCGCGGGCCCACGCGTCGATCCGGGCGCCGAGCTGCCGGGCGGAGTCGGCCCGCAGGTCGAGCAGCCGGCCGGTCAGCTCGGGCATGTGCGACTTGCTCACCACCGCCCGGTGCTCACCGCCGGGCAGCAGACTCAGGGCGAAGTCGTACGGACCGTCCACGCCCTGGCGCTGGTCCAGACGCAGGCCGTGGCGGCGCGGCCCGGTGAGGCCGTCCCCGACGTCCTCCAGCACGGTCTCCGGCAGCGCGGTGACCGTGACGATCACGTGCCCGGGGAACGCGGCCAGCGCCTCCAGCGCGGCCCGCTCCCGGGGACGGACCGCCGTCCAGCCCGCGCCGCTCGGCGCCGGCTGCCGCGCCTTCGCGGCCTCCTGGTTGGCCTCCCTGGTCGCGGCGTCGACCAGCTCCAGCAGCCCACCCGGGCCGGACCAGAACTTGGAGTAGTCGTCGACGAGGACGATGTCGCAGCCGGCGGCGCCCACCTCGTACAGCGCCTTCAGCAGGTGCTCGGGGCTGAACTCCTCCAACTCCGCCACGGTGAAAGCGAACTGGTCGGCGTAGCGCAGCGAGGCGCCGCCGTTGGTGTCGATCACGCCGATGCGCCCGCCGTCACCGGCGAGACCCGCCGCCAGGGCGAGCCCGGTCCAGGTCCGGCCGGAGCCGGACGGGCCGTCGAGCATGATCCGTGCCGGGCGCGCCTCCTTGATCGCGGCGCGCACCTGCAGCGAGGTGTGCGGAACCAGGGCCCCCGCGTGCGCGGGGGCCCCGATGGCCTCGGTAGCCATGGGGACTCTCTCTCAGATGGTGTTCTCGAAACGGGAGCGTGGGCCCGGTTGTCGGCGGTCAGGCATCACGTCCCCGTGGGTCTCGCCTAGCCGGCGTCCCCGCTCGTCGTGGGCAGGCCCAGCCAGGTGCGCAGGATCAGGTCGGCGAGGACGGACGGGTTCACGGTGAACCCGACCTCGGCGGACTCGGCCGTGCAGTACGCGGTCAGCTGGTCCCAGTCCGAGTCGGTGGCCCGGAACGGGATCGGCTTCTTCTTGTCGCTGGGCCCGAGCGGGCCGAGCACCTCGGTGATCTCCAGGTCGCCGGCCACGAAGGCGGCGAAGCCCTCGCGGAGCTTGTCCGTCAGCGTGGTGCCCTGCAGCTTGGCCTGCTCCATCGCGAGGACCTTGAGGGACCCGTAGAGGTAGAGGGTGTGGGGGACCAGGGGCTCCTGCTCCGGCTCCACCAGTTCCAGCCCCACCCACGCGGCCAGGTACTGGTCCGCGATGACGGAGGGGTTGACCGTGAACCCGGATTTGGTCGAGGCCGTCGTGCAGACCGCGGCGAGCTCGTCCCAGTAGGCATCAGCCTCCCACTGGGCACTGCGCACCTTCGGCTGCCCGGGCTCGGTCCGGACGGGCTTGGTCACCGTGAAGCGGCCGGCCATGAAGTCGTCCCAGCCCTGGCGGATCTTCAGGACCAGGGCGATGCCCTCGGCCTTGGCCTTCGCGGTGGCGGCCCGCTTGACGTCCGGGCGTAGGTAGAGCGACCTGGCGGTCGTGTTCTCCACCTCCTCGGCGGCGCTTCGCCGGCGCCGCTGCCGGTCGGAGGGCAGGGGGGATCGCTTCGGAGCGGCAGGCACGTAGAGGTGTCCTCTCGGGGGGCCGCGCCGCCCCGATCTGGGCGGCACGAGCAGTGCGGTCGACATGCCCAGTCTCCTATCCGTGAAGCCGCACGCACCCCGGCGGGTACGTCCTGCGGCATCGAGCCGCCTCGACCCGACAGGCAGACCATCTCATGAACAGCATCCAAATAGCAAGTCTTATATGGTATGTTCGATCTCGGCGAGCCCCCGGAAACGACAAAAGGCCGCCGCCCGCCAGGGCAACGACCTCCAGGGAGCAGATGCAGCTCCCGCACGACGCGTGCAGCGTAACGAAACTGCCCGCCACCTGCCACCCCCCTTCCACGGAGCAGCCATGCCCACCAGTCCGACATCCGCCCCCGACCTGGCGGAGCCGGGTACCGGCCCCGGCCGGCACCCGGCCCACCACCTCCTCACCGCAGGCCTCGCCTGGCTCTACGACACCGAACAGCCCGACGGCGCGATCCTCCAGCACCACGGCGCCCACCTCGGCACCCACGGCAACCGCCGCTACTCCGTCACCCCCACCGGCGCCGTCGACCTGCCCGTCCTGGTCGTCGACATCGCCGACCCCGACTTCGACTTCCAGCGCCAGGCCCCCCGCAACGTCCTCGCCCCCGGCGAGCTCGCCGTCCTGGCCGCCGCCCTCACCCGGCTCGGCGCCGAGGTCCGCACCACCTGGAACGGCACCGGCATCACCGGCAGCGTCGGCCTCCGCCGGCCCGCCCACCCCACCCTCGTCGCCGCCGTCGACCGTTACCGCGCCCGCTGCCCCACCCACCACAGCGTCTTCTGCGGCCGCGAGCAGGCCTGCACCTGGTACGCCACCGGCAACGCCCTCATCACCCGCCCCACACCGGAGAACCCGTCATGACCCTGCGCCCCGTCTTCCTCGACACCGAGTTCATCACCACCTGCCACGGCCCCGACGGCCTCATCTCCCTCGCCCTCACCGACCACCAGGGCACCGACTTCTACGCCGTCAACTCCGACATGAACATCGCGGCCCTCCACAACAACCCCTGGCTGCTGAAGCACGTGTGGCCGCAGCTGCCGCTCACCCCCGGCGGCGACCTCGACCTCGACCACCCCGACGTCCGCCCCCTCGCCGACATCGCCACCGGCGCCGCCCGCTACTTCTCCACCCACCACCGCCAGGCCCACCTCCACGCCTGGTACGCCGCCCAGGACGTCGTCCGCCTCCACCAGCTCTGGGACAACGACTGGGCCCGCATGCCCGAGGATGTCCCCCGCTGGGCCACCGACATCCAGTCCCTCATCGCTATGGCCGGCGACCTCGTCCTCCTGCCCACCCAGGACACCCCCGAGCACCACGCCCTCAACGACGCCCGCTACAACCGCGACCTCTACGACTACACCGCCCGCGAGCTCCGCACCCGCGGCATACACCTCTGACCGTCCCGGCCGAACGGAGACCACCACCATGCCCAACCCCGTCGTCGACCCCGCCGCCCTGGCCGCCGTCATCACGATGATCCGCACCCTGCCCGCCGACCACGAACTCGACCCCGGCCGCGGCGACGTCGCCGACCGCCTGGAGACGCTGATCGCCACGAAGGCGCTCACCACCGACCCCGCCGACCGCGCCCGCGCCGCCTTCGAGACCTACACCGCCAACCGAGCCGGCCTCGCGTACGACGGACAGCCCATCCCCGACTGGGACGCCGTCCCCGACGGCATCCGCGAGGCCTGGACCGCCGCCGCGACCCGCGCCGCCACCTTCACCACCGACGCCGACACCGAGCACCCCGCCACCCTCGCCGGGGGTCACGCCCTGGTCCTCGAGCACCACGACAGCGACATCAACGCCACCTGCCAGTGCGGCCGCCCCCTCGGCAGCGCCCCGGTCAGCAGGTGCGCCGACACCCACGTCGACGCCTGGGAGCGCCACATCCTCGCCCAGCACTGACCACCGCGCGCCGCCCGGCACCGCCGGTCGGGCGGCCCACCTGAGGGGGGAACCAACCGTGCACACCACCACCGAGAACGACACCAGGGCCGCGCTCACCGCTCTCGCCGAACCCGCCCCGGCCGCCCCGGCCGACGACTACGGCCACGGCCAGGAGGACGCGAAGGCCGCTGTCCGCGAGGCCCTCACCGACCACCCCGACCCCGAGCACTCCCTGCGCACCTGGGCCGTCCACCCGCCGACCTGGCAGGGCTACAACCATGAGGCCGGCTACCACCACATCCAGTACGAGGCCGCCCAGATCCTGGCCAGCGACCCCGACACCCTCGCCGACTACCTCACCCCCGCAGGAGACGAGAGCCCATGACCGACTCATACGGCCCCTGGCACGCCTTCAGCATCACCGAGGACGACGACGGCGAACGCGAGCACACCATCCTCTGCCCGCCCGAGTGCCCCGAACGCTGCGTCATCGATGAGCAGACCGACTGGGACAACTTCGAGTCGTTCGACATCCCCGAGTCGGAGTTGCCCCCTGGCACCCACCGCATCCGCTTCTGGGCCAGCTCGACCTACGTCCCCCGCTACGGCGTTTACGAACGGGACTACGGCATCAACGTCGAACCCGCTGGCCCGCCGCCCACCACCGCGGCCCTCACCTAGGATCGGCGCCATGGCCACCATCCGACTGCACTGCCCGCTCGCCGCCGGGGAGTCCCGGCCCTGGTGACCGACCACGAGGAGCCGACACTGCCCGGCACCGGCGTCCCGCGCCACCGCGCGCCGGTCGTCCGGTGCCGGGAGTGCCACCGACCCCTGCGCGCCCCCGAATCCCGCTGGGAGCGCCTCGGCCCGCACTGCGCCACCGCCCCCGACCGCACGGTGCGCTACGACATCGACCAGGACCCGCTCCCCGGCACCTGACCGAAAACCGCCTCCGGGGCGCTGCACGCTGTTCCATCGGCGCCTGTAGGGTGGAACCCGGTCGCCGCTGCGCTGTTGACGACCGTGGCCCAGTAGTCCGGCCCGTGACCGGACGGCGAAGACGACCCGAACCCGCCCAGCGGGACTCAACAGCCCCAGCACCGGCACGTCCGCTTCCAGGCCGCCCGCCTCCCCCTCTTCAGGCGCGCCCGGGTCACGGGACCACGCGCCACGAGGAGCAGCCATGGGCGCCAAGCAGCAGGCCTTGAAGAACGCGGCCCGCCGTCGGGCCGAGCAGACCGGCGAGTCCTACGAGGCCGCGCTGAAGGCCGTACGCGCCGAGTACCAGCAGGGCCGGCACCTCCAGGACGAGGACGACGAAGGCCGGGGCCCGATGGGCTTCGACGCGGCCGCCGACCCCTTCGAGCACCGGCCGCAGACCGCCGTCACCGGCTACTTCGTCGCCTGGGGCGTGCAGGAGCTCGCCGACACCGACCAGGTGCAGCAGCTGCTCGAACACGCCGAGAAGACAGGACGTCCCGGCTCGCTCGACCCGCTGGTGTGCTTCCTGTGCGACCAGCCGATCGACGTCACCCGCGAGAAGGAAGTCCACGTCGGTCTCGCCCTCCAGGAGGTCCGGCGCCCAGGTTCCACCCGGGCGACGGAACTTCAGCACTCGGTGTGGACACATGAGGGCTGCGGTCGGACCCGGGTCTGGTCGTGGTCGCAGCTCGCCCTGGAGCGCCGCCGGCGCGGCCTGGACGTGCGCACCGAGGACCTGCCGCCCAAGCAGCACCGCCGCCGGGGCGGTCCCGTTGAGGACTACTACGTGTTCACCGTCCCCGAGAACAGCCCGCCCCTGTTCTACCTCCAGCCCGGCGAGCAGGACCGCCACGGCCACCTCGGATTCCGCGCAGACCGGCTCTCCGACGGCCTGCCCGCAGTCGACCTCACCCGCGGAGGCCTGCGCCACCTGCCGGAGTGGAGCATCGCCGCCGACCGCACCGGCCTGACGCACATCGAGCGGCAGGGAACCGGCCGCTGGTACCAGCCCCCGCGTCCCTGGAGCCCGCCACCGGCGTGGATGGCCGCCGCCCACTACCACGGCACCGTCCTGTTCCTCACCGCCCCCGCCCGCAGCATCCCGCCCGCCCAACTGGAGGCCGGAACCGGCGACCTCTCCGCGCTGCTGGAGATCGGCCGCCAGGAGCTGCTGTACGGCGCCCGCATGACCATCACCGGCCTCTGACCGCCTCACCCCCCTCGCCCCGCCGCTCCGTCCGCGCGATCGCCGGCCGGCCGGAGCAGCACGTCCCCACCGGGAGACCACCGTGACCACCACCCCGCAGACCAGCACCGACCCGGCCGACACCGCGCACCTGCGCACCGGGCGCCGCATCACGGTCGAGGAGATCGCCCTGCACCTGTCCGGCGTCAGCGTGCTGCTGCGCCAGCTCGCCTACGCCGCCGAGACCGTGGCCGAGCCGGTCGAACTCGAAGCCTCCATCGAGGAGTGGCGGCGCACCGCCGAGCGGATCACCGGCGATGCCGCCCGCTTCCAGCGCCTGACCGCCATCACCGCCGGCGACGTCCCGCTCGCCGTGACGTTCCCGAACGACGGCGCCGCCTGGGGAGCGGCGGCCGCCGACAGCGACCGGCGCACCTACGGCGGGCCGACCATCGTCCCCACCCACCAGCAGCTCGAACTCCTGGCCGGCCGCGCGGAGGCGCCGGCGAACCCGTTCATCGCCCGGCGGCACGGCGACGTCGAGACGACGACGTTCCCCGAGGCGATGGCCGGCGTGCGCTTCGTGGAGTCCCGCGCGGCCTCCGCCCGGCGCGCGCAGGAACGCGCCCGAGCGATCGACGCCGAGGTACTGGCGATCGAGTGCACGAGCCCGAAGTGCGGCGCCGCAGAAGGCGGGCCGTGTCGCACCAGCACCGGCCGGGCCGCCGAGGTGCCGCACAAGGTGCGCCTGGCCGAGGCCACCCGCCGCGTGGACGAGCGCCTGGACACCCTCGGCCCCACCATCACGGTGAACCGCCATGTCTGAACGCCTGCTCCTCGCCGAGATCGCCCGCCGCGCCGACGTCGGCCGCGCCGCCGTCGTTAACTGGCGCCGCCTGCACCCCGACTTCCCCGCGCAGGTCGGCGGCGACGACGTCCACCCGCAGTTCGACGCGGCCGCCGTCGACCTCTGGCTCTACCGCCACGGCAAGGTCAGCACCTACATGCCGCAGCCGGGGCCGCGGGCGATCGTCACCCTGCCCGACGGCACCACCGTGACCCTCCACGACGCCTGGCTCCGCCGCGACCCGCAGGACGGCCTGGCGGAGCTCGGCGGGGGCACCGACCCGGACGCCTGGATCCCGATCTGGGACGCCGTGCTCACCCGGGTCCAGGTCGAGGGCCTGCCCGCCTTCGCGGTCCGCCGGGCCAGCGCCGACATCACCGACTACCCCGCCCGCTACATCCGGCTCCGTTGGAGGACCGAGAACGAGCAGCCGCTGCCGTGAACACCAGCCGGGCGGGACGGGCCGTGTCCGTACCCGCCCGGCCCCTGGCTACGGCAGCAGGGCCGGGCCGGCCGCCCGGTAGATCCGGTCGGTCCGCTCGGGCACGCCGGCGGCCGGCGACCCCGGAGTTTCAAATAAGATTTGAAAGAACTTTCAAAATGGCGTTGCGATCTTGGGGTGCGGGGGTTCATCCTGGTGGTGCCGGGGGCGGCAACCCCCGGCACCGAGAGCCCGGCCGGTTACGACGGCGGGCCCACACCCCAGGAGCGTACTCATGGCCAGCAGCACCGCCGGCGAACTGCGCATCATCTCCTCCCCCTACGAGAGGGTGACCGTCGACGAGGAGACCGCCGAGCGCATCGAGCCCCTCGCCCACGCGGGCCAGGAGCTGCGCCGCTCCGAAGGCCTCGACGAGTACGGCCAGGTGACCTACCTGCTGCAGCTGATCGCCTTCTACGACGGTGGGCAGCCGCGGTTCGCGGTCCGCCACCAGCGTCCGGACAGCGACGAGCTGTGGGACAGCGAGGACCGGGGCGTCGCCGACGCCGCCTACGAGGAGCAGGGACGCGACGCCGCCGAGAACGCGCCCTGGGAGCGGACCGACATCGAGGGCCTCGCCGCGGCCGGCTACGAGTACACCGTCGAGGTCCAGGACGGGCCGGACGAGGCGTTCAGGACGCTGGTCACCGGCACCGGCACCCTCAGCGCGCACCCCGAGTGGGACAACGACCTGGAGGAGGCCGCCCGCGAGATCGGCTCCGAGAGGGTGCGCGACATCGAGCGGGGCAACGAGGAGGCCGCGCTGAACGAGGCCCTGGGCGAGCGCTGGTACGACCGCGCGGAGCACATCGGCCGGCTGCGGGTGACCGTCACCCAGGACGGCGAGGAGATGGCCGTGCACGAGTGGACGTTCGAGCCCGCCGACCCGGACCCGGCCACCGTCGCGCGGCTGCGCGAGTTCATCCGCCGCGAGCGCGCCGCCGCCAACGACCCGTACGCCGACTTCGACCTGCTGTAGCCCGCCCCGGCGCGGGGCCGCCCGCCCGGCGGCCCCGCGCCCCGCCCGCCACCGGATCCACGACCCGAAGGACCCCCGCCATGCTCCCCCTGCCCGACCACGTCACCGCCGCACTCACCTCCCGCGACCCCCTGCGCGTCTACCGCGCTGCCGAGGACGCGCAGGAGTACCTCGCCGACTACCTCGACAGCATCAAGGCCACCGCGGCCGGCACCCTGGTCACCGCCCACGGCGGCAACAAGTCCGCCGCCGCCCGCGAACTGGGCTTCAACAGCCCGCAGGCGTTCGCCGCCTGGTTCAACCGCCGCGGCGAGCGCACCGGCGCCGCCGAGGCCGCCCCGCACGCCCCCGAGCAGCCCGCCCTGTACTTCCGCAACCCGGATGAGGCCCGCGACGCCCTGGGGGACTGGTTCCTGGAGCAGCAGAGCGTCACCGACCGCCTGGAACCGCTGGTCCTCGGCGCGCTCGCCGTCGGCCTCACCCCCGAAGAGGTCTACCGGCTCAGCGGCATCCCGCTGACCACGGTCAAGCGGATGCGGCCCGCGAAGATCGAGGTCGCCGCCGACCTCGGCGGCCTGGAGGCCATGACGGTGCTGGACGAGACGGCGCGCGCCCTGACCGCCCACGCCCTGGCCCTCGCCGAGGCCGCCCGCGCCGACGACCAGGACGAGAGCCTGCTCCGTTCCCCCGCCTCCTGCGGCGCCCACATCTGGAGCGTCGCCGCCCGCGCCTTCGTCCACCAACTCGCCCCCGCCGCCCTCGTCCCCGCCGAGACCCCCGAAGTGCGGGCCCTGCGCAAGGCGTTCCAGAACCAGATCGCCGCCCAGGACGCCGCGATGGCCGCCGCCCACCCGAACGCCACCGACGAGGAACTGCAGGAGCTCCTCCACGACGCCGAGCCGCCCGCCGAACTCCTCGCCGCCCAGAAGGCCTACGACACCGCCTATCGCGAACTGGTCGGCGAGGACGACGACGACTCGGCGCCGACCACGCTCCTGGACCCGGACGTCTGGCTCGCCGCGCAGATCAGCCAGTTCAACCGGGAGGCGGCCACGCTGCGCCACCCTGACCGCTACCTCTCCGACGAGCGCGACGGCGCCCGCCTGGACGCCATGGCCGGCGCCTACGAGCAGCTCGCCGCCGCGTACCTGCACCTGCGCGCCACCGGCACCGTCCCGCCCCTCACCACCCCCGGGAACCCGCGATGACCGACACCGCCCTGCTCGGCCACCTCGCCGCGATCGCCACCGCGTCCGAGCCGATCGCCTCCCACCGCTACGACCCGGGCGCCGTCGTGCACATCGCGATCCACGCCGCCGCCACCCCCGAGCACAGCCCCGCCGCCGGTCTTCACCGCCTCGACCTCACCGCCCGCCGCACCCACAACCTGATCTTCGGCCCCCACGCGCCGCTGCGCCCCGCCGAGCGCACCGGCCGGTCCAGCGCCGACACCCTCGCCCTGCAGCACCTGGCCGCCTACATCCTCGCCCAGCGCATCCTCCACCGCGTCCGGAACGACCGGCGCCTGCACCTGCCCGGCCCCCTGGACCTGCCCGCCGCCCTCGGGGACGTCGTCACCGCCGTCTACGCCCGGCCCGAGCGCACCGCCACCCCCGACCTCACCGGCCGCCTGCGCCGGGCCATCACCCACCACAGCCCCGACCTGCGCCGCACCCCGGGCCTGGAGCGCCAGCTGCGCGTCATCGCCGCCTACCCCGGCAACACCTTCCCGAGCACCGACGCCAGCCTCGTCTCCCACGCCCTGGACCCGATCCTGCGCGTCGACCGCGGCCCGGCCCACCTCGGCCGGGCGCTCAAGGCGATCCTGCGCCTCCACGCCCCCGAACGCGACGACGACTGACCACCCGGCCACCCACCCCCCCGCGAGGACCCCTGTGCCCACGACCACCACCACCCCCGACGCGACGTTCCTCCTGGACGCCGCCGCCCGCCAGAGCCCCACCCACGGCGACCACGTCGCAGGCGTCATCGGCCTCGCGATGTTCCACGCCGGCCAGGCCGTCGGCAACCTCGACGCCCTGGACACCGCCGCCCTGTACCTCACCCACCCCGGGCGCACCGGCGCCCGCGCCTGGGCCGACCCCGACGGCACCGTGCGCCTGGCTGGCTGGATCGTCGCCAACTGGGTCGAGATCCGGCTCTCCCGCCATCCCGACCTCGACCCGGACCACCCGCTCATCGACGCCGTCCAGCAGATCATCACCACCGCCTGGAACCCCGCCGAGCCCACCCCCGTCCGCGCCTGCATGGCCCTCCACCGCGCCGCCCGCACCTGGGCAACCGTCCTGCACGACATGGGCCTGCACCGCCCCGTGACCTCCCTGTCCGCCCTGTCCGCCGGTGCCTCCCGGGAGGTGGTCTGCGCCCGCCTCGCCGCCGAGTTCGCCGCCACCGCCTGGACCTACCGCCCCGGCCCCGACCTCGGCCACGCCCTGCTGCGGATCATCGAACACGCCGGCACCCCCGGCAGCCGCCCGTACTGGCGCAACCCGCACACCGGCGCCTGGAAGGGCAACCACCCCAACCCCCGCCGCCTCTGGTGAACCGCCCCCGCCGTCGCTCGCCCGGCCCCTACGATGAACCCCGGGCGGGCCCCACACCGCGCACCGGCCGGCCGACGACCAGCACGAAGGAGCGCCGATGGCGCCGCGCAGCACCGAGATCCGCCACCACTTCACCACCCTCGGCCGCGCCCTGGCCTGCGAGTTCGACGCCAACTACGACGACCCCACCCGCAGATGGCGCGTCACCTGGCAGGACGGCCCCACCGAGGACCGGGTGCGGCGCAGCGTGGAGCGGGACCTGAAGGACCACGCCGACGTCATCGGCCTGCGCCGCGACTACTCCGAGGACGCCACCGTGCTGGGCGCGCTGCGCATGTACACCAGCGGCGCCGTCGACGAGTACAGCGGCTACGTCGGTGTCCAGGCATGGGTGCTGCGCGACGAGGGCCGCCGGCTCCTGGAGCGCGTGCCCGACCCGCTCTCCACCGCCACCGGCCAGGAGAAGGCGCTGGTCGCCCACCTGCTGCAGCAGACGGTGCGCCCGATCCCCTCCTACGGCGGCGGCCCGCAGCGGCACACCTACCCGGACGGCGAGGCGGCCGTCGGGCTGCTGGTCAAGGCCGGCGGACTCGGCCCCCTGCTCGCCGGCGACGGCGAGCCGCCAGTCGACCTGACCCCCACCCAGTTCCTCACCATCACCTACGCCACCGACGGCGCCGGCGCCGTCTGGCGCCGCTACGGCCGGCCGATGTCCGCCCGCGCTGCCGTGGACGCCGTCCTCGCTGACCCCCACCCCACCCCCGCGGCCGCCGCCGCCGCACGCACCCTGCTGCCCGCCCTGCGCGCCGAGCTCGACGCCGCAGA
>NZ_JBEOSF010000035.1:0-94782 GCF_040302725.1 Kitasatospora sp. NPDC097605 | reverse complement strand
CCGCGAACACCGGGAACGACGCGTACAACTCCCGCCCCATCCCCACCCGCTGACTCCCCTGACCGGAGAACAGGAAGGCGAGCCCGCCGGAGCCGGCGGTGCCGCGGATCACCTCGGGTCCGTCGAGGGCGCGCAGTGCCCCGACCGGGCCGAGGACCACGGCTCGCTCCTCCAGGTGGGCCCGCGAGGAGACCAGCGCCTGGGCGACCGCGACCGCATCGCCGTCGGCCGCCAGGCCGGCGATCTGCCCGGCCTGCGCCCGCAGCGCCTCGGCCGAGCGCGCGGAGACCACGAAGGGCACCAGGGGCGGTGCCGACAGGGCGTGGTCGGGTTCGGCGTCGTCCGGGGCCTGCTCGATGATCACGTGCGCGTTGGTCCCGGAGACACCGAACGCCGACACCGCCGCCCGACGCGGACGCCCGACCTCCGGCCAGGGCCGCTCCTCCGTCAGCAACCGCACCTCACCCGCCGACCAGTCCACATGCGGCGACGGCGCATCCACGTGCAACGTCCGCGGCAGCACCCCGTGCCGGATCGCCAGCACCGACTTGATCACACCCGCCACACCCGCCGCCGCCTGCGTGTGCCCGATGTTCGACTTCACCGACCCCAACCACAACGGGCGCTCCCGCCCCCGCCCGTACGTCGCCAACAACGCCTGCGCCTCGATCGGATCACCCAACGTCGTACCCGTCCCGTGCGCCTCCACCACATCCACCTCCGACGGACCCAACCCCGCCGAAGCGAGCGCCGCACGGATCACCCGCTGCTGCGACGGCCCGCTCGGCGCGGTGAGCCCGTTGGACGCGCCGTCCTGGTTCACCGCGCTGCCGCGCAGCACCGCGAGCACCTGGTGCCCGTTGCGCCGGGCGTCCGACAGCCGCTCCACCAGCAGCAGACCCACGCCTTCCGCCCACCCCGTGCCGTCCGCCGCCGCCGCGAAGGCCTTGCAGCGCCCGTCCGGGGACATCGCCCGCTGCCGGGAGAACTCCACGAAGGTGGTGGGCGTGGTCATCAGCAGCACACCGCCGGCCACCGCCAGGTCGCTCTCCCCGCTGCGCAGCGACTGGGCGGCCAGGTGCAGCGCGACCAGCGACGACGAGCAGGCGGTGTCGACCGTCACCGCCGGGCCCTCGAACCCGAAGGTGTACGAGATCCGCCCCGACGCCACGCTGCCCGCGTTGCCGATGCCCAGGTAGGCCTCCAGTTCCCCGGGCACCTGCTGGTTGCCGGAGCCGTAGTCGCGGCCGGAGATGCCGGCGAAGACGCCGGTGCGGCTGCCGCGCAGCGCGGTCGCGTCGATGCCCGCGCGTTCGAAGAGCTGCCAGGCGGTCTCCAACAGCAACCGCTGCTGCGGGTCGACGGCGGGCGCCTCGCGCGGGGAGATGCCGAAGAACTCGGCGTCGAAGTCGCCGATCGTGTCCAGGAATCCGCCGTGCCGGGCGTAGGAGGTGCCGGGGCGGTCGGGGTCGGGGCTGTACAGGTTCTCCAGGTCCCAGCCGCGGTCCGTCGGAAACTCGCCGAGGGCGTCGACACCGTCGCTGACCAGGCGCCAGAGGTCCTCGGGCGCACCGACCCCGCCGGGGTAGCGGCAGGCCATGCCGACGATGGCGATCGGGTCGGTGTCCGGCGCGGCCGAGGTCGCGGGGGCGGCGGCCGGCGGCTCCTCGGCGCCCCACAGCTCGTCGGCCAGCCAGTCGGCGAGCGCGGCGGGGGTGGGGTGGTCGAAGACCGCGGTGGCGGGAAGCCGTCGTCCGGTGGCGGCGCCGAGCCGGTTGCGGAACTCGACGGCGGTGAGCGAGTCGAAGCCCTGCTCGCGGAAGGCCCGGGCGGGGTCGATCGCGTCCTCGGAGCGGTGCCGCTGCACGGCGGCGGCCTGGGCGCGGACCACGCCGAGCAGGCTGCGGCGGCGCTCGGCCGCCGGCAGCGCGGCCAGCCGTCCGAGCAGGTCGCCCCCCGGCTCGTCGGCCGCCGGTTCGGGCGCGCCGCCGCCGGCGAGCTCGGCGGCGAGCGGGTGCCGTCGGCCGCGGAACAGGGTCGTCCAGTCGGCGTCGGCGACCACCAGGTGGCTCTCGCCGTGGTCGAGGGCCTGGCCGAGGATCTCGACCGCCTGCACGGGCGGCAGCGAGACCAGGCCGTGCCGGAGCAGCTGCTGCTCGGCGCCGTCGGCGGCGATGCCGTCACCGGCCCAGTGACCCCAGGCGATGGCGGTGGCGGGCAGCCCGGCGGCCCGGCGTTCGGCGGCCAGGGCGTCCAGGTAGGCGTTGCCCGGGGCGTAGTTGGCCTGGCCGGGAATGCCCGCGACGCCCGCGAGCGAGGAGAACAGGACGAACGCGGCGAGCTCGCGGTCGGCGGTGAGCTCGTGCAGCAGCCGGGCGGCGCCGGCCTTGGCGCGCAGGGCGAGCTCCTGCCGCTCGGCGGTCAGGGTGGGGATCAGTCCGTCGTGCAGGGCGGCCGCGGTGTGCACCACGGCGGTGAGCGGCAGCTCCGCGGGTATGCCGTCCAGGACGGCGGTGAGCGCGTCGCGGTCGGCGACGTCGGCGGCGGCGAAGCTCACCCGGGTGCCGAGGGCCGCGAGTTCGGCCTCCAGCACGGCCGCGCCGGGCGCGTCGGCGCCCCGCCGGCTGACCAGCAGCAGGTGCTCGGCGCCGCGCGCGGCGAGCCAGCGGGCGACGTGCCCGCCGAGGGCGCCGGTGCCGCCGGTGATCAGGGTGGTGCCGGTCGGCTGCCAGGGTTCGGCGGCCTCGCCCACCGGGGCGGCGGTGACCAGGCGCCGGGCGAAGGCCCCGGCGGGCCGCAGGGCGAGTTCCACCTCGCGCTCGGCGGCGGTGTCGGCGATCAGCGCGGCGGCCTGCCGCCAGACGCGCCCGTCGGGCTCGGCGGGCAAGTCGAGCAGTCCGCCGTGCAGGTCGGGCTGTTCGACGGCGAGGATCGCGCCGAAGCCCCAGACCAGGGCCCGGTCCGGGTCGGTGACCGGGTCGGACGGGCCGGTGGAGACGGCGCCGCTGGTGAGGTACCAGATCGGGGCGGGTGTCCCGGTGTCGTCCAGCGCCTGGGCGAGGGCGACCGAGGCGGCGTGCGACCAGGGCAGCGCGGGGTGCTCGGGGTGGCTGCCCGCGCGCAGGGCGAGCAGCGAGACCACGCCGGCCACCGGGCCCGCGGCGGTCAGGTCGGCGGCGAGCCGGGCCCGGTCCGGGCCGACGGCCAGCACGGCGGTCCGGGCACCGAGCGCGGCGAGCGCCTCGCCGAGGGCGGCCGTCCACGGGTGGGTGGTGTGCTCCTCGGCGGTGACGATCAGCCAGCTGCCGTCCGCGGCGGGCGAGGCGGGCACGGCGGCGGGCCGCCAGGTGATCCGGTGGCGCCATCCGTCGGCGGCGCTCGCCGCCTGCCGGCGGTCCCACCAGGAGGCCAGCGCGGGCAGCACGGGGATGAGCCGGTCGTCGTCGACGCCGATCTCCTCGCCGAGCCGTCCGGCGTCCCGGCCGGCGACCAGGTCCCAGAACCGGCCGTCGGGGGCCGGCGCCCGGCCGGCGAGGTGCTCGGGCGAGCGCGTGGCGTCCAGCCAGTACCGCTGCCGCTGGAAGGGGTAGGTGGGCAACTCGGCGGGGTGGGGGGCGGTCCCGGCGAAGGCGGCCGTCCAGTCCACGGCGACGCCGCGGACGTGGAGTTCGGCGACCGAGGTGAGCCAGCGGGTCCGACCGCCCTGGTCGCGGCGGAGCGACCCGGTGACCACCGGGCCGGCGACGCCGGCGTCGTCCAGGGTGTCCTCGATGGCGTCGGTGAGCACCGGGTGCGGGCTGACCTCGACGAAGACGGTGTGCCCGGTGACCGCGAGCTGCCGGGTGGCCTGCTCGAACCGCACGGTGCGGCGCAGGTTCTGGAACCAGTACGCGGCGTCCAGTCCGGCGGTGTCCTGCCACGCGCCGGTGACGGTGGACAGCAGCGGAACGGTACCGGTGCGCGGGCGGACGGGAGCGAGCAGCTCCAGCAGCTGCCCGCGCAGGGCGTCGGTCTGCGCCGAGTGCGAGGCGTAGTCGATGTTGACCGGGCGGACCCGGACGCCCTCGGCGGTGTAGGCCTCGGTGAGTTCGGCGAGCGCGTCCAGGTCACCCGAGACCACGGTGGACAGCGGGCCGTTCACCACGCCGATGGACAGCCGCCCCGGCCAGGCGGTGATCCGCTGCTCGACCTCGGCGAGCGGGTGGGCCACCGACACCATGCCGCCCTTGCCGGAGAGGGTGGCGAGCGCCTGGGCGCGGCGGGCGACGATCCGGGCCGCGTCGGGGAGGGTCAGTCCGCCGGCCACATACGCGGCGGCGACCTCGCCCTGGCTGTGACCGACCACGGCATCGGGGCGCACCCCGTACGCCTGCCAGAGGGCGGCGAGGGCGACCATCACGGCCCACAGGGTCGGCTGGACCACGTCCACCCGGTCCGGGTCCGGTCCGCCGGGGACGCCGCGGACCACGTCCAGCAGCGACCAGTCGGTGTGCGGGGCGAGCGCCTCGGCGCACTCCTCCAGGGCCTCGGCGAAGACCGGCTCGGTGGCGAGCAGTCCGGCGGCCATGCCGACCCACTGGGAGCCCTGGCCGGGGAAGACGAAGACCACCTTGCCGGGGGTCCCGGCGCTGCCGCGGACCACCTCGGGCCCGTCCAGGTCGCGCAGCGCGTCCGGGCGGCCGACGGCCACGGCCCGCTCCTCGAGCGTGGCCCGGCCGCGCACCAGGGTGTGGGCGGCGTCCAGCGCGTCGGTGTGCTCCAGGGCGGCGGCGATCCGCCCGGCCTGGACGCGCAGTGCCTGGGCCGAACGGGCCGACACGACGAACGGCAGCACGTGCGGGGCCGTCCCGCGCTCGGCGGGCCCGGCTGCCGGGGCCTGCTCGATGATCACGTGCGCGTTGGTCCCGGAGACGCCGAACGCCGACACCGCCGCCCGACGCGGACGCCCGACCTCCGGCCAGGGCCGCTCCTCCGTCAGCAACCGCACCTCACCCGCCGACCAGTCCACATGCGGCGACGGCGCATCCACGTGCAACGTCCTCGGCAGCACCCCGTGCCGGATCGCCAGCACCGACTTGATCACACCCGCCACACCCGCCGCCGCCTGCGTGTGCCCGATGTTCGACTTCACCGACCCCAACCACAACGGGCGCTCCCGCCCCCGCCCGTACGTCGCCAACAACGCCTGCGCCTCGATCGGATCACCGAGCGCCGTACCCGTCCCGTGCGCCTCCACCACGTCCACCTCCGACGGACCCAGCCCCGCCGAAGCCAACGCCGCACGGATCACCCGCTGCTGGGAGCTGCCGCTGGGGGCGGTGAGCTGGCTGCTGCGGCCGTCCTGGTTGACGGCGGAGCCGCGCAGCACGGCGAGGATTCGATGGCCGTTGCGCCGGGCGTCGGAGAGCTTCTCCAGGACGATCAGGCCGGCGCCCTCGCCCCAGCCGGTGCCGTCGGCGGCGGCGGCGAAGGGCTTGCACCGGCCGTCCGGGGCGAGGCCCCGCTGCCGGCTGAACTCGATGAACATGCCGGGCGCGGACAACACGGTGGCGCCGCCCGCGAGCGCCAGGTCGCACTCGCCGGCGCGCAGCGCACGGGCGGCGAGGTGCAGGGCGACCAGCGAGGACGAGCACGCCGTGTCGACGGTGACCGCCGGGCCCTCCAGTCCGAGGGTGTAGGCGATCCGGCCGGAGGCGACCGAGGTGGTGGTGCCGGTCAGCACGTACCCGTCGGTCTGCTCGGCGGGCAGGTGGTGCATGCTCGGGCCGTACTCCTGGGCGATGACGCCCGCGAAGACTCCGGTGCGGCTGCCGCGCAGCGCGTGCGGGTCGATCGCGGCGTCCTCCAGCGCCTCCCAGGCGGTCTCCAGCAGCAGCCGCTGCTGCGGCTCGGCGGCGAGCGCCTCGCGCGGCGAGACGCCGAAGAACCCGGCGTCGAACTCTCCCGCGTCGTAGAGGAAGCCGCCCTCGCGGGCGTAGCTGCGACCGGGCCGGTCCGGATCGGGATCGTAGAGGTGGTCGAGGTCCCAACCGCGGTCGGTCGGGAACGGGCCGACCACGTCGCGTTCCTCGGTGACCAGGCGCCACAGCGCCTGGGGGGTGTCGGCGCCGCCGGGGAAGCGGCAGGCCATGCCGACGATGGCGATCGGCTCCTCCGGGCCGGTGCCTTCGGCCTTGGCCTCGGCCTCGGCGAGCCGTCGGCGGGTCTGGTGCAGCTCGGTCGCGACCTTGTTGAGGTAGTCGCGCAGCTTCTGCTCGTCCGTGCTCATTCTCTGCGTGCCTTCCTCAGGAAATTCCGAGCTCGTTGTCGATGAAGTCGAAGATGTCGTCGTTGCTGATCTCGCCGATCCGGGCGGCCAGGTCGTCGTCGCCGGCCGGTGCCGGTGCGCCGAGCCCCGTCAGCAGGGCGGCCAGGCGGGCAGCCGCGTCGGCGCGGGCGTCCGGGTCCTCGCGCAGGGCCGCGAGGACCTGCTCCAGCCGGGCGAACTCGGCTGCGGTGTCGGGGAGCCGGGGTTGTTCGGCCGGTGCCAGCCGCTCCCTCAGGTGGGCCGCGAGGGCGGTCGGGGTGGCGTGGTCGAACAGGGCGGTGGTGGGCAGTCGCAGGCCGGTGGCCGTGTTGATCCGGTTGCGCAGCTCGATCACCCCGAGCGAGTCGAACTCGGCGTCCATGAAGCCGATGTCGGGCCGGACGGCGCCGGCGTCGGGGTGGCCGAGCACGGCGGCGGCGGTCGACCGGACCAGGTCCAGCAGCTCCCGTTCCTGCTCGGCGGCCGGGCGGCCGGCCAGCCTGGCCGTCAGGGCCGCCGCGCCGTCACCCGCCGCCCCGCGCCGGGGGCGGCGCGGGGCCAGACCGCGCAGCAGCGGCGACAACCGGTCGGCGGGGACGGCCGCGGTGTCGATCCGCGCGGCGGCGAGCAGGGCGTACGGCGTCCCGGGGGTGCCCTCCGGCGTGCCGAGGGCGGCGTCGAACAGGGCCAGGCCGTACGCGTTGTCCATGGGCGCGAGGCCGGTCGCGGCGAGCCGTTCGGTCTCCGCCGCGCCGAGGCCGGCCGCCATGCCGCCGGCCTCCGCCCAGTGACCCCATGCGAGCGAGACCGCGGGCAGGCCGCGTACCCGGCGGTGCTGGGCCAGTGCGTCCAACTGTGCGTTGGCCGCGGCGTAGTTGGCCTGGCCGGGGTTGCCGAGCAGGCCGACGGCGGAGGAGAACAGGACGAACGCGGCCAGGTCCAGGTGGGCGGTGGCGCGGTGCAGGTGCCAGGCCGCCTCGGCCTTGGGCGCGGCGACCCGGCGCAGCCGCTCGGCGGTGAGCGAGCCCAGCACGGTGTCGTCCAGCACACCGGCGGTGTGCACGACGGCGGTGAGCGGGTGGGCGGCCGGCACGGCCGCGACCAGTGCCTGCACCGCCGCCGGGTCGCCGAGGTCGCAGGCGGTGACGGTGGTCCCGGCGCCGAGCGCGGCGAGTTCGGCCGCGAGGTCCGCCGCGCCGGGAGCCCGCACGCCCTGTCGGCTCGCCAGCAGCAGGTGCCGGACGGCATGGTGGGTGACCAGGCGCCGGGCCACCAGGCCGCCGAGCGCACCGGTGCCGCCGGTGACCAGCACGGTGCCGCCGTCCGCGAGCGGTGCGGGCAGGGTGAGCGCCAGCTTGCCGGTGTGCCGGGCCTGGCTGAGCCGGCGGACCGCCTTCGCCGCGTGCCGGACGTCCTGGGCGTGCACCGGCAGCGGGGTGAGCGTGCCCGCGGCGAACAGCGGGGCGAGTTCGGCGAGGACGGCGGCGATCCGGGCGGGATCGACGTCGAACAGGTCGAACGCCAGGTACGCGGCGCCGCCGTACTCCCGTGCGACCGCCGCCGGATCGCGCTGGTCGGTCTTGCCCATCTCGACGAACCGGCCGCCCGGGGCCAGCAGCCGTAGCGAGGCGTCCGTGAACTCCCCGGCCAGCGCGTTGAGGACGACGTCGACGCCGTGTCCGCCGGTGGCCGCCCGGAACGCGGACTCGAAGTCCAGGGTGCGGCTGGAGGCGATCCGGTCGCCGTCCAGGCCGAGGCCGCGCAGCGTTGCCCATTTGCCGGGGCTCGCCGTCCCGTACACCGTGGCCCCACCGTGCCGGGCCAGCTGGACAGCAGCCTGGCCGACCCCGCCGGCGGCGGCGTGGACCAGCACGCTCTCCCCCGCACGCAGCCCCGCCAGGTCGTGCAGGCCGTGGTACGCGGTCAGGAACGCGACCGGGACGGTGGCGGCCTGCGCGTCGCTCCAGCCCTCGGGGACGTGGAACAGCAGCCGGTGGTCGGTGACCGCGACCGGGCCCAGGGTGCCCTGGACGAGGCCCGCCACCCGGTCGCCCACCCGCAGGCTCTCGACACCCGGCCCGGTCTCCAGCACCGTGCCGGCAGCCTCCGCACCGATCCTGGCGCCGCCCGGGTAGACGCCGAGCGCGATGAGCACGTCCCGGAAGTTCAATCCGGCGGCGCGCACCGCGAGCCGCACCTCGCCCGGCCCGAGCGGGCGGCGGGCCTCGGGGGCGGGCAGCGCGGCGAGGCTGTCCAGGCTGCCCGGGGTATCGGTGTCGAGCCGCCAGGTATCCCGGCCGGTCACGTCCAGCAGGTCCTTGTGGTGGTCCCGGGTCAGCCGGGGGACGAGGATCTCGCCGGAGCGCAGCGCGAACTGCGGCTCGCCGGTGGCGAGCGCGCGGGGCAGCGCGGCCAGCGACTCGCGGGTGCCGTCCAGGTCCACCAGCAGCAGGCGGTCGGGGTGCTCGGCCTGCGCGGTGCGGACCAGGCCCCAGACGCCGCCGGCTGCCGGGTCGGGCACGTCCTCGCCGGGATGGGTGGCGACGGCGTGCTCGGTCGCGACCGCCAGCGTGCCGCCGTCACCGGCCAGCCACTCCTGCACCGTGGCCAGCGCCGCCCCGGCGTCCCGTACCACGGCCAGCGCCGTGTGTGCGGGCCGCGCCCCGGCCGCGCTCACCGACGGCCGTGTCCGGTCCAGCCGGTGTGCCTCCTCCCCGAACGCCACCCAGTCGACGGCGGGCCCCGCCGTGCCGGCGGCGGGTTCGACGGCATCGGCCGGGAGGACCTGCCAGTCGAGCCGCAGGGACGTCTCCCCCGTCCCGGCGGCAGCCGCCCGCAGGGTGAGGGCCGCCACGGTGGCGACCGGTGTGCCGGAGAGGTCGGCCGCTTCCAGTGCCACGGTGTCCTGGCCGGCCGGGGTGATCCGGACCCGCAGCGCGGTGGCGCCGGTGCGGTGCACCGTCACGTCCCGCCAGGCGAAGGGCACGACGGTCCGCTCGGCCTCCCGGACCACCGCGTGCAGTGCGGCGTCCAACAGGGCCGGGTGCATCGCGTACGAGGCGGCGTCGGCGGCGGGGGCGGTCTCCGCGTACAGGTCCTCGCCGCGCCGCCAGGCGGCACGCAGGCCCCGGAACGCCGGGCCGTAGTGGTAGCCGCGGCCGGTCAGGCCGGCGTACAGGTCGTCGAGGTCGACCGGCTCGGCACCGGCCGGCGGCCACGCGGCGTCCGGCGACTGCGGTGCAGGGCCGGGCGGGGCCAGGACGCCGGTGGCGTGGCGGGTCCACCCGGCGTCCGGGAGGTCCGGCTGCGAGCGGAGCTGGACCGGTCGTCGGCCGGTGCCGTCCTCGTCGCCGACCACTGCCTGGAGCCTGATCCCGCCGTGCTCGGGCAGCACCAGCGGAGTCTCCAGGTCGAGCGACTCGACCCGGCTCGTCCCCGCGTGCGTCCCGGCCTGCACGGCGAGTTCCAGCAGCGCGGTGCCCGGGAGCAGGACCGAGCCGCCGACGGCGTGGTCGGCCAGCCACGGGTGGGTCCGCAGCGAGATCCGGCCGCTGAGCAACAGTCCGGCGCCGTCGGGGAGTTCGGTGACCGCGCCGAGCAGCGGGTGCCCGGTGGCCGCGAGCCCGCCCGTCCCGCCGTCGGGCGCGGTCGGCTGGTCGAGCCAGTACCGATCGCGCTGGAAGGGGTAGGTGGGCAAGTCGGTGCGGGCCGGCGCCCCGGGGAGCACGGCGTGCCAGTCGATCTCGACGCCGTGCAGGTGCAGCCGGGTCAGGGCCTCGGTGACGGTGTCGCGTTCGGGCCGGTCGGCGCGCAGCGCGGCGGCCAGCACCCGGGGCTCGGCGGAGTCGTCGAGGCTGTCCTCGGCCAGCGCGGTGAGCACCGGGCCGGGACCGAGTTCCAGGTAGGCGGTGACCCCGGCCGCCCGGAGGCTGCGCACGCCGTCGTGGAAGCGGACCGCCTCGCGGATGTGCCGCACCCAGTAGCCGGGGCTGCGCAGCTGCTCGGCGGTGGCGGGCGCGCCGGTGAGGTTGGACACCACGGCGAGCCGCGGCTCGCGGTAGTCGAGGCGCTCGGCGACGGCGCGGAACTCCTTCAGGACGGCGTCCATGTGCGGTGAGTGGAAGGCCCGGCCGACCTGGAGCAGCTTGGTCCGGCGGCCTCGGGTCCGCCAGGCGTCGGCGATCCGGCGCACCTGCTCGCCGTCGCCGGAGAGCACCACGGAGGAGGGGCCGTTGACGGCTGCCAGCGACACCGCCGGCCCGAGGTCGGCCGCCACCTCGGCCTCGGTGGCCCGCACCGCGACCATCGCGCCCGCGGCGGGCAGTGCCTCCATCAGCCGGCCGCGCGCGGCGACCAGGGTGACGGCGTCCGGGAGGGAGAGCACCCCGGCCAGGTGAGCGGCGCTCAGCTCGCCGACCGAGTGCCCGATCAGGTGGCCGGGGCGCAGCCCGTACGACTCGGCGAGCCGGTGCAGCGCGACGTGCAGGGTGAACAGCGCGGGCTGGGTGTACGCGGTGGTGTCCAGCAGCGCGGCCTGCTCGGTGCCGGGGGCGGCGAACATCACCTCGGTGAGCGGTACGGCGAGCTCGCCGGCGAACAGCGCGGCGGCCTCGTCCACGGCGGCGGCGAACGCCGGTTCGCAGGCGTACAGCTCGTGGCCCGCGCCGGGCCGCTGGCTGCCCTGGCCGGAGTACAGGAAGGCGGTGCGCACGCCGCGGGCGGCGGTGGCCCGCAGCAGCCCGGGGGCCTCCCGGCCGTCGGCGAGCGCCCGCAGGCCGTCCGCCGGGTCGCCGAGGACGGCCGCCCGGTGCTCGAAGTGCGTCCGCGTGGTGGCGAGCGCCCGGCCCAGACCCGGCGTTCCCCGCTCGGCCAGCGGCACCAGCCGCTCCGCCTGTGCGCGCAGGGCCGCTTCGCCGCGGCCGGAGACGAGCAACGGCACGCGTTCCGCGGCGGGTCCGGCGGTGGCGGGTCGCCCCGGCTCGGTGCCGGGGTGCGCGGCCGGCGACGGTCCGGTGCCGGAGGCCGGCCGGGCGTCGGTGGCCTCCGACCCGGTGTCCGCCGGGTCCTGCGGCGCCTCCTCCAGGATCAGGTGGGCGTTGGTGCCGCTGATCCCGAACGAGGAGACGGCGGCGCGGCGGGGCCGCCCGGTGGCGGGCCACGGCGTGGTGCGGTCGAGCAGCGCGACGTCCCCCGCCGCCCAGTCGACGTGCGGGGAGGGCGCGTCCAGGTGCAGCGTGCCGGGCAGTTCGCCGTGGTGCAGCGCCTGGACGAGCTTGATCACGCCGGTGACGCCGGCCGCGGCCTGCGTGTGGCCGAGGTTGGACTTGGCGGAGCCGATCAGCAGCGGCCGCTCGCGCCCGTGTCCGTACGCGGCGATCAGCGCGCCGGCCTCGATCGGGTCGCCGAGCGCCGTACCGGTCCCGTGCGCCTCGACGGCGTCGACGTCGCCGGGAGCGAGGCCGGCCTGGGCGAGGGCCTGGCGGATGACGCGTTCCTGGGCGGGGCCGTTGGGGGCGCTGAGCCCGTTGGAGGCGCCGTCCTGGTTGACGGCGGAGCCGCGGACGAGGGCGAGGACACGGTGGCCGCGCCTTCGCGCGTCGGAGAGCCGCTCCAGCAGGACCAGGCCGACGCCCTCGGCCCAGGCGGTGCCGTCGGCGGCGGCGGCGAAGGGTTTGCACCGCCCGTCCGGGGCGAGTCCGCGCTGGCGGCTGAACTCGGTGAACATGCCGGGTGCGGACATCACCGTGACGCCGCCGGCAAGGGCCAGGTCGCACTCCCCGGCGCGCAGCGCCTGGCCGGCGAGGTGGATCGCCACCAGCGAGGACGAGCAGGCGGTGTCGACGGTGATCGCCGGGCCCTCCAACCCCAGGGTGTACGCGAGCCGGCCGGAGGCGACGGAGCCGAGGGAGCCGGTGAGGGCGTGGCCCTCGTACGCGGCAGGGGTCTCGTGCAGGCGCGGCCCGTACTCCTGCGGCATGGCGCCGACGAAGACGCCGGTGCGGCTGCCGCGCAGGGTGGCGGGGACGATGCCGGCCCGTTCGGTCACCTCCCACGCGGTCTCCAACAGCAGCCGCTGCTGCGGGTCCATCGCGGCCGCCTCCCTCGGGGCGAGGCCGAAGAAGGCGCCGTCGAAGCGGTCGGCGTCGGTCAGGAACCCGCCCTGGCGGGTGTACGAGCTGCCGGGGCGCTCCCCGTCGGGGTCGTAGAGCGCCTCCAGGTCCCAGCCGCGGTTGGCGGGGAACGGTCCGATCGCGTCGCGGCCGTCGCGCAGCAGCTCCCACAGCTGTTCGGGGTCGTCGGCGCCGCCGGGCCACCGTCCGCCGAGCGCGACCACCGCGATCGGGTCGTCGTCCGCCGCCGCCCGGAACTCCCCGGCCGGCCGGGCCGGCCCCGCCGGTGCGGCCAGGTGCGCGGCGACCGCGCGCGGGGTGGGGTGGTCGAAGGTCAGCGTGGACGGCAGGGCGAGGCCGGTCGCTCCGGAGAGCCGGTCGCGGAACTCGACGGCGGCGACCGAGTCGAAGCCGAGGTCCTTGAAGGTGCGGTCGGGGTCGATCGCGTCCGGTCCGCTCTGGCCGAGCACCAGCGCGGCCCCGGCACGGACGGCGGCCAGCGCCGCCTCCTCGCTCCAGCCGTCGGCCTCCGGAACGCTCTGCTCCCCGGCCACCGGGGCGCCACCCGCCGCCAGCGGCGCGGTGACGCCGTCCAGCCACAGCCGGCGGCGCTGGAACGCGTAGGTGGGCAGCGGCACGTGCCCGCCCCGCCCGGGGTACCGCGCGGACCAGTCGACGGCTCCACCGCGCACCCACAGGTCGGCCAGGGCCGCCTCGAACTGCTCGGGCCCGCCGTGGTCACGGCGCAGTGTCCCCGTGACGGCGGCCTGCCCGTCGGCGGTCTGGGCCAGCCCGGACGTCAGCACGGGGTGGGCGCTGACCTCGACGAAGGTGCGGTGCCCGTCGGCGAGGGCGGACCGCACGGCGTCGTCGAGCCGGACGGTGCCTCGGAGGTTGCGGTACCAGTAGTCGGCGGTCAGCCCGGCGGTGTCCAGCGGGCCGCCGGTGACGGTGGAGTAGAAGATGAGCTCGGCGCCACGGGGGCGGACGTGCGCGAGCAGGCCCGGCAGCGTCCCGCGCAGCGGCTCCACCTGCGGGGAGTGCGAGGCGTAGTCGACCGGGACGAGCCGGGCCCGGACGCCCTCGGCCCGGTACTCCCCGACCAGTTGCTCGACCGCGTCCCGGTCGCCGGAGACCACGGTGGCGGCCGGACCGTTGACGGCGGCGATGTTGAGCGCCGCGGACCGGCGGCCGAGCCGCTCGGCGACCTCGGCGGAGGGTGAGGGGACCGAAGCCATCGCGCCGAGGCCGGAGGTGCCCAGACCGGCGATGGCCCGAGCACGCAGTGCGACCACCGCGGCGGCGTCGTCCAGGGTGAGCGCACCGGCGACGTACGCGGCCGCGATCTCGCCCTGCGAGTGGCCGATCACCGCGTCGGGCCGAACGCCCTCGGCCCGCCACAGCGCCGCCAGCGACACCATCACGGCGAACAGCGCGGGCTGGACCACGTCCACCCGGTCCAGCTTCGGCGCACCGGGTTCACCGCGCAGCACGGCGCTCACCGACCAGTCGGTGTACGGAGCGAGCGCCCGCTCGACGGCGGCCAGCTCGTCGGCGAACGCCGGTGCGCGGTCGAGTAGTTCACGGGCCATCCCGTCCCACTGGGCGCCCTGGCCGGGGAAGACCAGCACCGTCCCGCCGCCGCTGTGGGAGCGGCCCTGGACCAGCCCGGCGGCCTGCCGGCCCTCGCCGAGGGCCGTGAGGCCGGCCAGCAGCTCGTGCCGGCCGGTGCCGGTGACGGCGGCGCGGTACTCGAAAGGGGTGCGGGCGGTGGCGAGCGCCCGCCCGATCACGGCCGGGTCGAGGTCCGCCCGCCGCTCGGCGAACTCGGCGAGTCGGCGGGCCTGTTCGCGCAGCGCGGCGGGGCTTCGCCCGGACACCGGCCACAGCACCGGCCCGGCCGCCGGGGCGTCCGGCGCGGTGGTGACCCGGGCGTCCGGCGCGGTGGTGACCAGCACGTGCGCGTTGGTACCGCCGACCCCGAACGAGCTGACCCCGGCGACCGGGTCCTCCTGTCCCTGCGGCCACGGACCGGACTCGGTCCGCACCCGCAGCCCCAGCTCCTCGAACGGGATGTCCGGGTTCGGAGTACGGAAGTTGAGGCTGGCGGGCAGCCGCCGGTGGTGCACCGCGAGGACGGTCTTCAGCAGTCCGACGATCCCCGCCGCGCCCTCCAGATGGCCGATGTTGGTCTTCGCGGAGCCGACCAGCAGCGGCGCTCCGGCGCTCCGGCCGGCGCCGAGCGCGTCCCCGAGCGCGGCGGCCTCGACCGGGTCACCGACCCGGGTGCCCGTGCCGTGCAGTTCGACGTACCCGACCCGTCCGGGCTCGACCCCGGCGCGGCGCAGGGCGCGGCGCACCACGTCCGCCTGGGCGGCGGCGCTCGGCACGGTCAGCCCGTCGCTGGCGCCGTCGCTGTTGACCGCGCTGCCGAGCAGCACGGCGTACACCCGGTCACCGTGGGCGAGCGCCCGGGCCAGCGGCTTGAGGACCAGCACCACGCCGCCCTCTCCGCGGACGAAGCCGTTGGCACGGGCGTCGAAGGTGAAGCAGCGGCCGTCGGGTGAGAGCGCGCCGAACCGCTCCATGGCGATCGCGGAGTCGGGGGCGAGGTTGAGCTGGACCCCGGCCGCCAGCGCGTACTCCGCCTCACCCGCGCGCAGCGCCTCCACCGCCAGGTGGACGGCGACCAGCGAGGAGGACTGCGCGGAGTCAACGGTCAGGCTGGGGCCGCGGAGGTCGAGCGCATAGGAGACCCGGTTGGCGATGACACCCCGGTTCAGGCCGGTGAGGGTGTGCCGGGAAGGTGCCCCGGTCCGGGCGGCGAGGGCCGCGTAGTCGCCGCCGATCGCGCCGACGAACACCCCGGTTCGGCTACCGGCCAGCCTGGTCGGCAGTACCCCGGCGTCCTCCAGTGCCTCCCAGGCCAGTTCGAGCACCAGGCGCTGCTGCGGGTCGGCGGCGGAGGCCTCGGCCGGGGAGATGCCGAAGAAGTCCGGGTCGAAGCGGTCGACCTGGTCGAGGTAGCCACCGACCCGGAGCGGCTCACCCTCGGGGAACCGCCCGACCGGAGCCGGCCCCACCGCGCTGCGGCCCGTGTCGAGCAGGTGCCAGAACGCCTCCGGGTCCGCCGCGCCCGGCAGCCGGCAGGCGGCGCCGATCACGGCCACCGCCTGCGGTGAGCCGGCGTCGGGCACGGACAGGTCGAAGGATTCCGCCATGGTGGGTTCCACTCCTGGGGCCGGTGTCGTCTTCCGTCCCGCAGCCTCCCCCGCCGGTCCGGCCCGCCGGGCCCCTAGGCAACCCCTGTCGTACCCCTAGCGCCGAGGCCGTACGGCACCCCGGCCGAGGCCCCGGGCGGGGAAGCGGCCGCGGCGGCACCGCGCTCGCCCGCTCCGATCACCGCCACCAGGTCCATCCGCCGGCGGACCCCCAACTTCCGGTACACCTTCGTCAAGTGCTGCTCCACGGTGCTCACCGTGATGAACAGCTTGCGCGCGATGTCCCGGTTGGACAGACCGTGGACGGCCAGTTCGACCACCCTCCGCTCGGCGTCCGACAGCCCTTCCGCCGGGGGCACGACGGCTTGTCGCGCAGCGGTCGGACGGGCGGGCTGCGGCTGCACGGCTACCGGCTGCGCGACGAGCGCCTGCGCCACCGCCGGATGCGCCACCGCCGGCTGTGCGAGCACCGCGTGCCCCACCGCCGGGTGCGCCTTCGCCGGGTGACCGCCGGCCGATGGCATGACCCCCGGGACAACCGAAAGTGCCGGACTGCGGCGCAGCCGACGGCCCGTCAGCCGGGCACCGCCAGGGTCGCCGTCCGTCAGCTGTGCCTCGCTCAACTCGGCCAGCGCCCCCGCCAGGTCGGCCTCGGCACCCGCCTCCTCCAGCAGCTCCACCGCCTGCTCCAGCAGCGCGGTGCTCTCGTCCCGCGCCCCGGCCGACGCCCGGATGACCAGCGCCTGACCGCGCAGCCGCAGCGGACCCCCCTCGCCCAGACGGGCGAGCTGCTGGTCCGCCAGGAACGCCGCTGCCTGCGGACGACCCAGCGCCCGCTGCGCCCGGGCCGCCCCGAGCCGCCACGGCGCCATCGCCGGCAGGTGCTCCACGCCCCAGCGGGCCATCGTGTCGCCGCACGCCCGGTACTCCCCGAGGGCCTCCTCCGCGCGACCCACCGCCAGGAGATGCCCGGCCCTGGCGTACCGCAGGTGCAGCCCGCCGGGCGTCCGCGCCATCGCCTCCGGCACCACGAGTTCCAGGAACCGCGCCGCGTCCTGGTGCAGGCCGAGCGCCGTCCTCGCCGCCACCATCGTCGACAGCGGCAGGCCGACCGCCACGCCCCAGGCATCCGGGGTGACCTGGGCGAACGCCGCCCTCGCGGCCTCGTCCGCCGTCCGCAGGTCGCCCTGGCGCAGCGCCGCCTCGGCCCGCAGCGCGGAGTACAGCGCCTGCCACGGGGTGCCGCACCGCAACGTGCCCCGCTCCGACAGCACGCCGCACCAGTACGCGGCCCGGTCCCCGCGGTCCGCGTACAACAGGACCGTCAGCGCCGCACTCAGCGCCTCCATGCCCGGCCCCTCCACGCCCCGATGGCCCGGCCGGCCGTCCTTCAGGAGCGCCTCCGCCCGCACCACCGCCGCGCCGATCGCGGTCGTCCCGGCCAGCAGCCCCGCCAGCAGCCCCATGCCGCCGGCCGCTTCTGCCCCGTGCCCCGCGTCCCCGGGCTGCTGAGGCAGCAACGACGGATACCAGTAGGCCAGCCACGACCGCAGCCCCGCGCTGGCCCCGGTGCCTCCCGCACCCGCCTCGAATCGCTCCAGCGCGGCCACGCCCTCCTCCGGACGGCCCTGCCAGAACAGGTGCCGGATCTCCTTCAGCTCGTGCCGCAGCGCGCCCGCACCCTCCCCGTACGTCCCGGGCAGCGACGGCACACAGCGGACCACCACCGCGTCGTCGAGCGCCGATCCGCCGCCGCCCGCCACCGACGGGTACGCGGACGACCCGACCGACGACAGCGGCTCGACACCCCCGGCCCCCGAGCCCGACCCGGCGTAGAGCGGAAGCGACTCCGCCGAGCCCTTCGGGTCCGCCCTGACCGCCGACGGCGCGGTCTCCTGCGCCCCGCCTCCTCCGGGCCACCCCGCCTCAGTGCCCGGGGGCAGCGCCGCCGCAGCCGCCCATGCCCCCGCCGGTCCGTCCTCCGCCGCCGCGCGGGCGGCGGGCGCCGCGTGCCACGGCGGACGCCGGTAGCCCTTGGCGGCACGGGTGTGCGCGGCCACCGTCCCGGGTTCGGCCCCGGCAGCGCGCAGAAGGCGGGCGGCGCGCTCGTGGAGGCTTGCCAGTTCCTCGGGCCGCATCGCGGCGAGCAGGTCCCCGGGCGCGCTGGGGTGCCGGAAGCCGCCGTCCCTGAAAAGCCCTGCCGCGTGCAGCAGGTAGAGCGCCCGCGGCAGTGCCTCGGCGGGCAGCAGCAGCAGTTCGGCCAGCAGCGACGGGCTCGCCGCGGCCCCGAGGATCGCGACGCCGCGGGCGTACCGCAGCGCCAGCGGGTCGATCCGGTGCAGGCAGTGCATCAGTCCGCGCCGGTAGCCCTCCCCGGCCACCAGGGCGTTCGGCGTCCTGGCGCGTTCCTGATCGCCCATCAGCGCGTGTACCAGCAGGGGGTTTCCGCCAGTCAGGTCGTGCACCTCGCGCCCCACGCGGGCCGCCACCTCCTCGCCGAAACGTTCGCGCAGGATCTGCACCACCAGCTCGCCCGACAGGACGTCCAGCCTGACCTGCCGGTGGTGCGGCTGGCGCGCCAGCTCCACCTCGAAGAAGGGGTTCGGCGGGGTCATGGTCTCGCGCGAGCTGAGGACGGTCAGCACGCCGGCGTTCCTGGTCCGCCGCACCAGGTACAGCAGGAACTCCAGCGACTGGGGGTCGGCGTCCTGCCGATCGTCGACCGCGATCAGCACCGGTCCTCGCGCGGCCAGCCCCCGCACCAGACCGAACAGCCCCTCCAGGGTGGGCTGTCCCAGCCGGCCCTCCAGACCCTCCGGGGATCCCGCTCCGGCCGTCCGGGCCCGGTGGGCGGCCTCCACCGCGCCCTGCGCGAGCAAGGTCTCCGCCGCGGCCTCCTCCGCGGGCTCCAGCGGGGCGCTCTGCAGCAACTGCCGGGCCAGGCACAGCGGGAAGTCGCGCTCCAGCGGGGAACCCGTGCCCATCAGTACGGTGGCGCCGCGCTCGGCCGCCATGTCGCTGAAGGCGTACAGCAGCTCGCTGCGGCCGCTGCCCACCGAGCCGTGCAGCGCGACGACCGCGCCGACGCCGGCTTCGCACCCTTCCAGTGCCTGCGCGAGGTGCCGGTACTCGGCCTCCCGGCCGGCCGGCAGCGTTCTCGGAAGGTCGTGCGTCAAACGCACCGGGGCGATGGACATCCGTACTCCTGGAGCAAGCCACGCGGGAGCGCGGCCGTACGGCGCCCCCTACACGGGAATCGCGAAGTTCATGGTCGGGTCATCCTGTCGGCCCACCGGACGGCACACCCGTGCTCCGGCCCTCGGCCGACCTCCGTCAACGACACAGGGAACTGGCACGCCTCAGCAGGTCGATGTCAAGCCTCGCCACCAACCGGAGCCCGACCATGCGACGTCCACCCGCCCCCTGGCCCACGACCATCTCCATCCCCCCCAATGGGGCACACGACTGCGCTTGCGGCATGACGCCATGCCACCTGGCTTATCCCCGGGGCACCCCACCGCAGTGTGGGGGTTGCCGGTCAGTCGGCCGGGGCCGTGCGACTGACACTCTTCGCCACCGACAAGTCTAGAAAGGGCCAGCTCGGCCCGTCAATGAATTTCCGTCAAGGGCCGGCCGGGGACAGCGAAGAAGCCGCGGCGGTCCTCGCGTGGTGCGACCGAAATGAGTGCGAGGCCATCACCGCGGTCGTGCGGGACCGGCCTGCGCGAACAGGCACACATGACAGTGATCTTCGCGGTCGACGCGACCGCGAAGATCACCTCCTCCGCCTCACACCATGCAGTTGATCAACTACCCGACACTTTCTCAGGCCAGCGTGAGGTGGGGTTCGAGCGTCACCTCGAAGAGGCGGTCCCACGGCAGTTCGATGCGGACGTCGCTGACGGCGGCGAGCCTGGCGGTGCGGGTGGTCGCGCCGCGGTGGCCGAGGACGAGGTGGTGGCCGGCGAAGTGGTCGCCGAAGTACTGGCGGGTCACCGGGGCGAGGCGGTCCTGGACCCAACCGTCGAAGAGGGCTTTCTGCTCGGCCGTCAGGTTCAACGGGTTCCACCCCTTGGCCCTGGCCTCCGCGTAGGCGGCCTTCTGGAGGACGTTCTTCCAGTGGTCGTCCTTGACGAACCGGTAGAGCAGGTACTCCGCGTGCGCCCGGCCCGGCGCGGTCAGCGCCGGTACCCCCATTCCGCTGGTCGAACGCTTCAGGAAGGCCCAGCGGGCCGTGCCGTGGGCCAGGGCCAGACCGAGGGCGTTGCCGCCGGTGTTCCAGCCGGAGTACGACAGCAGCGCGGCCAGGTCGACGCGCTGTTCCAGCTCGGCCACCAGGTCGTGGTCGGCGCGGTTGACGAAGACCGGGTCCACCACGACGACCGACTCCCCCGCCGCCGTCAGCCCGGCGACCCGGCGGGCGAACGCGGCGAGGTCGGCCGCCCGCTGGTCCTTGTTCGCTGAAGGGGTGTTGACCATGAGCACCAGGTCGGCGCGGCCGTCGACGACGGCGCCGCCGACGGACTTCACGTGCCGGCGGATGTTCTCGGCGAACGGGATGCCCTCGAGTTCCGCCGTCCACTGCTCGCCGGAGATCCCGGCGTACTCCACCCGGTAGGTGGGCGAGGTGCCCGCGGCGATCAGCCGGGCGACCAGCAGCGCGTCGACCTCGTCCGCGCCGGGGAAGACCTCGACCCGCCGGCCGACCCCCAACTGCTCGACCAGCTCTTCGAGCTCGACGCGTTCGGCCCGGGCCAGGCCCACCGGGGCGGTGTCGTCCTCGGAGAGCACCAGATGGCTGATGGTGCCGTCGGCGACCCACTCGACCATCTGCCGGTTGACCTCGTGGTTGCGGGCCCGCGCCCTCAGGTAGTCGTCGACCACCGCGTCCGGGATGGTGGCCCGCACCGCCGTGAGCCGGGGCCGCAGATCTTCCCGGCCGAGGTTCTCCACCTGGTCGTACAGCTTGGCCCACTCGACCAGCGCGGCCACGTACTGTTCGAGGTCGGGGTTGCCGGGGGTCAACGCGAGGCGCTGGATGGTGTCGTGGACCACGATCTGCGCGCTCGGCCGGGCCGCCCGCAGTGCCCGGATCGCCGCGATGTTGGCCCGCGCCGACTCAAGGGTGGGCGTGCCCGTGCGGGAGGCGATCAGGCCGCCGTAGGCGAGCATGCTCACCGAGATCACGTACTCGTCCGCGCCGACCGAGCCCAGCCAGCGGGCGACGGCCGCGCCGTCCCCGGGCTGGAAGAAACGGCCGAGGGTCTCGCGCGGCGGCAGTACGAGGTCGACGCCGGCGACGGCGGCGGTCATGGTCGGGCAGTAGACGTTGACGGGCCGGTCGTCGAGGGGGACGAGGGCGATCCGGCGGCCCGGACGCGGGGCCGCAGTGGCTGCCTGCGGGGTGAGGCCCAGCAGCGGGGCGGCCAGGACGGCGGCTCCGGCGGCAAGGACGGTGCGTCTTCTCATCGGTGGTGCACTCCGTTCGCGTCGGTGTGAGCGGGAACCGACCGGGCCAGCTCCCTGGTCAGGTACAGGGGTGAGGTGATGGCGTTACCCACCACCACGGCGTGTGCCCCCGCGGCGTAGGCGCGTCGCAGGTCGTCCGCCGTGCGGTAGCGGCCTTCGGCGATCACCGGAACGGACAGCCGCGCGACCAGGCGTTCCAGCAGGCCGAGATCGGGCCCCGGGGTCTTCGGGGTGTGCGAGGTGTAGCCGGAGAGCGTGGTGGCGACGGCGTCGGCACCCGCGTCGGCCGCGGCCCGTCCCTCCGCCTCGGTGGACACGTCCGCCAGGACGAGGGCCCCGGCGGCGTGCGCGGCGGCGACGACCGCCGCGAACGACTCGGGCCGCGAACGGTCGGTGGCGTCGATGGCGACCAGGTGCGCCCCGGCCTGCGCGACGGCTCGGGCGTGCCTGCTGGTCGGCGTGATGACGACCGGTCCGGGGCCGTCCTTCCACAGGCCGATGACCGGCACGTCCACCGCCGCCCGTACGGCGGCGATGTCCTCGGGGGAGTTGGCGCGGATGCCGGCCGCGCCGCCGAGGACCGCGGCGGCGGCGACCCTTGCCTGCACGGACGTGTCGCGCATCGGGTCGGCGGGTTCGTCCGGCAGCGGCTGGCAGGAGACCACCAGGCCGCCGCGGAGGGTGTCGAGAACGTTCACTGGGGCTCCGTTTCGGTGGTGTGCGGGAAGGTGACCGACCGCGGCCGGCTGCGGGGTTCGGCGGGAGCGGGACCGGCAGACCCGGGATCGACCTGCCCAGGACCAGGACCGGCAGGCCCCGGACCGGACGGCCCCCGGCGGGACGGCCCCCGGTCGGACGGCCCCCGGTCGGACGGCAGGGACATGGCCCGCCGGGTCATCGCCGCGCGGGCCGCGCCGACGGCGACCGCTGCGTCACCGAGCGCGGCCGGGACCAGCGTCACGTCGGCGTGGACCGGCAGCCGCTCGGCGGCATACGCGCTTCGGGCGTACGGCAGCAGCACTCCTCCGGCGCCTCCGGCCACCACCACCGTCTGCGGATCGAGCAGCGCCACCAGACCCGCGAGGGCCCGGCCGAGGGCGTGGCCGGCGGTGGCGAGGACCTCCGCGGCGGCCGCGTCGCCGGCGGCGCAGCGCGCGGCGACCTCCCGGCCGGTGACCTCCGCCCCGGTGCGCAGCCGATAGGCGCGGGCGAGCCCGGTTCCGGAGGCCACGCCCTCCAGGTGTCCGGTGCGCCCGCAGCCGCAGGTCAGCCCGTCGGCGTCCGGCGCCGGAAGATGAGCCGCCTCTCCGGCGCCGCCGCGCGCCCCGTGGTCGACGGCGCCGCCGCGGACCAGGCCGCCGCCGAGACCGGTGCCGACCGCGACCAACAGCACATGTGCGTGACCGCGGGCGGCCCCGGCCCAGCTCTCGCCGAGGGCGGCGGCGTTGACGTCGTTGTCCACCACGACCGGTCGGCCGATGCGCCGGGCCAGCTCATCGGCCACCGGTGTCCCGGCCCAGCCGGGCAGGGAGTCGGTGGCGTACCGGACGACGCCGGTGGCCGGGTCGATAAGACCCGCGGCACCGACGCCGACCGGGCCGGCGCCGCCGAGGCGCCGGGCCAGGTCGGCGGCGGTCCGCAGTACCGCGTCCGGGCCCTGCGCGGCCGGGGTGTCGGCTCGCGCCTGGTCGAGCACGGCGCCGTCGGGTCCGACGAGGGCGGCCAGCGTCTTGGTGCCGCCGATGTCGATGCCGAGTACGGCGTTCACTTCAGCCCCGTGTGGGCGAGGCCCTCGATGAACTGCTTCTGGGCGATGACGAACACGATCAGCACCGGGATCGCGGTCAGCGACGCCGCGGCGAGCTGGACGTTCCACATGGCCCCGCCGTAGGAGTCCACGTACTGGGTGAGCGCCTGCGGCAGGGTGAACTTCTCCGGCGAGGAGAGGTACACCACCGGCTCCAGGTAGAGGTTCCAGCTCTGCAGGAAGGTGAAGATCGCGACGGCGCCGAGCGCCGGCCTGGCGAGCGGCAGGGCGATCCGCCGGAACGTGCCGAAGTAGCCGATGCCGTCGATCCGGGCGGCCTCCTCCAGTTCATTGGGCAGGCTGATGAAGAACTGCCGCATGATGAACGTGGCCATGACGCTCGGCGCGCCGAAGACCGGCACCAGGATCAGCGGCCAGTGGGTGTTGGTCAGGCCGAGGTCGTTGAACATCTGGAAGAGCGGGACGATGGTGACCTCGCTCGGGATGAGCAGGCCCACCAGCACCACCAGGAACAGCGCGTTCTGGCCGCGGAACCTGATGCGGGCGAAGGCGTACCCGGCGAGCGAGGACACGATCATCGTCCCCGCCGTCACCAGCGCGGCGATGTAGAGGCTGTTGACGTACTGCTGGACGAACGGGCGCCCGTCGAAGACGTCCTTGTAGGCCGAAACCGTCGGATCGGTCGGGAAGAGCTTCGGCGGGTAGGCGAAGATGTCGCCGATGGGCTTGAACGACGACGTCACCATCCACCAGGTCGGGAAGACGAAGGGGATCGCGAGCACGCAGAGCAGGCCGTACAGGGCGACTCGGGTGCGCAGCGGGAGTTTACGATTCATGGAAGACCCACCTCTTGCGCATCTGCCACTGCAGCACGGTGAGCGCCAGCACGATCAGCAGCAGCAGGATGGACAGGGTCGCGCCGTAGCCGAAGTGATGGAACTGGAAAGCCTGCTGGTAGAGGTAGTAGACGAGCACGGTGGTGGACAGCTTCGGGCCGCCCTGGGTGAGCACCGCGATCTGCGCGAACACCTGGAGCGAACCCACGATGGTGATCACCGACGTCAGCAGGATGGTCGGGCTGATCAGCGGCAGGGTGATGGACCGGAACCGGACCCACGCGCCGGCCCCGTCGACCCGGGCCGCCTCGTACAGCTCCTTGGGCACGCCCTGGAGGGCGGCGAGGAACAGCACCATGTTCAGACCGACGTTCTTGAACACCTGCACGACGATGACCGAGACCATGGCGGTGCCCTCGCCGCGCAGCCAGTTGGGTCCGTCGATGCCGACGGTGTGCAGCAGGCCGTTGATGCCGCCGTTGTTCTGGAGCAGGAAGCCCCACACGATGGTCCAGGCGACCAGCGACACCACGACGGGAGAGAAGAACAGCGTGCGGAACACCGTCATTCCGCGCAACTTCTGGTTGAGCAGAACGGCGAGCAGGAGGGCCAGGCCGAGGTTGAGCACCACCAGGCCGACCGAGAACAGGGCCGTGGACTTCAGTACCTGGGGCAGGTTGGCGTCGTCCAGCAGCTGGGTGTAGTTGTCGCCGCCCGTGTAGTGGAAGTCGCCGGCCAGCACGTTCCACTCATACAGGCTGTACCGGAGGACCAGGGCGATGGGCAGCAGCACGAAGACGGCGCTGCCGAGGAGTTGGGGCGTGATGAACGCGAGACCGGCGAGCTGGTCACGTCGGCGCCGGGTCCAGAACGGACGTCGCGGCGGTTGCCCCGCGGGGGCGGACCCGCCCTTGGGCAGGTCCGCCACCGCTGTTCGCGGGGAGACGGACATGGTCACTTCTCCAGCAGCGGGGAGATGTTCTTGCACAGGTCGCCGAGGACGCCCTTGACGTCGGCGTTCGGCGTCCACAGCGGGTCCAGCCCGGCGCGGACCCGCTGGGCGAGTTCGGCCTGGCCGGCGTGGCCCGGCTTGACCACACCCTTCTTGACACCGTTGACGACCACGCTTTCGAGCTGCTCGGTCTTCAGCAGCGGGTTGGTCTTGGCCAGGTTCTCCGCGGTGAGGAGGGAGTCCCGGGGCGGCGGGAAGTAGGCGGCGAACTTGGCGGCGTTCTGCGGGTTGGTGAAGTAGGCGAGGAAGTCCTTGGCCTCCTTGGTGTGACCGCCCCGCTTGACCACGCCGATGCCGGCCTGGCCGATCACCGAGTAGTCACCGCCCGGACCGGCCGGCAGCGGCACCAGGTCCCAATCGAACTTGACCCCGTCCAGCAGCGCCCCCCGGCT
This sequence comes from Kitasatospora sp. NPDC097605, assembly GCF_040302725.1. Taxonomy (NCBI): domain Bacteria; kingdom Bacillati; phylum Actinomycetota; class Actinomycetes; order Kitasatosporales; family Streptomycetaceae; genus Kitasatospora; species Kitasatospora sp. NPDC097605. Next base: position 69,688 of record NZ_JBEOSF010000035.1, on the reverse strand, counting down.
GATCTGGGTGATGGTCATCGCCGCGTCACCGGTGAAGAAGTCGGCGGACTCGCCGGGCCCCGGCATCGCCTTGTCCTCGAAGATCCCCTTGTGCAGGGTGGTCATCGCGTCGACCATCGGCGCGCTGTCGAAGGTGCAGGTCCTGCCGTCGGCGCTCCAGGGCTCGGCCTTCCAACCGCCCCAGAAGGTGGCCGCGTTGCTCCATTCCTTGTACTCGAAGTCACGGATCACGATGCCGGCCTTGCCGGTGGAGCGGTGCACCTCGGCGCCCTCGGCGAGCACGGTCGTCCAGTCCCACCTGCCCTCCTTGATGAGCTCGTCCGGGGTCTTCTGGCCGGCCTGCTTCAGCAGGTCGCGGTTGACGAAGACACCGAACGGCGAGGTGGAGAACGGGTACGCGTACAGCTTGTCGTCGCGCTTCCAGAGCTTGGTGGTGCTCGGGATCAGGTCCTCGTACTGGTAGCCGCTGGTCTGCTTCAGGGTGTCGTCGAGCGGCACCAGGGCCCCGGAGCTGACGAAGTCGACCGCGTCCGTCTCGAAGACCCAGGCGAGGTCGGGGGCGTTGCCGCCGGTCATCTGGGTGGTGAGCGCCGTGCTGTAGCTCTCGAACGGCAGCGGGTCGAACTTGATCTCCTTGATCTCGGGGTGGGCCTTCATGTACTCGGCGGCGATCTCGTTGAAGAGCGTCAGGTGCGGCTTGTTGGACGTCCAGACCGTCATCCGCAGGCTCACCGGACCCTTGTCGCCCCCCGAGCCCTCTCCACCGCACGCGGCCAGGACCAGCGTGGCGGACATCGCGGCGGCGGCCGTGGCCAGCCCTCTACGTATCGACATGATGTTCTCCCTCGGTGGTGCGTGGAGGCCTAGTAGCCCGTGATGTCGGGCCAGCGCAGTTCGACGCCGGCCGCGGTGAGCTGGTCCTGGAAGGCCGAGAGGAGCTCGGGGGTCTCCCGGACCGCACGGGGGCGGGTGCCGTGGGCGAGGCAGAAGGCGGCGAGCGCGCCGGCGGCCTCCCCGATGTTCCACTCGACCGGGTGGACCCGGTAGGCGCCGTTGGTGATGTGGGTGGTGCCGATGTTCTTGCCGGCGGGCAGGAGGTTCTCGATCCTCTGCGGGAGGAGCGCGCCCAGCGGGATCTCGAACGGGCTGCAGCCGACGTCGATGTAGTTGTCGCCGCCCGTCGAGGGGTGCAGGTCGATCCGGTACATGCCCAGGCCGACGGAGTCCGGGTACCGCACGGCGCCCCGCTCCCCGCGGACGGCGAGCGAGAGGTCCTGCTCGACGACGGTGTAGTCGGCCTTGATCCGGCGCGCCTCGCGGATGTACGGGGCCTGGGCCAGGCCGTCGGTGCCGCCGGTGATGTCGCCGCGCAGCCGCAGCCCCGGGAATCCGGTGCCGCCGTCCGGGCGGGGCGCCTCGGTCTGCATCCAGTACAGGAAGGCGAAGCTCAGCTCCCTGGCCCGGCGCAGGTGGTCGGCGGCATCGGGGACGTCGAGGACCGGGCCTTCGAGGTAGTCGATCATCGGCCAGTTGACCAGGGTGATGTCGCTGGGGTACGCGCCGTCGGTGAAGGTGCGTCGGGCGGCGATCCGGCGGAACGTCCACAGGTTGGCGTTGCCGGGGTTGACGCGCTGGTCGGCGTTGACCGTCAGCGGGTCGTCGCTGGGGTTGGGGCTGAAATCGTGCCCCACCCGCTCCAGCGTCCTGGGGTGCGGGTACTGCCAGGACAACAGTGGTCCGCCCCACACCTCGGGCCGGTAGGACCGCCAGAAGTCGTACTCCGCGGGCTTGTCGATGGTGTGGTCGCCGTCGACGTGGTCCATGGCGAAACACACCGATACGGCCTGCATGTTCAGCGGCTGGGCGGCCTGCGGGGCGCTCGGCTCGCCGGTGACGGCGGCGGACTCGAAGCCGGTGACGTACTCGGTGCCGGTGAGCGGCAGCAGGTCGCCGGTCTCGGTGGCGTCCAGCACGTAGGAGGCGGTGGCGTGGACCTGCTCGCCGGTGTCGCGGTGCGTCAGGGTCACCGCGGTCACCCGGTCGCCGTCGGTGTCGGCGGCGGTCGGCCGGTACGGCTGGAGGACGGTGAGCCGCCCGCTGGCGCGGTAGGGCGCCAGCATCTCCTCGATGACCGCCACCGCGACCCGCGGTTCGTGGCAGAGCTTGCTCACCCAGCCCCCGCCGGGGTTCAGTTCGAGGCGGGCCCTGGCCCGCTCGGTGAGCGGGTAGTTCCGGCGGTAGTAGTCGCGGATGCCGTCGCGCAGGGCCCGGTAGCTGGCCGTGACGCCGAACTGCTCCACCCAGGAATGCTCGTCCGGCGGCACTGCCTGGCTGGTGAGCTGCCCGCCGATCCAGTCGAACTCCTCGGTCAGCACCACGGTCCGGCCGGCGCGGGCGGCGGCGAGCGCCGCGGCGACGCCGCCCAGCCCTCCGCCGACCACCAGCACGTCGCTGCGTATCTCAGTCAAAACGGTCCTTTCTCGGTTCGCCGAGGGTCTGCCCCTCGACGAAGTGGCACGGCAGAAGCCGCTGGAGCGTGGCGCTCGACCGGTCTTCCAGTAAGGCGGCGAGGAGTTCCACCGACTGCCAGCCCATCTCCCGGCGCGGAATGCGGAAGCCGGTGCTCGCGATGTCGGCGTCCGCCGACTCGGCCGGTACGCCGGTCACCACGACCGACAGGTCACCGGGCACGTCGACGCCTCGCTCCCGGGCCGCCCGGATCAGCGCGATCCCGTCGGCGTAGCCCTCGACCACGGCGACGGTCACCCCGGCGGCGAGCAGCGCGTCCAGGGTCTCGCCCGCGGATCGGCCGGCTGTCCGCTCGTGCCGGCCGCTCCCCCGGGTGCCGGCGCGGAACCCGTTCATCCGGTCGTCGGCGGACTCCGCTCCCTCCCCCGCCCCGACGTAGGCGAACTCCCGGTGCCCGAGCTCCCGGGCCCGCTCGACCAGCTTCTGGGTGGCGGCGGCGTAGTCCGCCCCCACGCAGGGCACCGGGCCACCCGCGTCGTCGCGTCGGCCGACTGCCACGAACGGGTAGTTCTCGCGGTTCAGCCGGGCCAGCTCGTCGTGCGGTATGTCCCGGCCGAGCAGGATGCAGCCGTCGGCGATCCGCAGCCGGTTGTTCTCGTGGAACACCTTGCGCCGCCCGTCGACGACCGGAGCGCTGGTGAACAGCAGCAGGTCGCACCTGAGCTGCTCGGCACACTCCTCGATGCCGCGCAGGAACGGGTAGTAGAAGTCGGCGCTGGTGCTCGGGAACACCGATTCGTAGGTGAACACGCCGATGATCTGGTTGAGCTGACGCACCATGCGGCGGGCCACGGGGTCGGCCGCGTACCCGGTCTCCCGGATCACGTCGAGGACGCGCTGTCTGGTCTCGGGAGCGATGCGGGTCGTCGCGTCGGTCCTCTTGTTCAGCACGAGCGAGACCACCGCCTGGCTTACACCGGCGAGGCGAGCGATGTCACGCTGCGTGATCCTTGGCACGGGGGGACTCCTCCGGAGGCTACTGAAGCCCTCGCTGATAATACGTATTATCAACTCGGTGATCAGTGACGCTACTCGGGCCGTTACGCGGTGTCAACGGTCCTGATGGACTTTGCCAGGGTTCTTGGAAAATCCAGGCAGGCGGTCGACATTTCGCAACACCGACCGATTTGCCCCGCCCTCGCGTTCCCGAGGTGGCAAGCGCCCGTTCATCCGTTGTCCACTGGGGCGCCGACCGAGCTCCGGCGACCTCTCCTGGGTCCTTGCGCCGACTACCATCCGTTAGCCACCAAGGCCGCCGGTTCCCCGACCCTCATCGACGCAGTGCCGAGCGACTCCCGAGATCGAAGCGGGTCGGCCCTCCGCGATCCGCCGCATGCCGAAACATCTGCGCCGGGCCCCGGCCCGCCGGCCAGGAAGCCGACGCGTCCGGTTCACCCTGACATGCCCCCGGGACGGGGCAGACGGGAGGCATCCGATCCCCACCCCGGGAGGCGTCGATGACCGTGGCCATGGTGCTGTTACTCGTTCCCCCCGCACTGGCGGCGATCCTGGCCGCCACCGCACCCTCTCTGACACACCGTCACCGCCGCCCGCAGGCAGCCGTGATCCGCAGCGAACGTGCCACGAACCACCCCCGCCATGCCCGGCCGCGACACGACGGTCCGGACCGCAGGAGCCCCGCGCCGCGGAGCAGGCCCATCAGGTGAACACCTGGAACACCTCACGCAGCCCGCCGCCGAAGGCCGATGTCCGTGCGCGGCGGTCCACCGGCACCGTCGCCGCGACTCACCGGCCCCGAGGCACTCCGTCGACGGCCGCCTGGGCAAGGGGCGGGACCGCGGGTCAGCGGGCCAGGGTGAGGACCTGGCCGGGCAGCAGCAGATCGGGGTCCTCGCCGATGGCGGCACGGTTGACGGCGAACAGGGCCGGCCAGCCACCGTCGAACCCGGACACCTCCGCGATGGCGCTCAGGGTGTCGCCCTCGCGCACCGTCCACACGCCCGGGCCCTCGGTGTCATCGTCGCCATCCGTGTCACGGCCCGTCGCGCCGGCGTGCGGGTGCGCGGGCAGGGTGGGCGCGGGCGGCCGGGTCCGCGCGGGCCGGTGGCCCCGGTCCCGGGCTTCGGCGTGAGCGGCGGGACGCTCGCCCCCACGGGTGAGCCTCGCACCACACGCCGGCCACGGCGCGAGACCCCGACGCTCGGCCAGGTGCTCGGCCACCGCGATCTGCTGCTCCCTCGTCGCCCGGTCCGCGCGCGGCGCGTAGGCCGACCCGCCGTTGGAGCGCCAGGTCGCCGCGTCGAACTGCAGGCCTCCGTAGTAGCCGTTCCCCGTGTTCGCGTTCCAGCGCCCACCGCTCTCGCACCGGGCCAGCGCGTCCCAGTCCACCCCCGTCCTCGGCCCCGTGCCCACGGGCGCCGCGCCGGCCGGCGGCGAACCCGGTCCCCCGAACGCGGCGACGAAGGCCAGCAGGAGCAGCAGCAGGGCGAACAGACGGCGCATCGGCACGGGCACGACCGGCATGGGGACTCCACAGCTCGGGGACGAGGACCGGGCACCGCAGCGCCCGGGCCATCCGTCCCCGCCCGATGACATGCCACCGCCGGAACGACCGGCATCTCCTCCGGGCGGCGGCCACCGATCACTCCAAGGGCGGCCCGTTCCCGAGCAGTCCGGAGCCGGGCGACGCAGTGGCACCGACCGCACGCCCAAGAGGCGGTCCGGCCGGCGGGGTGAACGGGATGCGGGCGAGCGCCGGTCTGTTGTGGCATCACCCGACGACGGACGGGCGCGGACGGGTGCCAATCGAGCCCTCGCTTGCTGAACTCCTCAAGTGGCGGGGCGGATCCGGCCGGCGACACCTCCGCAGGTGGCGGCCCGTCAGCAGGTGATGTGGAGGGCGCAGATGTCGTCGCGGCGCTCCCCGGGACCGACGAGCGCCTGCACGAGGGTGTCCAGGAAGTGCGGCGCTGCGGCGTGGGCTGCGGCGACGGTGACCAGCCGGCCCAGGGCTTCGCCGAGGGGGCGGCTCGGGTTCTCGACCAGACCGTCGGTGTAGAGGAGCAGGTGGTCGCCCGGTCGAAGGTCGAGCGAAGCCACCTCGTAGCTGGGTTCCTCGACCGCTCCGAGGAGGATCCCGTCCGGAGAGGGGAGGAGGCGGGCTTCGCCGCCGCGCAGGAGCAGGGGCGGAAGGTGACCGGCCCGGACCCAGGTGAGGCGGGAGGTGGTGGGGTCGTAGCGGGCCATGATCATGGTGGCTGAGCGGTAGGCGCGCTCGGTGTTGTGCAGCAGCAGGGTGTTGAGCCGCGCGAGGATGCCGGGCAGGGGTGTGCCGGTGATCGCCATGCCTTTGGCGGTGAAGCGCAGGAGGGCCATGGTGGCCACCGCGTCGAGTCCGTGTCCGGCGACGTCGCCGACGACGAGCAGGGCGCTGCCGTCGGGCAGTTCGATGGCGCTGTACCAGTCGCCGCCGAGGTTGAGTCCTTCCTGCAACGACTGGTAGACGACGTCCACGGTGAGGCCGGCCAGCCGGAGGGACCGTTGGGGCACGGGCAGCAGGGTGTCCTGGAGCCGGGCGGCCAGGTCGCGTTCGGCGGTGAGCAGGGCCTTCTGGGCCTGCGCGTTCTGTTCGTGTTCCAGCAGTTGCTGTTCGGCGTGCTTGGCGGCGGTGAGGTCCTGGAAGAAGCCGTGGAGCTGGACCGGGTGGCCCTGGGCGTCGGTCTCGGCCTCCGTGACGACCCGCACGTGCCGTACCTCGCCCTGGGGAAGGTGGACGCGGAAGGTGTGGTCGACGGGCTCGCCGTTCTTCAGCAGGCGCCGGATCGCGTCGGCCAGCTCCGGGCGGTCCTCGCTATCGGCGTGCCCGGACAGTTCCTCCAGGGTCAGCGGTCCCCGTGACCGGTCCCGGCCGAAGATCGAGTACACCTCGTCGGACCAGGTGATCGTGCCGCGGACCAGGTCCCGGTCCACCCAGCCCATCCGTCCCAGGCGCTGCATCAGGCCCAGCCGGCGCTGCTCACGCTCGCGCCCGTCCAGCCGGCTCCAGGAGACGACCAGCCCACCCTCGAAGGGCGTCGCGTGCACGCGGTAGCGGGACAGGTGCGGGATGCCCGTGGCGACCTCCTCGTACTCCAGTTCCCCCTCCCAGGCCGCGCCCGACTCCAGCGCTCCGAGGTAGCCCCGCCACAGCTCGGTGCCGGCCACGCCCGGATAGGTCCGGAGAACGCTGCGCCCGAGCAGCTCCGCTCCTGTGCGTCCGCCGACGTCGACCGCCTCGGGCGATACGGCGGCGAAGCTGAAGTCCATCACCGCGCCGGCGGGCCCGAGCTCCGGCTGGAGGAAGACCACCGACCCGGGAAGCCCGGCCAGGACGCGCCGGATCGTCGCGGCCGGGGCGTCCGCTGCCGAGCCCGCGGCGGGCGCTGATGGAGGCCGTTCCTCGTGGTCCGTCATGCAACGAGCATGTCACGTACTCCGGGTGGCTCCGTCCGCCCCGCACGAGTCCGGCCGCTCCGGACGAACCGGGGCAGCCGGTCTGGACATCCCGTCCAGGTCTCGTGCCGGGGGCCGTCACAGGTCGTCCCCGGGGCGGGCGGCCCGGCCCGGGGCGGCCACGTGGGCAAAGGGTTCTCAGCCGGGCCAGGTGCCGGTCAGGCGGCGGGTGCCGGCTGCCCCGCCCCGGTCGATCACCGCTTTGACGAGCGCGTACACCGCTCCCTGGAGCGCGGCTGCGGTCAGCACCTCCCTCCAGGTGCGGTCCTCGTCGGTGGCGCTCGGCGCGTCGTCCCCGTGGTCGAGGAGTGCCCACAGGCGCTTGAAGAGGGCACCGGCCACGACGCCGCCGAGAGCGCCGAACAGAAGTCCGAGCGGCTTGTAGAGGATCTTGACCACGGCGGGCCTCCTGTCAGAGACACGAGCAGGACAACCGGGAGTGCCGGCCTACCAGCGGTACCAGCGGCCCCGACTCCCGGTACTGCTGGTACCCCGCGCGACGAATCCGAGCAGCCAGACCACCAGAACGAGGACCGCCACCCACCACAGCACCTTCAGCGCGAACCCCGCACCGAAGAGGATCAGAGCGAGCAGCAGGACCAGCAGAAGGGGGACCATCGTCAGCAACCTCCGTCGTCGGGTTCGTCATCCTTGACGCCGGTCCGTCTGCCCCGCCCTTTCCTGTCCATGCGCACTCACCGTGGCAGCGCGCCCGCCGGTTCCGACGGCGGTGTCCGGCCGGACCTGGGTGCCGAGGGCACGGTGCCGACCGTTCAGGATCCGCGCCTTGCCGATCCGCACGGGTTGCCGCCCCGACAGCAGGTGGCGGACGCGCGAGGTTCCTCCGGATGGAGCAGTGGCGGGGCCGAGGACAGTCTTCCGTTCACGGTCGTCCGCAGGCTTCTCCCGCCCCGGGCGGCGGCCGGGCGACCGGGCCGCGGACGCGACGAGTGGTGCGCGGACCGACTGGCAGGACCACCCCGGGCTTGCCGAAGCTGGTCCGGGGGCCGCGGACCTCAGGTCCGCGACGACCGAAGGGAATCCCATGGGCAGCTTGCCGACCGACCACATGCATGCCGTCGTGACGGGAGGGGCCGGATTCGTGGGTTCCCACCTGTGCACGGAACTCGTCCGGCTCGGCCATGCCGTCACCTGTGTCGACGACTTCTGCACCGGTAAGCCGGCCAACGTGCGCCATCTGGCGGGCCGCCCCGGTTTCGAACTCCGTGAGGCGGATGTCACCGACCGGCTGGAGATCGACCGGCCCGTGGATCTCGTCCTCCACCTGGCCTCCCCCGCCTCTCCCGCCGACTACCTCCGGCTTCCGGTCCACACCCTTGAGGCGGGCAGCCTGGGCACCCGCAACGCGCTGGCACTGGCCCAGCGGCACGGCGCGAGGTTCCTGCTCACCTCGACCTCGGAGGTCTACGGCGACCCGCTGCAGCATCCGCAGAGCGAGACCTACTGGGGCAACGTCAACCCCATCGGTCCGCGGAGCGTCTACGACGAGGCGAAGCGGTTCGCCGAGGCGCTGACCACGGCCGAGGCCGCCGCCGAGGGGGTGGACACCGCGATCGTCCGCCTGTTCAACACCTACGGGCCCCGCATGAGGTCCCACGACGGGCGGGCGGTGCCGACGTTCATCCGCCAGGCACTGGACGGCGAGCCTCTGACGGTGACCGGCGACGGCAGCCAGACACGCTCCCTGACCTATGTGAGCGACACCGTGAACGGCATCCTCGCGATGGCCCGCTCCGAGCTGGCCGGCCCGGTGAACCTCGGCAACGACACCGAGATCAGCATGCGGGAGCTGGCCGGGCTCGTCATCGAGCTCACCGGCTCCACGTCGACGGTGGAGTTCATCGCGCGCCCCACCGACGACCCCGCGGTCAGGCGCCCGGACATCACCCTGGCCCGCGGAAAGCTCCGCTGGGAACCGACCGTGCCCGCCCGCGAAGGACTCGCCCGCACCATCGCCTGGTTCCGCGAGCACCCCGAGGCCTGAGCAGTCCGTTCCGACCCGACCCTCCCCTCTGACGTGCGGGGCCCGCCGCCGATCCGGAAGGCCGTCAACCATGCGCATTCTCGGCATCAATGCCCTCTTCCACGACCCTGCCGCCGCCCTCGTCATCGACGGGCGGACGGTGGCGGCGGCGGAGGAAGAGCGTTTCAGCCGCCGCAAGCACGGCAAGCGTCCGTTGCCGTTCTCCGCCTGGGAGCTGCCCGAACAGGCCGCTCGCTGGTGCCTGGACCACGCGGGCATCCGCCCCGGGGACCTCGACCTGGTGGGCTACTCCTTCGACCCGGCACTCGCCCGGCCCGCCGAGCAGCTGGGACTGGACGACCCCTGGGACCACGTGCGCCTCACCTATGCCCGCGAGGCCCCGAACTTCCTCGCCGAGGCACTGCCCGGGCTGGACCCCGCCAAGGTCAGGTTCGTCCCGCACCACGTCGCGCACGCCGCCTCCGCCGCGTTCGCGGCCGACGGGGACAGCGACCCCTCCTCGGTCCTGGTGCTCGACGGCCGGGGCGAGGCGACGTCGCACCTGGCCGCCCGCCGGGTCGGTCCGCGGCTGGAACAGCTCGCGGCCCAGGAACTCCCGCACTCCATGGGCCTGGTGTACGAGGAGCTGACCCAGCACCTGGGGTTCCTCCGGTCCTCGGACGAGTACAAGGTGATGGCGATGGCCTCCTACGGGTCGCCGACATCGGTGGCGGAACTCCGCCGGCACGTCTACTCCACCGGCGACGGCGGCTTCCACGCCGCCGGCGTGCCGTGGGCCGGGTTCGCACCGGCCCTGCGGCCCGGCCAGGAGTGGACGCCCGCCCACGCCGACCTCGCGTGCTCCGCGCAACGGGTGCTCGAAGAGGTGCTGCTGGACCTGGCCCGCTGGCTGCACGGGCGCACCCACGACCGGCTGCTGGCACTGGCCGGCGGGGTGGCCCTGAACTGCGTGGCGAACTCCCGCATCGCCGCCGAGGGCCCGTTCGAACGGGTCTGGGTGCAACCGGCCGCCGGGGACGCGGGCACCGCACTGGGCGCCGCGCTGCACCTCGCGGCCTCCGCCGGGGAACAGCCGGAGCCGATGCCCGGCGCCGACCTCGGCCGGGGCTGGTCGGACCAGGAACTGGAGGCCTGGCTGCGCGGCGCCGCCGTCCCCTACCAACGCTCGGAGGACGTCGCCGCCGAGGTGGCCCGGGAGCTCGCCGCGGACGGCATCGTCGCGTGGTTCCAGGGCCGGTCCGAATTCGGTCCGCGCGCGCTCGGTCACCGCTCCCTGCTCGCCCACCCCGGCCGGGCCGCGAACCTCGAACGGCTGAACGACGTCAAGGGGCGGGAGCAGTTCCGGCCCGTCGCGCCGATGGTCCTCGCCGACCGGGCACCGAAGATCTTCAACGGCCGGCACCCGAGCCCCTACATGCTGTTCGTCCACGAGGTCGCACCCGCGTGGCGCGACCGGATCCCCGCCGTGGTCCACGTGGACGGCACGGCCCGGATCCAGAGCGTGGATCCCGTGGACGACCCGCTGACGGCACGGATGCTGGAGCGGTTCGAGCTGCTGACCGGCCTCCCCGTCGTCGTCAACACCAGCCTCAACACGGCGGGACGCCCGATGGTGGACGACGTCCGCGACGCCCTGGAGTGCTTCGGCTCCGCGCCGATCGACCTGCTCGCCCTCGGCCCGTTCGTCGTCCGCCGAGGAGCCCTGTTCACAGGGCCGGACCGCTCGGAGGCCCGGGCATGACGCACAGCACCGACCCCTCGTACGCCGTCGTCATCCCCACGCTCGGCCGGCCGAGCCTCTCCGTCACCCTCGCCGCCCTCGCCGGGGCCCGCGGTCCGGCACCGGAACGCGTGGTCCTGGTGGACGACCGCCCGCTGACCGACTGCGGGCCGCTGGACGTCGAGATCCCGCCGTCCCTCCGGGACCGGATCTCGGTGGTGGCGGGTTGCGGGAACGGCCCGGCGGCCGCCCGCAACACCGGCTGGCGGAGCGTCGGACAGGAATGGATCGCCTTCCTGGACGACGACACCGTGCCCGGACCGACCTGGCCGGCCGACCTCGCCGCCGACCTCGCCGCCTGCGGGCGGCGGACCGGCGGAAGCCAGGGCACCGTCGTGGTGCCGCTGCCCGCCGACCGGCGGCCGACCGACTGGGAACGGTCGACCGCCGGGCTCGCCGGATCGTTGTGGATCACAGCGGACATGGCCTACCGCCGCGCCGTTCTGGAGCAGGTCGGCGGCTTCGACGAGCGCTTCCCGAGGGCGTTCCGCGAGGACGCCGACCTGGCCCTGCGCGTCCTCGACGCCGGCTGGTACCTCACCCGGGGTGCCCGCACCACTCTGCACCCCGTCCGGCCGGCCGACCGCTGGGTCTCCCTGCGCCAGCAGGCGGGCAACGCGGACGACATCCTGATGAACCGCCTTCACGGGCGGCACTGGTGGCACCGGGCCGGAGCAGCCCGCGGCCGGCTCCCCCGGCACCTGGCGATCACCGGCTGCGGGCTGGGCGCCGCCGTCGCCGCGCTGGCCCACCGCCCCCGCGCCTGCCTCGCGCTCGCCGGGCTCTGGCTGGCGGGCACCGGGGAGTTCGCGCTGGCGAGGATCGCGCCCGGGCCTCGGCTCGCGGACGAGGTCACGACGATGCTGCTCACCAGCGCGGCGATCCCCCCCACCGCGACCTACCACTGGGCCGTGGGCCTGCTGCGGCACCGCCGCGTGGCGCCCTGGCGGCCCGTGCCGGACACCGTGTCCGGGCCCGCGCACCCGGCCGGCGGCGGACAACCGGTTCCGGCCCACCACGGCGCCCCGTAGGCGCGCAGCCGAGGAGGACACCCCCATGACCGTTCCCACCGACTCCACCGCGCCGGCCGGGCCCGTGCCCGGACGCCCGGACCGGGACGGCCTGCTGCCATGGATTCGGGCGACCGGGTCCGCGGGTGCCGCGGACCGTCCGGGGACACCGCGTGCGGCCGTGCTCTTCGACCGCGACGGAACGCTCGTCCATGACGTGCCGTACAACGGTGATCCGGGCGCCGTACGTCCGGTGACCGCCGCGACCGACGCCGTCACGGCGCTGCGATCGGCCGGGATCCTGGTGGGCGTCGTGAGCAACCAGTCCGGTGTGGCTCGCGGACTGCTCACCCGGGAGCAGGTCGAGGCGGTGAACCGGCGCATCGAGGCGCTGCTCGGACCGATGGACGTCTGGGCCGTCTGCCCGCACGGCCCCGGGGACGGCTGCCGCTGCCGCAAGCCGGCCCCCGGACTGGTCCTGGCCGCCTGCCGGGTCCTGGGCGTTCCGCCCCGGCGGGCGGTCGTCATCGGCGACATCGGCTCCGACGGCGCCGCGGCCGAGGCCGCCGGGGCGTTCCCCGTCCTGGTGCCCAACACGGCCACCCGCGCCGAGGAGACGGCTGCGGCGAGGACCGTCGCGAGCGATCTCGTCGCAGCCGTCGGAGCCGCGCTGAACCACCTCCTTCCCGCTGGGCGGGCCGCATGACGAGGACCCTCGTCGTACGCCTCGACAGCGCGGGCGACGTGCTGCTCGCCGGGCCCGCCGTGCGAGCCGTCGCGGGCTCCTCCGCGCACGTGGCCATGCTGTGCGGACCCCGGGGCGCCGCGGCGGCCGAGATCCTGCCCGGCGTCGACCGGACCATCGTCTGGGACGCCCCCTGGGTCGGCCTCGACCCGCCTCCGCTGGACGGCGAGGACGTCCGGGCGGTCGTGGCGGACCTCGCCCGGCAGCGTTTCGACCGCGCCGTCGTCTTCACCTCCTTCCACCAGAGCCCGCTGCCCACGGCCCTGTTGCTCCGGCTGGCCGGCGTGGCCGCCATCGCCGCCGACTGCGAGGACTACCCCGGTTCGCTGCTCGATCTGCGCCACCGGCGCGCGCCCGGTCGGCATGAGGCCGAAGCGGCCCTCGACCTGGCCCGGGCCGCCGGGTTCCCGCTTCCCCCGCACGATGACGGCCGGCTGCGGGTGCTGCCGCCGCCCGACCTGCGGCACCTGACCGGCCCGGACCCGTACGTGGTGGTCCATCCCGGCGCGGCCGTCCCCGCCCGCGCCGCCGGGCCCGCGGTGCTCGCGGCCGCCGTACGTGCTCTGGTGGACTGCGGACGGCGCGTGGTGGTGACCGGTGGGCCGGCGGAGAAGGAACTCACCGCCGAGGTCGCGGGGGCGCACGGTCTGGACCTCGGAGGCCGCACCGACCTCAGGGGCCTCTCGGCGGTCCTGGCCGCGGCCGACGCCGTGGTCGCGGGCAACACCGGTCCCGCCCATCTGGCCGCCGCCGTCGGCACCCCGGTCGTGAGCCTGTTCTCACCGGTCGTGCCGGCCGAGCGCTGGCGGCCCTTCGGCGTGCCGCACCTGCTGCTGGGCCGCCAGGACGCGCCGTGCGCCGCGAGCCGCGCCCGGGTCTGCCCCGTCGAGGGCCACCCCTGCCTGGACACCCTGACCGGCCCCGACATCGCGGCGGCGGTGGGCCGGTTGACGAGCGGAGCGATGTCGGCCCCGGGCGGGCGGTTCCCGCCCGCCCGGCCGAGCACCGGAAAGGTGAGCTCATGAACATCCCGCTGTGGCACGTGCCCGGTTCCCGGACGACCGCATTCGTCCGGGAACGGTTCCCGGAGGACCGGGACCGCCTGATCGATGGGGTGACACGGTGAACCGGCCCCTGACCGTCGCCCTGGTGTCCGAACACGCCAGCCCGCTCGCCGTGCTGGGCGGAGTGGACGCCGGAGGTCAGAACGTCCACGTCGCCGCACTCGCCGGCGCCCTGGCCGACCTGGGCCACCGGGTGGTCGTCCACACCCGGCGCGACCGCGCCGGATCGGCCGAGGAGGTCGTGATGCGCCCGGGCGTCGTCGTCCACCACGTGCCGGCCGGACCGCCCCGCCCGGTCCCCAAGGACCAACTCCTGCCCTACATGAGCGAGTTCGGTGACCATCTGGCGCGCTACTGGACCCGCCGCAGACCGGACGTCGTGCACTCGCACTTCTGGATGTCGGGGCTGGCCGCCCTGCGCGGAGCACGGCACCTGGGCATACCGGTCGCCCACACCTATCACGCACTCGGTACGGTCAAGCGTCGGCACCAGGGCCACGAGGACAGCAGCCCCGCCCAGCGGATCGCGCTGGAGTCGCACCTCGGCCGCACGGCCACGCGCGTGATCGCCACCTGCAGCGACGAAGTGGCCGAGCTCCTCGCGATGGGTGTGCCCACCGACCGCATCAGGATCGTGCCGTGCGGTGTCGACCCGGACCGGTTCACCCCCCAGGGTGACGTGGCACCCCGCTCGGCGCCGCACCGGCTGCTGATGGTCGGGCGGCTCGTCGCGCGCAAGGGCGGTGCCACCGCGCTGGAGGCACTCGCCCGGCTGCCCGACACCGAGCTGGTGGTCGCCGGCGGTCCCCCGGCCGATCGGCTGGGCACCGAGCCGGAGTGCCGGCGGCTGCGCGCGCTGGCCGTCGACCACGGCGTGGCCGACCGGCTCGTCCTGCTGGGCGGCGTGCCCAACACCCGGATGCCGGCGCTCCTGCGCAGCGCCGACCTCGTGGTCTGCCCCGCGCGCTACGAGCCGTTCGGCATCGTCCCGCTGGAGTCGATGGCCTGCGGCGTGCCGGTGGTCGCCACCGCGGTCGGCGGGCACCTCGATACGGTCGCCGACGGCCGGACGGGCCTGCTGGTGCCCGCCGGGTCCGGTGCGGCACTGGCCGCCGCAGCCGCCAGGCTGCTCGGTGACCAGCGGCTGCGCCGTGACTTCGGGGCGGCCGGGCGCCGGCGCGTCCTCGCCTTCTACGGCTGGGACCGGGTCGCGGCGAGCACCGAGAGGATCTACCGGGAGGCGGTGCGCCCCCACCCGGTGGCCCTCGAACCGCCGACCCGTACCGCGGCGCCGTCGGGAGGACTGTGATGAGCGCCCACTTCCACGAGTCGGCGCACGACCTCGCGGAGGCCGAGCGGCACTGCACCGCGCTGGAGGACGCGGTGCGGGCCCTGCGCGGCGGGCAGCTTCCGCTGCTCACCGGCTGGGGCCAGGCCCTGGCCGGCCTGCTGCCGGCCGGTGGGCGCCTGCTCGTCGCGGGCAACGGCGGCAGTGCCGCGCAGGCCCAGCACCTCACCGCCGAACTCGTCGGCCGCTACCGCGTCGAGCGGCCCGCGTTCTCCGCGCTGGCCCTGCACGCCGAGACGTCCGCACTGACCGCGATCGGCAACGACTACGGCTTCGAGGAGGTGTACGCACGCCAGGTGGCCGCGCACGGAAGGCCCGGCGACGTCCTGGTCCTGATGTCGACCTCGGGACGCAGCGGCAACCTGCTCAGGGCCGCCGACGCCGGCCGCGGGTCAGGTCTCGGGGTGTGGGCGATGACGGGCCCGGCACCCAACCCGCTCGCCGAGCGGGCCGACGAGACCCTCGCCGTCGCCTGCGAGGCGACCGCCACCGTCCAGGAGGTCCACCTGATGGCGCTCCACCTGATCTGTGAGGCCTTCGACGCGGCGCTGACCCGCCGCACCGTCGGGCACGCCCCGGCCGACGGCGTCCAGCCGGCGGGTGAGGTCGCGTGAACGGGCCGCTCGTGGTGGTGGAGCGGGCCGCCGCCGGCTGCGGCGGGCCGGGATCCGCGCGGGCGGGCGCGTGAGCGCCGCCGACGGCCGGCCGCGACTGCTCGTCCTGCGCGCGCTGGGCCTCGGCGACCTGCTCACCGGGATCCCCGCCGTACGGGCACTGCGCCGCCACCACCCCCGCCACGAGCTGGTCCTGGCGGCGCCCGGCCGCCTGGCCCCGGCGGTGGCGGCCACCGGCTGCGTCGACCGGCTGCTGGCCACCGACGCCACCGGGCGCCGGGTGCCGGGCGAACTGCGCTGGGACGGGCCGGCGCCGGCGCTGGCGGTCGACCTGCACGGCCGCGGCGAGGAGAGCCTGGGACTCCTGCGGGCCCTGGAGCCCCGCCGGCTCATCGGATTCGCGGCAGGTGGGGCCGGCAGCGCCAGGTGGCACGCGGACGAACACGAACGGGACCGCTGGTGCCGGCTGCTGCGCTTCCACGGCATCCCCGCGGACGCCACCGACCTGCTGATCCGACGACCGGCGGTTCGTTCCCCCGCGCCCGGAGCAGTGGTGCTGCACCCGGGCGCCGACGCGGGGGCACGCCGGTGGCCGGCCGCCCGCTTCGCCGCGGTGGCCCGCGAACTGCGTCGCTCCGGCCGGCCGGTGGTGGTCACGGCCGGCGCGGGCGAGGCGGAGCTCGCCTGTGAGGTGGCCGCCCTCGCCGGCCTGCCCGCGGGATCGGTTCTCGGCGGGACCGCGGACGTGCCGTTCGAGATCCTCGCGGCGCTGGTCGCCGAGGCGAGCGCCGTGGTCGCGGGGGACACCGGCCTCTCCCATCTCGCCACAGCCCTCGGCACCGCCTCGGTCACCCTCTTCGGCCCGGTGTCGCCCCGCCTCTGGGGACCGCCCGCCGACGACCGCCACCGGATCCTGTGGCGGCCCGAGCGCCTCGACGACGGCCGACCCGGCGACGCGCACGGCGAGGCCCCCGACCCACGGCTGCTGCGGATCGGTCCGGACGACGTCCTGTCCGAACTCCGCACCCTCCTCGCTCGCGTGAAGGACGGAGGTGACGGCAGCCGATGAAGGGCCCGCGCCCCGCCCCCGCGGCCCGCATCGGCGTCGTGGTCATCACGCGCAACCGCAGGGAACGCCTGCTGCACACCCTCGACCGGCTCCAGAACCTGCCCGAGGCCCCGCCCGTCCTCGTCCTGGACAACGCCTCCGCCGACGGCACGGCGGCCGCCGTGCGCGACCGCCACCCCGCCGTGGCGGTGCGCGTCCTGCGTCGCAACCGGGGCGCGGTGGCCCGGAACGTGGGCGTCGAGCAGCTCGGCACCCCCTACGTCGCCTTCAGTGACGACGACTCGTGGTGGCGGCCGGGGGCGCTGTCCCTGGCGGCCGGGCTGTTCGATCGGCACGGGCGGCTCGGGCTGCTCGCGGCGGCCACCCGCGTCGGGCCCGGCGGCCGGGCCGACCCCATCGACGACCAGCTCGCCGCTTCCCCGCTCGGGGTGGCTCCTGATCTGCCGGGGCCTTCGGTCCTGGGCTTCCTCGCCTGCGCGAGCATCGTCCGCCGGAGCGCGTTCCTGGAGGTGGGAGGGTTCCACCCGGTGCTGCACTTCGGCGGGGAGGAAGCCCTGCTGGCCCTCGACCTGGCCGCGGCGGGGTGGGGAGTCGCCCACTGCCCCCAGATCGTCGCCCATCACCACCCGGACCCCGGCCCCCGACCCGGACGGCTCGTGCGCATGCGCCGCAACGAACTGCTCACCTGCTGGCTGCGCCGGCCCTGGCCCCACGTGGTGCGGCGGAGCGCCGGCCTTCTGCGGGAGGCCGCGGGGAGCCCCCAGGCCGCCCGCGCACTGGTCGGGGCGCTCCCCAGGATCCCTGTCGCGCTCGCACTGCGCCGACCCCTGCCTCCGGAGGTGGAGGAGTCCGTGGCCCTTCTGGAAGAGGTCGGCGCGATCGACGGGACGGCCCGATGACCGAGCAGCGCATCGCCGTCGCCGTCATCACGCACAACCGCCGCGACGACCTGCTCCACACCCTCGCCCGGCTCACGCTCCTGCCCGAGAAGCCGCCCGTCGTCGTCGTGGACAACGCCTCCGCCGACGGCAGTCCGGCCGCCGTCCGGAGGTCGCACCCCGAGGTCCGCCTGCTCACCCCCGGCCGCAACCTCGGCGCCTGTGGTCGCAACCTCGCCGCCCGCGAGCTGGAATGCCCCTACCTGGCCTTCAGCGATGACGACACCTGGTGGGAACCCGGCTCACTGCGCGCCGCCGCCGACCTGCTGGACGCCCATCCGAACGTCGCCACCGTCACCGCACGGATCGTGGTCGAGGATCCGGCCGCGCCGGACCGGCCGCCGGCGGAGGACCCCATCGTGGCCGAACTGCGCGATTCCCCCGTACCGGCCCCGCCGGGTCTGCCCGGTCCCGCCCTCGGCTCGTTCCTGGCCGGAGCCACGGTCATCAGACTCTCGGCCTTCCGGGCGGCCGGCGGCTTCTCACCGCGGCTCTGGCTGGGTGGTGAGGAGGAACTCCTCGCCCACGACCTCGCGTCGCAGGGCTGGTGGCTCGTCTACGCCGCCGGTCTCACCGTCCACCACCGGCCGTCACCCCTGCGCGACCCGACACTGCGGCGCCGCCACGGGATCCGGAACACCCTGTGGACGACCTGGCTCCGGCGTCATCCCGCCACCGTCGTGCGACGTACCGCCCACCTGGTGCGCACGGTCCCCCGCGACGCCGTCTCCGCCCGCGCCTTCGCCGAGGCCGCCGCCGGCCTGCCCTGGGTCCTGCGTGAGCGCCGGCGGCTGCCGACCCGGGTCGAACAGGCCCTGCGGCTGCTGGAGGAGCCCCAGCGGTCGTCGACCGCACGCCGCTACGTCGGTTGATCACGCGCCACCGGGGCCGGCCGCACCGGCCCGGTCGCGGAGCGTCAACACCCCACCGGACCGCGTGAACGGCCGACGCGCTGTGACAAACGCCACCGCGCGCGCGACGCCGCTGGTCACGACGGTGTGACGACTCCCGTCCCGGCGGTGTGACGCGATCGTCGGTTCGCGTTCCCGCCGCGACCGGTCAGGATGGACGGCGCCGCTCCGTCGCCCCGGCGTCCGAGCCGCCCAGGCTCCCGTCCGGCGATCATCCGCCCGGAGCCCTCCCCGTGCCCACCCGATCCAGATGTGAGACGTGCTGCCCACCACCAAGGCGTCGCCGGCGACCCAGAACACCCTCCTCCCCGCACAACGAAGCGGCCCCGACCGTCCTGCCACGGGTCCCGCCGTCCCCCCGACCGTCCCGTCCGGATCGCGCGCCCCGTGGCGCTCCCTGCGCCACCGGAGCATGCGCTGGTGGTCGCTGGCGAACCTGGTCTCGAACGTCGGTGCCTGGATGCAGCTGACCGTCCAGAACCTCCTGGTCCTCCAGCTGACCGGCTCGGCCGCCGTCACCGGACTGTCGCTCGCCCTCCAGGTCGCCCCCGGCCTGCTGCTCGGACTCGTGGGCGGAGCCGCGGTCGACCGCTGGCCGCGCAAGCTCACGGCGACCGTCAGCCAGGCGGTGCTGGCCGCGATCGCCTTCGCCACGGCGGCCCTGGTGGCCCTCGGGGCGCTCAGCGTCCCGGCCCTGATGGTGCTGGCCGTCCTCACCGGGCTCGTCGCCACCGTCGAGGGGCCGGCCTGCGCCCTCCTGGGCAACGATCTCGTGCCGCCGGAGGACGTCCCCTCGGCGATCTCCGTCGGCTCGGTCGTGCACAGCGTCGGAAGGCTGGCCGGTACCGCGTCGGCAGGCGTCGTCGTCGCGCTGTTCGGGATGGCGAGCGCGTACGTGGTCAACGGCATCTCCTTCGTCCTGGTGGCGGCGGTCATCCCGTTCCTACGGCCGGCTGCGGGCGCGGTCGTGGCCGACGCGCCACGGCCGCCGGCCGGGGCACAGGGTGTCAGGGACGGCGTCGCCTTCTTCTGCAGCAGGCGCCGCCTGGTCGCGCTGGCGGGTCTGACCGGCCTGGGCTCGATCCTGGGCCGCAACTACGGCCTGACGCTCGCCGCGCTGGTCACCGGCGCCCTGCACGGCGGAGCGGAGGAGTTCGGGGTGATCGCCACCGTCCTGGCCGCCGGCGGGATCACCGGGGCGGTGCTGGCCGGGCGGCTGCGCAACCCCTCCGTGCGGATGGTGGCCGCCGTGACGGCGGCCGGCGGCGTGCTCCAGTGCTTCGCCGCGTTCTCCCCCACGCTGCTGTTCCTCGCCCTGTTGGTCGTCCCGATGGCCGTGCTGGAGTCGCTGAGCGACACCGCCGTCTCGACGATCCTCCAGACGGACCCGCCGGCCCATCTGCGAGGACGGGTCCTGGGCGCCTGGCGCAGCGTCAGCACCGTGTGGGGCCTGGCGGGACCGCTGGTGCTCGGGGTCTCCATCCAGGCGCTGGGGGCCCGGGGCGCGCTGCTGTCCGGCGGGCTGGTGGTCGGCGGGGCGGTGGGCGGAGCCGCCGCGGTGCGACGCCGGTCGGCCGGTCCGGTGGCAGCCGCGGAGCAGGTCTCCGTCGCGGCCTGAGGCCGGCCCCGCACAAACGGAGTGCGGCTCCCGGCGGCCCGCTGCCGGACCCGGACGTCCCGCTACAGGTGCCCTCGGCGGGGCGATCGGGTTCCCAGCGCCTCCCGGTAGACCAGCTCGGTGAGCGCGGCGTCCCGGTCGCGGCCGCGTCGGGCCGGGAGCTGCGAGCGGCGCCGCACCGGGTGGTCCCCGTCGCGCGGAAGGAGTCGGATCCGCTCCTCGGCGACGCCCATGGCCCTCAGGACGCAGAGCTCGTCCCGGCCGCCCGCGAGGACCCGGTCGGCCTGCCGCCCCACCGCGGTCTCGATGGCGATCCGGCCGGCCGCGCTCACGCCCCGACCGTCGTCGCGGCCGCGTACCGCGCCGCCGCCGAGTGCGTGGAAGGTCTGCACCAGGGGGATGCCCAGGTAGTGGGCGCCGGGCAGACCGACCAGCCCGGAGGTCCAGAAGTGCGCGTGCGCGATCGTCGGCGGGTGGTGGATCCAGTAGTCGGCGAGCCGCTCACCGAAGTCCGCCATGCGGCGCAGCACCTCCTCCTCGGAGGTGCCGAGGGCCAGGCACTCGCCCACGTGGTGCACCAGGACGCCCGGGCAGAGCGGAACGTGCTCGCCGAGGCCGGTGCCGTCCCGCCGGGTGTGCACGGTGACCTGGTGGCCGCGGCGGGCGAGGGCCTGGGACAGGGCCGCGATGTGGGCGCGCAACGGGTCCGCGTCGCCGCCGGGCGGTGCGAGGGGGCTGACACTTTCGGACACCAGTGCGATGTGCAGGGAACTCATCGGCGCCTCACCTCCCGGTCACTGCGGCCCAGCCCTTCGGAGTACGCCGGCCGGCGCCGGCACCGGCCCTCGAGCCAGGATCACCCGAGTGGCGGCTGACCGCCACGCGTCGGCGACCGCCGCCGTACCGCGGCGCGACACCGGTCGGACACCCCCGCCGGGAACGGAGCACCGCCGGCTCCGGTCGCGGGTCCGGGAGCCGGTCGCCGATCCTGCCTTCGTGAACATCCTGCTGTGGCACGTGCACGGATCCTGGACGACGGCCTTCGTCCAGGGACCGCACCGCTACCTCGTCCCGGTCCTGCCGGACCGCGGGCCGGACGGCCTCGGGCGGGCCCGGACCTTCGACTGGCCGCCCTCCGTCGTCGAGCTCTCCCCCGACGAGCTGCGCGGCGCGGACATCGACCTGGTGGTGCTCCAGCGACCGCACGAGCAGGACCTCGCCGAGCGCTGGCTCGGGCGCCGTCCCGGCCGGGACGTGCCGGCCGTCTACCTGGAGCACAACAGTCCCCACGGGGGCATTCCCGACACCCGTCATCCGATGGCTGACCAGGACCGGGTGCCGATCGTGCACGTGACCCACTTCAACCGGCTGTTCTGGGACAACGGGCGAGCCCCGGCCACCGTCGTGGAGCACGGCGTCGTCGACCCGGGCCACCTGTACACCGGCGAGTTGGAGCGGGCCGCCGTGGTCGTCAACGAGCCCGTGCGGCGCGGGCGCACCGTCGGCTGCGATCTGCTGCCCGCGCTGTCGGCCGCCGCTCCGCTCGACGTCTTCGGCATGCGCACCGAGGGCTTGGCCGACCACCTCGGTCTGGCCGGGGAGCGCTGCCGGACGTTCGAGCTGCCGCAGGCGCGCCTGCACGCCGAACTCGCGCGGCGCCGTGTCTACCTGCACCCCGTCCGTTGGACGTCCCTGGGACTGTCGCTGCTGGAGGCGATGCACCTCGGCATGCCCGTGGTGGCGCTCGCCACGACCGAAGTGGTGCGGGCGGTCCCGCCCGGTGCCGGAGTGCTCTCCAACCGGCCGGAGGCGCTGGCCGAGGCGGCCCGCCGATACCTGCACGACCCCGCGGCGGCCGAGACGGACGGCCGACAGGCCCGCCGGGCCGCGCTCGAACGCTACGGCCTGAAGCGCTTCCTGGACGACTGGCAGCACCTGATCGAGGAGGTGGCCCGATGACCACGAGGCGTCCGGACCGGCACGGTCCGCTGGTCGTCGTCGGGGACAGCGTGCTCGACTGCGACATCGACGGGGAGGCGACCCGGCTCGCCCCCGACGCGCCCGTGCCGGTGGTGGAGATGACGGGTGAGCGGCACCGGCCCGGTGGCGCCGCACTGGCCGCCTGGCTGGCGGCGAGCGGCGGCCGTGAGGTCGTCCTGGTGACAGCGGTCGGCGGCGGCGAGGCCTCGACCGAGCTGCGTCGTCTGCTCGCGGAGCGGGTCACCCTTGCCGCGCTCCCCTTGGACGGCGACCTGCCCGTCAAGACCCGGGTCCGCGCCGGCGACCGGCCGCTGGTACGGATCGACCGGGGCGGCGGCGCGCCCGGCGCGCCCGGGGACGCCGTCCGGACGGCGATCGCGGCCGCCGGGGCGGTGCTGGTCTCCGACTACGGCGGGGGAACCGCCGACCGGCTGCGGCCGATGCTGGCCGCGGCGACCGACCGCATCCCGCTGGTGTGGGACCCGCACCCTCGCGGTGGTCCGCCGGTGCCCGGTGTGCGGCTCGCCACCCCGAACGCCGCCGAAGCCCGCCTGTTCAGCGCCGTGCTCGCGCCCGGCGAGCCTCCGGGCGAGGACCTTCCCGCGCACACCCGCCGAGCCGCCCTGCTCACCCGGCACTGGCGGGCCGCCGGTGTCGCGGTGACCCTCGGGCCCCTCGGCGCCCTGCTCAGCCGCGGTCCGGACAGCCCGATCCTGTTGCCGGCCCCGTACGAGGCGGCGGGCGACGCCTGCGGGGCCGGGGACTGCTTCGCCGCCACCGTGACCGCCGCGCTCGCCGACGGCGGTCTCCCCGAAGAGGCCGTGCACCGCGGCGTCACGGCGGCCGCGGACTTCGTCGCCCGCGGCGGCGTGGGCGATGCCGCGCTCTGGAACCAGGCGTCCGCGTCCGACCGCGTCCCGGCCCACGGGGCCGTGTCCGACGCCGCGCGGCTGGCCCGGTCGGTCCGCGCCCGGGGCGGCACGGTGGTCGCCACCGGCGGCTGCTTCGACCTGCTGCACCCCGGGCACGTGGCCCTGCTGGAATCCGCCCGGCGGCTCGGCGACTGCCTGGTCGTGTGCCTCAACTCCGACGCCTCCGTCCGTCGGCTCAAGGGCCCCGGACGGCCGATCAACGCCGCCGGGAACCGGGCGCGGGTCCTGGCCGGCCTCGGCTGCGTCGACGCGGTGGAGATCTTCGACGAGGACACCCCGGACCGCGTGCTCGGGCGGCTGCGGCCCCACCTGTGGGTCAAGGGCGGCGACTACACCGCCGAGACGCTGCCCGAACGGGCCGTCCTGCGCGGCTGGGACGGCCACGCTGTCGTCCTGCCCTACGTCGACGGGCACTCGACCACCTCGCTCGCCCGGCGGGCGGCCACGGCGACCGGCAACGGTCCGTGACCGGCGGGGCGGCGACCGGCGGAACCGAGCCGGTGGTCGGCCGGCGCTCTCCACCACCGCGCGCCGGGTGATCCCCGGGCGAGTGAGCGGACCTCCGGCGGGGCACCCGCACCACCGCCACCAGGGGTGATTCCATGGTGACGCCCAGTGGAACCCGCCTTTCCGAGGAGCCGCGGTGACGGACACGACCAGCCTGTCCACGGAGGCCGCGGTCGCGACACGGATCCGCCGGGGGCGGGCGGTGCTCCGCTGGGTGAGCACCACGGACCACAAGGTGATCGGCAACCTCTATCTGGTCACCGCCTTCTGCTTCTTCCTCTTCGCCGGCCTGCTGGCGATGGTGATGCGCGCCGAACTGGCCCGTCCAGGTCTCCAGTTGGTGGGCAACGAGATGTACAACCAGCTGTTCACCGTCCACGGCACGGTGATGATGCTGCTGTTCGCCACGCCGACGTTCGCGGGCTTCGCCAACGCGGTGATGCCGCTGCAGATCGGCGCCCCCGATGTCGCCTTCCCACGGCTGAACGCCTTCACCTACTGGGTGTACCTGCTCGGTGGCCTGATGGTCGTCAGCGGCTTCCTGACCAACAACGGCGCGGCCTCCTTCGGCTGGTTCGCCTACGCGCCACTGAACGGCGCCGTGCACAGCCCGGGAATCGGCGGGGACCTGTGGACCATGGGCCTGGCCGTGGCGGGGGTGAGCACGATCCTGGGCTCGGTCAACTTCATCACCACCATCGCGTGCCTGCGGGCCCCGGGCATGACCATGTTCCGGATGCCGATCTTCACCTGGAACGTGCTGTTCACCTCGATCCTGGCGCTGCTCGCCTTCCCCGTGCTGACCGCCGCGCTGCTCGCCCTGGAGGCGGACCGCAAGTTCGGCGCCCACGTGTTCGAGGCGGAGAGCGGCGGTGCGATGCTGTGGCAACACCTGTTCTGGTTCTTCGGCCATCCCGAGGTCTACATCGTCGCGCTGCCGTTCTTCGGCATCGTCACCGAGGTGCTGCCGGTCTTCAGCCGCAAACCGGTGTTCGGGTACTACGGTCTGATCGGGGCGACGATCGCCATCACCGCGCTGTCGGCGGTGGTGTGGGCGCACCACATGTTCGCCACCGGACAGGTGCTCCTGCCGTTCTTCTCGCTCGCCTCCCTGCTGATCGCGGTGCCCACCGGGGTGAAGTTCTTCAACTGGGTGGGCACCATGTGGGGCGGGTCGCTGTCGTTCGAGGCACCGATGCTGTTCGCCATCGGCTTCCTGGTGACCTTCCTGCTCGGCGGGCTGACCGGTGTGCTCGTGGCCGCGCCGCCCATCGACTTCCACGTGACGGACAGTTACTTCGTCGTGGCACACCTGCACTACGTGCTGTTCGGGACGGTGGTGTTCGCGATGTTCGCCGGGTTCTACTTCTGGTGGCCCAAGATCACCGGAAAGATGCTCGACGAACGCCTGGGCCGAGTGCACTTCTGGCTGCTGCTGCCCGCGTTCCAGGCCACCTTCCTCGTTCAGCACTGGCTGGGCGCCCAGGGCATGCCCCGCCGCTACGCCGACTACCTGGCCTCGGACGGGTTCACCACCCTCAATACGATCTCCTCGATCGGCTCCTTCCTGCTCGGCGCTTCCACCCTGCCGTTCCTCTACAACGTCTGGCACACCGCGCGGTACGCGCCCCGGGTCACCGAGGACGATCCGTGGGGCTACGGACGGTCCCTGGAATGGGCCACCTCCTGCCCGCCGCCCCGCCACAACTTCCACACACTGCCGAGAATCCGCTCCGAGTGCCCCGCGTTCGACTTCCACCACCCCGAGCACTCCCGCGAACTCCTCGACGCCGAGAAGGACGCCCGATGAAGGCCGAGGCCTACCTGTTCGCCGGCGTCGCCACGTTCTTCGCCGTCACCGCCGGCATCTACGGCTGGTTCGCGAAGGAGCCCGCGGGCAAGGCCGCGCTGATCGTCGCCTGCATGATGTCGACCCTGGTGGCGCTCTTCTTCCAGAGCCAGCACGTGCGGCGCGGACGCCGGCCGCAGGACCGCACCGACGCGGAGATCGCCGCCGGCGCCGGCCTGGTGGAGTTCTTCGCGCCGCGCAGCTACTACCCGGTGCTCACCGCCGTCGGCGTCACCCTGCTGGCCTGCGGCCTGGTGTTCGCCCTGTGGCTGGGCCTGGTCGGCGCCGGCGTCACCGCCGCCGGAGTGATCGGGGCGACCTTCCAGTACGCCGGCCGCGAGGACTGATCCCACGGTCGTCCGCGGACCGCACCTCATCGGCGGCCGGCACCGGTGCGGTCGGCCTCCCCGTTCCCACTCGCCTCACGGGCGGCGATCTCCGCGCCGGACGGCAGATCCACCCGATCGCGGTGGAACCAGACGCTCAGCCGGTGCCGCAACCGCTCCCGGCGGGTCGCCCCCGGACCGGGCACGGGCAGCGGCGCGGACACGTCCCGCACCATCAGCGTGTACCGGCGCTCCCTGGGCAGCGGCTCGTGGTCCTGGCCGAAGCCGCCCTCGATCGCCTCCCGGACGAAACCGGTCTCCTCACCCTTCGTCAGCAGCTCCCGCTCGTGGGCCTGGAGGGCCAGCGCCAACCGCTTCGCGAGCCAGAACGCGACCAGCGGGCCCACGAAGACCAGCACCCGCAGCAGGCGGTTCAGGGCCTCCACGGGCACGTCCAGCGTCAGGGCCACCACGTCCTGGCCTCCCGCGACCAGCAGGACCACGTAGAAGACGAACCCGGCGACGCCGATGCCGGTGCGGGTGGGGCGGTCCCGGGGCCGGTCGCACAGGTGCCGCTCACCGCGGTCCGCGGTGACCCACTGCTCCATGAAGGGGTAGGCGTACAGGGCGACGAAGAAGAGCAACGGGAACAGCACGGCGGGAATGAGCGGGTTCCACGAGACGGTGTGCCCCCACAGGCTGGTCTCAGCGCCCGGCATCAGGCGCAGCGCGCCCTCGATGAACCCCATGTACCAGTCCGGCTGCGCGTCGGTGGACGCCTGGTCCGGGCGATACGGCCCGTACAGCCAGACCGGGTTGATCTGCGCAACCGCCGCGCCCAGGGCCAGGACGCCACAGACCATCGCGAACAGCGCGCCGGTCTGCACCGTGAACGCCGGCCACAGCGGCTTGCCGACCACGTTCCGGTTGTTCCTCCCCGGGTGCGCCCACTGGGTGTGTCCCAGGTAGAAGACCAGGATCAGGTGCGCGGTGATCAGGGCGAGCAGCGCGCCCGGAAGCAGCAGGACGTGCACGCTGTACAGCCGCGGGACGATGGCGTCGCCGGGGAACTCCCCGCCCCACAGGAAGAGGCTCAGGTAGCTGCCGACCAGCGGCACCGACAGGACGAAGCCCTCCGCGGTGCGCAGACCCGTCCCGGAGAGCAGGTCGTCGGGCAGCGAGTATCCCGCGAAGCCTTCCAGCAGCGCCAGCTGGAACAAGGTCAGACCGATCAGCCAGTTGGCCTCGCGCGGGCGCCGGAACGCCCCGGTGAAGAAGATCCGCAGCAGGTGGGCCCCGATCGAGGAGGTGAAGAGCAGGGCGGCCCAGTGGTGGATCTGGCGGATCAGCAACCCGCCCCGGACATCGAAGCTGATCGCCAGGGTGGAGGAGTACGCCGCGCTCACCCGGACACCGTCGAGCGGCGCGTACGCCCCGTGGTAGACGGTCTCGGCCATGGACGGTTGGAAGAAGAACGTCAGGTACACGCCGGTGAGCAGCAACACGACGAAGCTGTACAGCGCCAGCTCGCCCAGCAGGAAGGACCAATGATCGGGGAAGACCTTGCGGACCAGACCCTTGAGGCCGTCGAACAGCGGCAGGCGCCCGTCCAGCGCCACCGCCGTGGACTCCACCGCCTGCCCGGCCCGCCGCCGCATCCGGTCTCGGGCCCTCGACAACAGCATCCCGCCCTGCCCTCCGCTCCGGTCCCGGCCAGTCCGTCAGGCATAGCGCGCGGTGGCCGCGGCCGCCCCGCGGCACGCCCTCGAACGGGTACCGTCACCCGAACGGAGCGCCTGTGGTGCTCCGTCCGTCCCGAGGCAGCGACGTCCGCCCGTCGGCGGCAGGCAGCACGGCGGGCGGACGACACTTCACGGGTGGATTGTCAGTGGCCGGTGAGGTCCTTCACCGCGTCCTTGGTCTTTCGGCCGGCCTGAGCGGTGGCGCCCTTGACCTGCTCTGCCTTGCCCTTGGCGATGAGTCGCTCGTTGCCGACCGACTTGCCGGTGGATTCCTTGATCTTGCCCTTCGCCGCAGTCGCGGTGTGCTTGGCCTTCTTGCCTGCACTCATGGGTTCTCACTCCTTCACGGAGTCGGGGTTCAACGGGGCGTGTGCCCCGGGCCGTGGCGTCCACGCGTGTGGCCGGCGGCTCCTCGGGGGCTGACGGCGGGCTGGTCGGGCGCCAGGAGGGGACCGAGCGGGCCGAGGTCGATGTTGAGGTCGTCCGGGGTGAGGTCGAAGTGTTCGCGCAACTCGTCGATGCGTTGTTCCAGGGCCATCAGGGTGAGGCCGAGCGCCTCGATCCGTTCGTCGTCGAGGTCTCCCTGGTCGATGCGGCGCAGGGCCTGGCGTTCCATGAGCTGGTGGACGAGTTCGACCAGGGCCAGGACCAGGCAGGTGAGGTCCCGGGCGACCGTTTCGGGCTCCAGCGGCACACGGCGGTCGCCGGCCGGCCGCCGCGGGTGAACAGGGGCGCGGTCGGCCGGCGACGCTGCGTCCGGTCGTCGGCTCACACCGGTTCCCCGTTCTCCCGGGCGCCCTCGACGGGATCGAGGGCGGCGCGTACGGAGGCGATCATGGCGCGCAGGCTGATCCGGACCAGGTCGATGTCGGCGATGGACAGGGTGATCTCGCCGGCGATCACCACGCCGCCGGCCAGCAGGCGGTCGAGCAGGTCGACCAGGGCCAGGTTCCGCTCGGACACGGCGGGCGGGAGCCCGGGGCCGGCCGGGACGAGCGGGGCGTCGGCGGTCATGGCGGATCGCCCCCGAAGTCGGAGACCGCGGTGAAGGAATAGGGCGGCCAGGGCCCGGTCGTCTCCAGGCGCAGGCCGGGGAAGCGGGTGGACAGTGCGACGACGGCCTCGTGGAACGCGGCGGTGAGGGTCTGTTCGACGAGGTAGGCCCCGTTGAGGAGCATCGGCTCGGCGGAGCCCGTCGCCCCGGACTGCTGCAGGGGGTGGCACACAGCCGAGGCGGCCGATCGGGCGAGTGCGGTGTGGACCCTCAGGGCGTCGTTCGCGGCCTGCTGGTGGGCCTGCTCCTGCCGGCGGTGACGGGCTTGGCGGCGTAGGAGGTAGGCCGTGCCGGGACGGGTGGACGGATCCTGCCGCGGATCGCCGCCATCGACGTCGGGCGGCGGGTCGGCGGGCCCGAGGTAGGCCTTGACGCCCCATTCGACGCGGCCGGCGATGCGCCGGAGCGCGGCGGTCAGCTCGTCGCGGCGCTCCATGAGCATGGCGGCAGCCCGCTGGTCGTCGCGGTAGAGGACGGCGAACCGCAGGGGGAGCACCGGGGCGGTGCGGGCGAGGCTGGAGACCACGTGGTGGTGCGCGCGCACGGCGTGCTCCAGCCAGACGGCGTCCTCCAGGTGCGTACGGACGGGTCCCTCGTCGAAGTCCGACCGGGGCACCGCGCCCGCCAGTGCGGTCAGGCCGGGTCCGGAGACGGCGTGCAGTGGTTCGCCGGCCACACCGGTCAGACCGGGCGGTGCGCTGCGGCCGGCTTCGGTGATCACGTAGAGCCAGGTGTTGGTGGGCGGGTGAGCGCTCATGGGAGGCCGGTCCGGGGAGAACGCCGGGTGCGGGGCGTCGTGCGGGCGGGCGGGGTGTCGCGGTCCGGTGCCTCCGCCGGGTCGTACTCCTCGGCGTCTTCCGGGACGGCGGGCGCGCGGCCGGAGGTTTCGAGGCGGGCGATCCGTTCACGCAGGTGCTGGTTCTCCAGGGCGAGGTCCCGCCGGTTCGAGGAGAGGCTCGGATCGTGTTCCCACCAGTCGATGCCCATCTCACGAGCCCGGTCGACGGAGGCGATGAGGAGTCGGATCCTGATCGTGAGCAGCTCGATGTCCAGGAGGTTGATCCGGATGTCGCCGGCGATGACGATCCCCTTGTCGAGCACGCGCTCGAGCAGGTCGGCCAGATTGGCGGGCTGCGGCGCCGCGGACGTTCCCGGCAGGTGCGACAGAGGGCCGGAGCCGCCGTAGCCGCTCAGCTCACTCATGACGAGTCCTCATGACAACTCCTCGTTCGCCCGTCCACGGTGGTAGCGGCGCTCCCTGCGGTAGGAGACGAGTTCGCCCTCCTGGTCCAGCGCGACCTGGTAGACGGCCAGGATGTCGGTCGAGTCGGGGATCCGGCGGGTCTCCAGCACCTCCACCCCCACCCGCCAGCCGTCCGTTTCGCGGCTGAGCGAGGTGATGCCCTCCGCGCTACGCCCGGTCATCTCCTGGACACAGACGACCGCCTTCGCCGCGGCCGTCTGCGCGTCGAGCCGAGCGGGCTCGGCACGGTGCGTGGCGGAGGGCCGGCGGCCGGCGGCGGTGGTGTGCGGCTGCGGGTCGGACGACCGGCGCCGTGCGCCCGGAGGCTTGCTCTCGGAACCGGACGGTGTCCGTGGACGCCGCCGGGCCGGTTCGGGGTCCTCCGTACGGCGGGCCGGTGCGGCACGGCGGGGGCGCGGCTCGTTCTCGGGCACGGATCTACACCTCCAGACCGCCGTCGGCGTCCTCGCTCTGCCACAGGAGCCGTACGAGTTCGTTCTCCTGCGCGGTGGCTTCCTCCTCGCTGATCGCGCCACTCGCGCGTGCCGCCTCCACCTCCGCGAGCCGGGCGCGGATGGCCGTGGCATCGGTCAGCTCCCGGCGGGCCTGCGCGTAGAGCTGCTCGGCCACCCAGACCACCCCGCGCACGGGGGCCAGCGGCAGGGTCAGCAGGCCGGTGATCAGCCCCATGGCCGCCCGGCCCCTTCGGTGCGCCGGGCCTCCACGGCGTCTCCGGCGAAGTCGTACGGGGCGAGCGGGCCGAGCAGCCGCAGTCCGACGCGCCCCGCCCACCGGCGGGCCAGGCCCTCCGCGGCGGTCCCGAACGCGTCCCAGTCGCCCTTCCCGACGAGGAATGACGCGCTCACCGCCCGGTCGGCGGGTGCGTCGGCGCTGGGAGACGCCTTGACGGCCACCGCGAGCGGCGCCAGGCGTTCCAGCGCCTCCAGGGTGTCGGCCTCCCGGCGGGCGGCGATCTCGAGCGCGATCATCTCACCGAGACGCACCCGCTCGTAGTAGGTCGCCTCCTGCGGGAGGGCGGCGACATCCGTGTGCAGCCGCGCGATGTCCTCCCGGTCGGCGAGCACCTGCCGCAGGACGTGCTCCTCCTCGTAGGCGCCCCGCAGCGTGAACTGCGCGGTGCCGCGCAGGTCTTCCAGCGCACGCAGGAACGCGTCCTCGTGGGGGGCGAGCAGCTCGTCGACCACGGCTCCGAGGTCGCGGACCACCCCGCCGAACCGCATCGGCAGCACCGGGCCGTGGGCGACCAGGGTGTCCAGGACCCGGGCGTGAGCTCTCAGGTCGGCCGCGGTGCCCAGCGGACCGTTGACCACCACGGCGCTGACCAGCGCGGCGAGGCCCCGGTGCGGCACCAGCCCCACCCGGGCGGGCGGGTCGCCGATCCCTTCCAGCCCCGAGGGGTCGACACCCGTCGGGACGATCCCGTACACGTAGCAGGCCCGCTCCTCGGTCGGGGTACCACGGCCGTTCATGACTCACGCTCCTTGTGCGGGGGGCGTGAGCGGGACCGGGGCCGTTCCTGGCGCTCGGGCTCCTCCTCCTTGTCGCCCTTGACCCGGTCGATCACTTCGCCGACCGACTCCTTGACGCCTTCGAGCGCCCCTCTCGTCTTGCTCCGGGCTCCGCCCTGGCGCATGTCGTCCACCAGTTCGGGCAGCCCCTTGGTCTTGTCCTCCCGCAGGTCCAGGCGGTTGACCGCCTCGGCGAACCGCAGGTACGTGTCGACACTGGCGACCACGATCCGCGCGTCGATGGTCAGCAGCTCTATGCCGACCAGCGAGACCCGGATGTAGATGTCGATGACCAGACCCTTGTCGAGAATCAGGTCGATGACGTCGACCAGACCGCTCGAAGAGGGCCGGTCGAGGTAGTGGCTGGGGCGTTGGGCGACGGTCATGGCGGCTCACCTCGCCCGCGCCGGGGCGCGCCCGCGGGATCGTGAGGCGGTACGTCCGCCGGTGTCCGACTCCTCGTCCTCGGCGTCCTCCTCGTTCTCGGCGTCCTCCTCGTCCTCGGCGTCGCCGTAGTCGTCCTCGTCGTAGTCGTCCTCGTCGTCCTCGTCGTAGCCCTCGGCCTCCTCCTCGTCGTCGTAGTCCTCCGGCTCGTCTTCCGAGCCTTCCTCGGGCTCCTCCTCGTCGTCCGCGCCCTCCGGCGACTCGTCCTCCCAGTCCTCGTCCGCGGCGTCCTCGTCTTCGTTCTCGTCCTCGCCCTCGCCCTCGTCGTAGTCGTCCTCGGCGCCTTCCTCCTCCATGGCGTCCTCATGGGATCGCACGACGTCACCGTCGCGGATCTCGCCGCGCCAGCCCTCGACCGAGTCCGGGTCGAGGATCGTGTGGGTCATCACATGGCGGCGGAAGTGCTTGAGCTCCAGACGCGTCCGCCGGCCCTGGGCCCGCCACAGGTTGCCCATGCGCTCGACCAGGCCCTGCGGGTGGTACTCGAGCACCAGGAGGATCTTGGTCAGATTCGGCGTCAGCTCGTGGAAAGTGACCGTGCCGTCGACATAGCCCTTGTCCCCCTTGGACCGCCAGACGATCAACTCGTCCGGGACCTGCTCGATGATCGACGACTCCCAACTGCGGTGGGAGAGAAAGATCCCGGCCTTCCAGGCGAGCTTCTCGTCGGACTTCTGCTCCACGCTCTCAAGCCGCTTGGTGAAGCGGGGGAAGTCCTGGAACTGGGTCCACTGGTTGTAGGCCACCCGCACGGGGACCCCGACCTCGGTCTCCTCGACGATGTTCGTCACCTTGAGCTTGCCGCCCTTGCCGCCTCCTCCGCCGCCGCCTCCGGTGAGCTTGTTGCCGACCATCTGCTTCACGCCGGCGGCACCGGCCGCCAGCATCAACCGCATCGGCGACGTCCCGCCGCCCTCACCGTCGCCGCGGTCGCCCGGTCGGCCGCCGCCGCGTTCCGCGTAGTCGGCGAGCCGGCTGGTGGTTCCGGCGATCTTGTCGGTCGCCGCCGCCACGGCCCGTTCTCCCGCGGCTGCTGCCAGATTGCGCGCCTGCTGCATCAACGCGTCGGTCGGCAGGGCCTCCATCACTTGGCCCAGCCCCAGCGGGCCCTGGTCCTTCTTGGTCTGCTCGGCCATTGTCGTCACCCTTGCTTGCGCGCCGACGAGGCACGCGTGCTCGTGGTCCTGCGCGCCGCACCGGCGTTCTTCGTCGAGGTCGCGGCACTCTTGCGAGCGGAGCCCGCGGACGCCGCGGCCTTGCGGGGCGCGGTCGAAGCCGTCTTCTTCGCGGAGGCCGTCTTCTTCGCGGAGGCCGTCCTACTCGGGGAGGCCGTCTTCTTCGCGGTTGCCGTCCTACTCGCGGATGCCGTCTTCTTCGCGGTTGCCGTCCTACTCGGGGAGGCCTTCTTCGCCGGGGCCTTCGACCCGCCCGACCTGTCCGCCGACCGCCCGGAGGCGGCCTTCGAGCGGGAGCCGCTCTGCCGGGAGCGGGCCGGCCGCTTCCCGTCACCGCCTCCGTCACCGTCCAGGTCCTCCTGGTCCTGTCCCTCGGGGTGCTCCTCCTCGGGCGGTTCTTCCTCGGTGTCCTCGGTGTCCTCGGTGTCCTCGGTGTCCTGCGCCTTGTCCGGGTCCTCGTCACTACGGGGCATCCCCGCGCGCAGACCCTCGGCCCGCCGCTGCAGCTGGTCGGTCAGCGCGCTGACCCGGTTGCTCGCCGCAGCGGTGACCGCCTTCGTCCCCGCCTTGGCCAGTTCCCCGCTCACGTTCCCGGCCAGCTGACGGAGCTGGGGCGATGATTCCAGCGCCTGCCCGAGGAGCACCCCGGGATTGGCACTCAGACGTTTGCCCGCCGCCATGCCTGCGAGAGCCAACGCCCAACGGGCCTTGTGCATACGCCCGAGGAGGTAGCCCCCGCCCACGGCGACGGCAAGCTTGGCATTGTTCATGATCGATGTCCCTGGAAGAGTGCCTGGGCGGCCCCCGCCTCTCCACTCGGGAAAGCCACTCCACGGCCCGGCTGTCTACCCCAGCCGTTTCCGGACAAACAACCGAGCGTGACTGTATTGGTCCGACCTCATAGCGTTCGCCGGGAGTCGTCCAAGGTCAGCGAGGCTTCGCAGGCGCGCCGCACATCGGCAGCCCGCCATCGCGTAGCGGAAAGTCATCGAGATGTCGCTCTTCGGCGTATCGGTCCCGCGTCACTGCCAGGAGCATCTGGAGGGCGACATGGCCGCGGGCGGACTCCGTAGCCACCACCCTGCCCGCCCGCGGCCCGATGCCCTGACCGCGCCAGGGGTCATCCCGGTGCGTCGTCAGCCGCTGCCCGAGAGTGCGGCGCGGACGCTGGGCCGGATGGTGAACACCTCGTCCGCGCCGGTCGCGTCCAGCAGCCGGCGGGCCTGCGCGGGGACGTCGGCCAGGACCAGCGCGGTCCCGGCGGCCTCGGCGGTGAGGCGTATGCGCAGCAGTTCGTTGAGGCAGGTGGAGTCGCAGAACAGCAGGTGGGACAGATCGATGACCATCAGGGGCGGTCGCTCGGCCAGTACCCGGTCGAGAGCGTCGTGCAGCCGGGCGCGCTGGTCGTAGTCCACGGTGCCGTCCAGGCGCACGACCTCAGCTCCGCCGGGGAAGCGGGCGGTGGAAATCCGCAGCAGCGGACCGGGCGCGGCGGTGGCGGCACGCAGGGGATGCCGGCGGGTCACGAGCGGGCCTCCTTCGGTGCAGGAAGCTGTCCGCCTTCGAGCCTGCCACCCTGCGGCGTTCTCGCGCCACCGCGCGGCGCCGCCGGGCCCGGCCGCTCAACCGCCCCCGGCGGCGTCTTCACGCCCGACCCGGGTCGCCCCGGAGCACCCCACAGATCCGGCCACGGGGCGGCGGGCGTCGATGAAATGAAGATTCCATACCTGGCACCCTTGACCAGGTATGAAATGTTTGTAACTCTCGATGTTCCCGCGGCCCGCCCGCGCCCGCGTGGCCCTCAGCGCGGCAACGCAGCCCGATCGAAGAGGTAGGCATGAGTTCTTCATCCACGGTGTTCGTGGCGACCAACGACCTGTCCGGATTCACGCGTGGGCGTGCCGCGCCGGGGAACGCGGCCGACGGGGTGTTGCGCCGTGGGGTGGGATGGGTCCCGGCCGATCTCGCGGTGACGGCGTTCGGGGAGCTCGCGCCGAATCCGTTCGGGTCGACGGGTGATCTGAAGCTGCTGCCGGCCGAGTCCACCGGGGTGGACATCCCCGCCCGTGGCGAGGTGCCGGGTGTGCGGCTGTACCTCGCCGACCAGGTGCTGCCGGACGGCACGCCGTGGGAGAACTGCCCGCGCACCTTCGCCCGCAGGGCCCTCGACGACTTCCGGAGCGCCACCGGGCTGGAGGTGGTGGCCACCTTCGAGCACGAGTTCATGATCCCCGGACTCGACAGCGGCGCCCCGTTCTCCTTCGCCCGGTTCCGGTCCGCCGAGCCGTTCGGCAGCGAGCTGGTGTCGCTGCTGGACCGGATGGGGCTCGAACCGGAGACCTGGCTGCCGGAGTTCGGCACCGACCAGTTCGAGATCACGCTGCGCCCCTCCGACGGCATGACCGCCGCCGACCGCGCGGTCGTCCTGCGGGAGGTGGTTCGCGACCTGGCCTCCCAGCACGGACACCGGGCCACGTTCGCGCCGCTGCCGCACCCCGACGGCAGCGGCAACGGCGTGCACGTCCACCTCTCCCTGCGCGACGCGGAGACCGGACGGCCGGTCCTCTTCGACGGCTCCCGTCCCGGCGGGCTCTCCGAGCTGGGCGGGCGGTTCAGCGCGGGGATCCTCCGGCACGCCCGGGCGCTGCTCTCGTTCACGGCGGGCAGCCCCAGTTCGTACCTGCGGCTGACACCCCACCGCTGGAGCTCCGCCGGGGTGTTCCTGGCCGAGCGCAACCGGGAGGCCCTGCTGCGGATCTGCCCGACGAGCAGCCTGGGCGGCGGTGTCGCCGCCGACCAGTTCAACCTGGAGTACCGGGCCGCGGACGCGACCGCCAACCCGTGGCTGGTCCTCGGCGTCCTGGTCCGGGCCGGACTGCAAGGAGTGGAGGCGGACTACCCGCAGCCGCGGGTCTGGCCCGAGGAGACCGGGGAGGCGGACCTCGCGGAGGTCCCCGCCCTGCCCGGCGGCCTGGAGGAGGCCCTCCTCGAACTCGACAAGGACGAGGTGGTGTCCGGCTGGTTCTCCCCCGAACTGCTGGAGACCCACCGCTCGGTGAAGCGGTCGGAGCTGGCCGCGGTCGCCGGCCTGGACGAGCGTGGCGTGTGCGGGCGGGTCGCCGATGTCTACTGAGCCGATGCCCGCCAAGCCGATGCCCACCGAGCCGATGCCCACCGAGCCGGCGTCCACCGGACTGCGCCGCCACATCGCCGCGCTGCCGCTGGTCGACCACCACGTCCACGCCTCGCTCGCCTCGCCGGTGACCCGGGGACAGTTCGAGACGCTGATCACCGAATCCGACCGCCCACTCCCGGCCGGGGTCACCCAGTTCGACTCCCAGATCGGGTTCGCGATCCGCCGGCACTGCGCACCGCTGCTCGGTCTGCCCCCGCACGCGTCGGCCGACGCGTACTGGGCCGCGCGCTCCGAGCGCACCCCGGAAGAGCTGTCGGACCTCTTCCTCGCCGCGGCCGGCGTCTCCGACTGGCTGCTGGACACCGGTTTCAAGAGCGACGAGCTGCTGTCGCCCGACACGCTGGCCGAGCGCCTGCCCGCCCGGTTCTCCGAGATCGTGCGCCTGGAGACCGTCCTGGAGGGCGTCGCTCCGAGCAGCAGCGCCGCGCGCCTCGCCGACGACTTCCGGACGGCGCTCGCCGGGGCCACCGCATCGGCGGTCGGCCTGAAGTCGATCATCGCCTACCGCTACGGCTTCGACTTCGCCCCCGCCCGCCCCTCCGCCGAGGAGGTGGAACGGGCGGCCGGCGCCTGGCTGCGCGACATCGCGGCGGGCGCCCCCGCCCGCGTGACCGACCCGGTGCTGCTGCGGATGGCGCTGTGGACGGGCGTGGACACCGGCCTGCCCCTGCAACTGCACGCCGGGTACGGCGATCCCGACCTGGATCTGCGACGGTGCGACCCGCTGCTGCTGATGCCCTGGCTCAAGGAGATCGAGGGCAGCGGAACCGATGTCGTGCTGCTGCACTGCTACCCGTTCCAGCGCAACGCCGGCTTCCTCGCCCAGGTGTTCCCGCACGTCTACTTCGACGTCGGTCTCGGGGTGAACTACACGGGCGCCGCCTCCACCGCCGTCGTCGCCGAGAGCCTCGAACTGGCCCCCTTCACCAAGGTGCTGTACTCCTCCGACGCCTGGGGGCCGCCCGAGCTCCACCACCTGGGCGCCGTGCTCTGGCGGCGCGGCATGTCCCGGGCGCTCGGCGGCTGGGTCGAGGAGGGCGAGTGGTCCGAGGCCGACGCCGTCCGCGTCGCGACGATGATCGGACGCACCAACGCCCAGCGACTCTACGGGCTGCCCGATGCCTGACCCGAACCCGCACGCGGCCCTGTGGTCCGCCCTGGACCGGCACCTGCCCGCGGCGCTCGACCTGAGGCGCCGGCTGCACCGCGAACCCGATCTGTCGGGTGACGAGGCGTCGACCCGGGACATGGTGCTGGCCGCGCTGCCGGCGGCCGGTGCGGCGGTGAAGACCGCCGAGACCGGTGCCGTGCTGCGCATCGGCGGGCCGGGACCGGCGATCGGTGTGCGCGGGGAGATGGACGCGCTGCCCGTCACCGAGGACACCGGTGTCGCCTGGGCGTCGGCCCGGCCGGGCGTCATGCACGCGTGCGGTCATGACGCCCACCTCGCCGCACTCGTCGCCGTGGCGGGAGCCCTGGCCGAGACCGGGCCTCCGGTCCCCCTGCTCGCCGTGTTGCAGCCGCGCGAGGAGACCTATCCGTCCGGGGCCCGGGACATCACCACCAGTGGCGTCCTCGACGCCGAGCGGTGCGCCGCCATGGTGGGCGCCCACGTCCAGCCGCTGCTGGCCCGGGGCGAGGTGGCGTGCACCGCGGGGGGCGTCAACGGTTCGTCCGACGAGTTCGAGATCGTCGTACGGGGCCGGCCCGGACACGCCGCGTATCCCCATCTGACGAACGACGCGCTGCTGGCGATGTCCGAGATCGTCGTCGCGCTCCAGAGCGTGGTGAGCCGGTCGGTCGATCCGATGGCTCCCGCCGTCGTGGGGGTGTCGTCGTTCTCGGCGGGCAACGCCGCGAACGTGATCGCCGGCACCGCACGGGCGACCGGCACCGTCCGGGCGCTGGCGTCCTCGACCCGGCTGCTGCTGCACCGGCGGATCACGGAGGTCGCCGAATCCGTCGCGCGGGCCCACGCCTGCACCGCGTCGGTGACCCTCACCCACGGGGAACCCGTGCTCGAGAACGACCCGGCCCTGGTGCGGAGCATCGCGCGCGAACTGGACCGCCGGGGGCTCCCGGTCTCCGGCGACCTGCGCTCCCTGGGCTCGGACGACTTCTCGTACTTCTGCGAGCGCGTGCCCTCGGCCATGCTGTTCGTCGGCACGGGGACGTCCGAGCCGTTGCACTCCTCGCGCTTCCTGCCCGACGACGCGGACGTGCGCGCGCTCGCCATCGCTCTGATGGCGGGGTACCTCGGAACGGCCGCCGCCCTGGAGGAGCGCGCCCGCGCCCCGCAGGCGTCGGCCCGATAGCGGCCCACCAACGGCCCGGGGGCCGGGTCCCGCCGCGACGGCGGGACCCGGCCCCGGGCCGTTCAGGCGCGCTCGATCGCCGTCTCGAACCGCTCCATGCGCTCCCGGCCCGCCGCGCCCACGGCGTCCGTCACCGCCGCCACCAGGCTCTCGCTCAGGGCCATCGCGGCCACCAGGGAGTCGAACGGCGAGGCGGACTCCACCCGCGCCGGGAGGACGACCTTGGCCAGCTTGGCGATCGGAGAGAGCCAGTTGTCCGTCATCAGGCACACGGTGGCACCCCGGGCCGCCATCCCCTCGCTGAAACGGAGGCTGGACTCGCTGTAGCGGCGGTAGTCGAGGACGAGGAGAACCGTGTTGGCGTCGGCGTCGGCGAGCGCCCGGCGGCGCTCCATCTCCTCCTGGCCGATCACGTCGACGTCCTCGCGCAGCTGCCACAGGTGGATGACCAGGTACTCGGCGAGCAGCCGGCTGAACCGGCCCCCGGTCACCCGTACGCTCCGGCCCGGGTCGCCGAGCAGCCTGACGAGGGTGGCGAACTCCGACTCCGGCAGCTCCGCGTAGGTGGCCTCCAGCAACTGCGCGAAGGCCCGGTGCGTCTCCGGGAGCACCCCCTTCGCGGAGACCGGCGCCTTCTCGGCGTACTGCTTCAGCGGGGAACCCAGCTCCCCGTTCAACTCATGGACCAGGGCGCGCTGGAAGGCCGGGAAGCCGGCGAAGCCGAGCCGGGTGACGAATCGGACCACCGTCGCCGAACTCACACCGGCACCGGCGGCCAGGTCCGCGACGGTGGTGAGGCCGGCCGTGGGGTACTGGGCCAGCACCGCGCGGGCGACCTTGCGTTCGCCGTTGCTGAGTCCGTCCATGGCGGAGAGCAACAGCTTCCGCACCGACGTGTGTCCCCCCGGTATCGTCTCCATGTTTCAAGGCTACCAAGACAGGGCGCGCTGAAACGTTCGTTACATCCGATCGCGCCGAGGCCGGGGCGGCGAGGAGGCCACCGCCCCGTACAGCAGAGTCCCCGTCGACGCGCCGTCAGCTCCGCGCCTCCGCGAGGACACCGGCCAGGGCGTCCACGAGCAGATCGATCTCGTCCTCGGTCGCCACCAGCGGCGGGGCGAACCGCACGGTCGAGCCGTGGGTGTCCTTGGCCAGGACGCCGCGCCGCATCAGGCCCTCGCACGCCTCGCGGCCGGTCATCAGCGCGGGGTCGATGTCGACGCCGGCCCACAGCCCCCTGACCCGCACCGCCAGCACCCCGGCGCCGACCAGCTCCCACAGGCGGGACTCCAGCCGCTCGCCGAGGACCCGGGCGCGCTCCTGGTACTCGCCCGTCGACAGCATCGCGACCACCTCGTGGCCGATCGCGGCCGCCAGGGGGTTCCCGCCGAACGTCGAGCCGTGGGTTCCGGGAGCGATGACGCCGAGCACGGCGTCATCGGCGGCCACGGCGGACACCGGGTAGAGACCGCCGCCCAGGGCCTTGCCGAGGACGTAGACGTCCGGCACGACGTCCTCGTGGTCGCAGGCGAAGGTGCGGCCGGTGCGGGCCAGGCCGGACTGGATCTCGTCGGCCACCATCAGGACGTCGTGCCGCGTGCAGAGTTCACGCAGTTCCCGCAGGAACCCGGGCGGCGGGACGACCACACCGCCCTCGCCCTGCACGGGCTCGAAGAGGACCGCGACCACCGTGTCGTCGATCGCGTCGGCGACGGCCCGGACGTCGCCGTACGGCACCCGCACGAAGCCCGGCGTGAACGGCCCGTAGTGGTCGGTGGCGACCGGGTCGTCGGAGAAGCCGACGATCGTGGTCGTCCGCCCGTGGAAGTTGCCGCTCATCGTGATGACGGTGGCGCGGCCCGCCTCCACGCCCTTCACGACGTATCCCCACTTGCGGCTGACCTTGATGGCCGTCTCCACCGCCTCGGCGCCGCTGTTCATCGGCAGGACGCGCTCCTTCCCGGTGAGCCGGGCGAGCGCCTCGGCGAACGGGCCGAGCTGGTCGTTGTAGAAGGCGCGGCTGGTGAGGGCCAGCCGGTCGAGCTGCTCATGGGCGCGCCGGAGCAGCCGCGCCGGGCGGTGACCGAAGTTCAGGGCGGAGTAGCCCGCCAGGCAGTCGAGGTAGCGGCGCCCGTCCACATCGGTCACCCACGCGCCGTCCCCGGAGGCCAGGACGACGGGCAGGGGGCGGTAGTTGTGCGCGGCGAAGCGCTCCGTCTGCTCGATGTGTTCCCCCGCCGTCCGCGCGGGGGCCGGCGCGCCCGTCCCGCTCGCATCGGGGGTGTTCGAAATTGCAGATTCATGCGACATGGTTGACACCTAACATGAAACATCCATTTCATTCAAGGGGTGCGCAAGGGTGCGGCACGGGCGCCATGGTGATCCCCGAATGTAACGTCTGTTTCGAAATCGCCTATTGACACATGAAACCTACCGCCTGTTTCATTCTGGCCAAGCGGCGAGGCCCGGCACCGAGACGGTCGCGGGCGCCGCACTTCCCGAGCGCGCCAGTGGAGGCGTCATGAGCTCCCCCGAAGAAACTTCCCGGTTGAACCGCCTGCTGTCCGTCGTCGACGGACTGCGCGACGAGATGACGGCGAGCCTGCAGGAGCTCGTCCGGATCCCGTCCGTGAGCCCGAAATACCCAGGAGTCGAGTACAAGGACCACGTCGGCCGGGAAGGCGAGGCGACCGCGCTGCTCAGCGACCTCTACCGCCGCGCCGGGGCGTCCGTGGACGTCTTCGCCGTGGAGGAGGGACGTGACAACGCCGTCGGCCGGATAGCCGGCAGGGGCGGGGGCAACTCGCTGATCTTCAACGGCCATGTGGACGTCGTCCCCGGCGGTGATCCGGCCGGGTGGGCCAAGGCCCCGCCGTTCTCCGGGGAGGTGATCGGTTCCCGGATGTACGGCCGCGGGACCACCGACCAGAAGTCCGGTCTCGTCGCCCAGGCCTACGCCGCGATCGCCCTGCGCGAGGCCGGGATCGAGCTCGGCGGGGAGCTGCAACTGCAGTGCGTGGTCGGGGAGGAGACGGGGGACCACGCCTGCGGGACGGGCGCGGTGGTCGAGCGCGGGTACGTCGCGGACGCCGCGGTCGTCTCGGAGCCGAGCGCGCCGCCGACACCGCTGTCGATCGTGGTCGCCAGCCCCGGACTGCTGTGGTTCTCGGTCACGGTCGAGGGCAAGAAGGTGCACGGCTCCATGCGGGGCGCCACCATCCACCCCGCCCACGACGGCGACTCGATCGGTGTGAACGCCATCGACAAGGTCTTCCTCCTCTACCGGGCGCTGCGCGAGCTGGAGGACGAATGGGCCCGCACCCAGCGGCACGACCTCTGGTACAACGGCCACTTCTCCCTGCTGCCCGGTGCCATGCGCGGCGGCCCCGGCGACCTGACCGTCCCGTTCGCCCTGTCCGACACGGCCACCATCGAGTACGGCGTCATGTACCACCCCGAGCGCTCCCCCGAGGACGTGATGGCCGAGATCCAGGCCGTCATCGACCGTGCGGCGGACGCCGATCCCTGGCTGCGCCACCACCGCCCGCACTGCGAGTGGAAGCTCAACTGGGACCCGTTCGTCACCTCGCCCGACGACGGCATCAGCCAGTCCGTCGCCGGCGCGTACCGGACCGCCGCCCAGGGCACCGCCTTCTCCGACCAGCCGTCCTACACCGGGCTCTACGGCGTGTGCGACGCCACCGTGTTCACCCGCACCGGTGTGCCGTCCGTCGTCTTCGGCCCCGGCGACCTGCGCGTCGCCCACGGCAACGACGAGTACGTCGACCTCGACGAGGTCTGGCTCGCGGCCCGCACCTACGCCGTCCTCGCCACCCGGTGGTGCGGCACCGCCTCCCCCGTGTCCTGACCCGGACCGGTCCCCCTCCTCGCCGGGCCGCGCCCCCGCCCCCCGCCCGCGCCCCAGCCCGCGCGAGACACCCCGGTCGTGCGCCCCGGACCCCGGTCCGGGGCGCCCAGGTGACCCTCCCCCACCACCCCAGAGACCAGAGGCCCCCCATGCCCACTGACGTTCCCGGCACGCAGAGCCCCGACGACGGCTCCTCCGAGGCCTACCGCCAGCCGAAGGGAGTGGAGCGGTACGGCATCGAACCCGTACCGGACGAACAGCGCACCGTGCGCTGGTACGACCTGTTCCAGATCATCTTCAACGTGATGCTCAACCCCGGCCTGATCCTCATCGGCGGACTGGCGGTGGTCTCGGGGCTCTCGTTCTGGGCCGCGGTCACCGCCCAGGTGCTGGGCATCCTCATCGCCTTCTGCGCCTACACCGTCATGGCCACCGTCGGCGTCGACTACGGCCTGCCCGGGATCGTGTCGACGCGGGCGTTCCTCGGCATCGCGGCCTCCCGCTGGCTGGTCTCCCTGCTGCGCGCCGTCAGCTCGGCCTTCTGGTTCGCCTTCCAGACCCTGGCCGGCGCCATGGGCATCCTGGCCGTCCTCGACGCGTGGCTCGGGGTGAAGCCGCCGCTCATCGCCGTCAGCCTCGCCTTCGCGGTGCTCCAGGCCTCCGTCGCCCTCTTCGGGTACGGATCCCTCAAGTGGCTGTCGAAGGTGGCCTTCCCGGTCAAGCTGGTGATCCTCGGCTACCTCTTCTGGCTGCTCGCCACCCACCAGGCACCGGGATTCGCACCGAGCGAGGTGTTCTCGTACGCCGGTTCGGCCGGCTGGAAGTGGGCGGTGTTCGCGGTCTGGGTGAACGCCGTCGCGGCGGCGTGGTTCAGCCAGGTGACCGACGCGGCCGACTACTGCCGCTACTCCCGGTCCCGCAAGGACATGTGGATCGGCACGATGGCGGCCGCACTGCTCGGAACGGCC
This sequence comes from Kitasatospora sp. NPDC097605, assembly GCF_040302725.1. Lineage (NCBI taxonomy): Bacteria > Bacillati > Actinomycetota > Actinomycetes > Kitasatosporales > Streptomycetaceae > Kitasatospora > Kitasatospora sp. NPDC097605. The sequence goes on along the minus strand of NZ_JBEOSF010000035.1, from coordinate 26,477 downwards.
GGAGCCGCCTTCTTCGGCGCCTACGCCGCCGCCGCGACCCTCGGGAAGGAGGCGAACGCCTTCGAGGTGATCCCCGGCCTCGGCGTCGGCCCGGTCACCCTGATCCTCGTCCTGGTGGTGCTGCTCCTGGACAACTGGACGGTCAACGTGCTGAACGTCTACACGGGCGGCCTGGCGCTGGCGAACCTCGCCACCCGGCTGGGGCGCTTCTGGTCGACCATGGTGGTCGCCGCCGTGGGAACGGCCCTGGCCGCCTTCCCCGCGCTCATCGACGGGTTCAACGGCTCCATGTCGGCGATGGGCAACGTCTTCGCCCCCCTCGTCGGCGTGATCCTGGCCGACTACCTCGTCGTCAAGCGCGGCCGCATCGACGTGCCGGCCCTCTTCGACCCCCACGGACCGTACCGCTACACCGCCGGCGTGAACGTCCTCGCCCTCGCTTGGACGGCCCTCGGCGCCCTCGCCTTCCTCGCCCTGCCCGACACGGTGCTGCCGACCCCGCTCGTGGCCCTCGCCAGCGGCGCCGGCTACGCCCTGACGGTCAGGATGCTCCCGGCCCGACCGCACGCGACCGCGCCCCGCCTGGACGCGCCCGGCGAGCTCCGGCTGCCGGCGGGCCGAACCTGACCGGCCGTCGCGCCCGGCTCCGCCGCGGGCCGTCGGTGACGTGCCGCCTCCGGCCCCGGTGGGCCGCGGGCGGCACGTCAGCGACGTCTCGGGCTCCTGCCGTGGTCACGGAGGGGTTTGCCCCACGCGCGGCGACGGGCAGGAACGCCCTGGGGGGTGCGCCGCACCCGGGAGTGCTCCGAGGGTCCACCGACGGCGTTCGGTCCCCCGGGGCGGAGGAGGGGGTTTCCATGGATCCAGCCACGCTCGCGGCCCTCGCGGGTTCCTCGCTCGTCGGGGCGATGGCCACCGACGCCTGGCAGCACGCGCGGGACGGGGTGGTCGCCGTGTGGCGCCGGTTCCGTCCGGAGCGTGCGGAGCTGATCGGCGAGGACCTGGACGAGCTGCGCCGGGAGGTGCTGGTGGCCGAGGAGCAGGACGACGAGCGCCTGCGGGAGGCGCTCGCCGCGGACTGGCAGCAGCGGCTGTCCGAGCTGCTCCGCCGGCAGCCCGAGCTCGCGGGGGAGCTGGAGCGGGTGCTGGACGAGGTGATCGCTCCGTCGCTGCCCGAGGAGGCGCGGACCCGAGTCTACAAGCAGACCAACATCGCCCACGGCAACGGACGCGTCTTCGGTGTCCAGGGCGGGAACCTGATCTACCACGAGGGCAAGGAGCAGGGCGGCGGCAGCCCTGAGGGGGCCGCCGGCTGAGGTCCCGGGCCGGTCAGCCGGCGAGTTCCGCGCGCAGCATGTCCCGGACGGCCTCGAAACGCCTCAGGTCGGCCGTGAACGCCGCGGGGTTCGCCGGCTCCAGCTCCCGCTGGATCCCGATGGCCTCCTCGACCAGCGCCAGGCCCTTGCGGACGAAGCCGACCCGGGCCCAGTGGGCGCCCAGATTGGCGAGCGAGCGGGCCACCGCGGACCGGTAGGCCGACGGATGTTCCTCGGCCAGGGCGCGGAAGACGCCGACGGCGGCCTCGGACGCGTTGACGGCCTCCACGACGCGGTCCATCGCGGCCAGGCGGTTGCCGAGGTTGTTCAGGGCCATGCCGAGGTTCTCCCGGTTGACGGCCTTGCCGCTCCTGGCGTGGCCGCGGTGGATCTCCACGGCCTCCTCGGTGGCCGCCAGCGCCGCCGCCGGCCGGTCGAGGGCGGCGAGCCGGTTCCCGAGGTTGGACAGCGCGGCGGCCAGGAACTCCTCGTGCAGGACGGGATTGAGCGCGGCCAGTTCGCGCCACTGGCCCACCGCCTCCTGGCTGGTCTCCAGCGCCTCGGCGGCGCGGCCCGCCGCCCACAGGTAGACGCCGAGGGCGGTCAGTGACCGGGCGAGGGCGGGCCGGAAGGCGTCCGGGTTGACGGTGGCCAGCCGGCGGCGGATGCCCACGGCCACGGTGGCGACGTCGCAGGCCTCCTCGCCGCGTCCGATGCCCCACAGGTGGTTGGCGACGGTGATCAGTGCGGTCGCGTACCGGGGTTCGTACTGGTCGGGGTCGGCGGAGGCCAGCTCCAGGAAGAGGCTGAGCGCGGCGAGGCCGGTCTCGACGGCGTCGGCCCGGCGCCCCAGCTCGTACAGCGCGATCCCGGCGTTGACCAGCGCGCGGGCGAGGTCGGGCCGGTGACCGTCGGGGTCCGCGTCGAACAGCTCGCCGTACAGGTGCGCCGCTTCCAGGGCGGTGTCCACGGCCTCCTGGAGGCGGTCCGCCTCCAGGAGCTGGTGGACCAGGTTGCTCAGGGGGCGGGCCAGATCGGCCGGCGGCAGGTCGGGGTACTCGGCGGCGTGGCGGCGGGCCAGGCGTACGGCCTCCTCGGTGACGGCCAGCGATTCGGGGAGCCGTCGCATCGCCGACAGGCAGACGCCGAGGTTGGCCAGCGCGCCGGACAGGCCCGGCAGGTGCTGCGCGGGGTCCTCGGCGGCCGGGCCGCGCCGCCATTCGACCGCCCGCTCGCTGGCGTCGAGCGCCTCCTGATCGAAGCCGGCGTGGGACTGGCGGACCGCCAGGGTGGTACAGAGGCGAGAGCGTTCGGCCGGGTCCTCGGTGAGGCCGAGGCGGTGGGCGGTCAGGACCGCGGTCACCGCGGCGATGCCGGGGTCCAGGTCGGTGTGCTGCCCTTCCGGGAAGTGCGCCTCCACGGCTTCCAGGACGGCGACGACGTCGGGCAGGCCCGCGAGGACGGTCAGGGCCGCGCTCCCGGCGTCGACCGCCAGCCGGGGGTCCGTCAGCAGCAGCGGGTACAGGTACCGCGGGCCGAGGTGCTTCCAGTGCTGGGCGGCGGACAGCAGGAAGGTGACCGCGCGGGCGGTCCAGGGCACGGGGGCGGGCGCGGCGCCGGGCCCGGCGCCGGACCGTTCGAGCAGGGCGGAGGCGTCGGCGGCCGCCCACGGCTGGTCCGGGTAGGCGAACCGGTGGCCCGGCATGGTCAGGGCGAGGAAGTCCTCGGCGAGGCGGTCCGGGTAGAGCGGTTCCAGGACCTGGTCGGCGCCGGGTTCGGCCGGCGGGTAGCAGGACGTGTGGTCGTCCAGCACCTCGGGGGCGTCCGCCACCCGGAGCCGGCCGAGGACCGTCGTGCCGGCCGTTCGGGAGAGCGTTCCGGTGAGGACGGCGGCGTACACGGTCCGGTTCATGACCTCGGGCGGCGTCCGGAAGCCGTTCCCGTCCTGCCCGGCGTTGGCGCCGTCGCCGTACAGCCGCGCCCAGTGCAGCCGCTCGCGGTCCAGGAGGTACATGGTCAGGCCGGGCCGGTCGGTCGGCACCACGGCGCGCGGTGCGGACTCCGCCGCCGCGCCGGTCCCGGGGCCTGCGTCGGTACCCGCTTCGGTGACCGCCGTGTGGACGTCGACGGCGACTAGGGCGGCCATGTGGACGGCCAGGGTCAGCCCGAACTCCGCTCCCTCCAGCGTCGGGGGTGGCTGGATCACGGCCGCGTCGCGGAGCCGGTAGATCCCGGCGAAGGCGTCGCGGGCGGCCGCGAACATCGCGCCGCGGCCCTCCCCGCCGGGCGGCAGGGCCTCCAGGGGCTGAACGGACACGTCTGCCTGGTAGGTGTCCAGGATGCCGCGCAGCTGCGGCAGTTCGTTCATCGTGCGCCCCAGCATCAGCACCCGGGTGGTGACGCCGGTCCGGTGCAGCAGGGCGTTCTTCAGCAGCCAGGTCAGGCTGGTGGTGAGCCACCGCTCGGCGTAGTCGACGATCAGCAGCAGGCCGGCCGTGCCGTCGGGCCGCAGGTCCTGGCTGCCGGGCTCGATCGGGTCGGCGTCCGGCCCGTGGTAGGCGACGGCGACCGTCCAGCCCGCCTCGGCGGACTCGTCGGCGAACCGGGCGGCGAGCCGGCTCTTGCCCTGACCGCCCGGCCCGTACAGCCACCGGACGCCCAGCCGCCCGCCGCCGTCCCGCCACTGCCGCAGCTCGTCGAGCTCCTCCCCGCGGCCGGTGAAGGGGACCACGGCGCGGCGGGCGTTGAGCATCCGGCTCGGCAGCTTGCGCAGCCAGTCCTGGTCGGTGTCCGCCGCGCGCTGCCAGGCCCCGAGGAGGTAGAGCGGCAGCCCGCTGGCGCCGTGCACGTGGATGTCGGCCCCGATGGCGCCGAACGCGAAGCCGTTGACGGCGATCACGTTCTGCACGTACAGCGGCTGCGAGTCGGCGGCGTTGCGGTCGGCTTCGCTCACGAGGCACCTGCCCTGCTCGGCATGTGACGGGTCGTCGGGACGACCCTAGCGGGGCCGGGCCGGCCACCGGGAGGGAAGCGGACAAGTCCGCCCGCCGCCCGACGGTCACCGCAGTGCGTGCTCGGCCGCGTCGGCGATGTCGTGCCGGCCGCGCTGTCGGGCGTCCTGGGCCAGCTCGCGCATGGAGACCCGGGCGTCCTCCGACTCCACCGGGACGGTGCGCAGCCGGTGGAGGTCGAGCACCCGGGGCAGGGTGCGGCAGCGTCGCAGCGCGCCGGCCAGTTCCAGGGCGGCCATGGTCCGCAGGCACTTCTCGCACGCGCCGCAGTTGTGGCCGGGCCGGCTTCGCCAGCACACTCCGAGGTTGTCCAGCGCCAGCGCGGAGCCGGAGAGCCGGCGCTCCACCTTGCCCGTCCGGGTGGCCTCGGCGCCGTCGTGGACAATCTCCAGGCGCTCGGTGGACCAGAGGTGGTCCAGGAGCGGGTGCGAGCCCAGCGGGGGCAGATGGCGGTACTGGTCGCTGGCCGCGATCAGGCAGCGGCCGAGCAGGCCCTGCAGTGCCAGTGCGACGCCACCGAGCGCCGCGCCGTGGTAGGCCTCCCACGTGGTCAAGGGCTCGGCGAAGGAGCGGATGTTGGTGTCCACCACCACGGCCCGGCAGCGGCTTCGGGCGGCCACGTGCCCGATCCGGGCGACCAGTCGGTCGTGGTCCGTTCCGGAGTCCTGTTCGAAGTTCGCGAACAGCAGATCGGTGACCGGCTGGTGGTGGGGTTCGGTACGGCGTTCGCCGTCCTTGAGCAGGCTGTAGAAGCAGTCCACCCCGGTGGTGAAGAACAGCCCGACGGCGTCCTCGCCACCGGCCGGGACGGCGGTCTCGGTCGCCGTCAGCCGGACCTCGCCGAACCGCTCCCACCAGGCGGAGTAGATCTCCATCGCGGTACGGGCGGATCTGAGCAGCCGGGCGGAGACCGGGGCGTCGACCAGCAGGTCCTCGCCGAGGCTCATGGCCGGCATGACGAGCGCGGCGAGGAAGGCGTCGCCGCGCTCCGGCACCCAGTCGGATCCACCGCCGCGTACGGTGAAGTGCAGCCGTTCCACGTCCGGCGCGGCCTTGGCCCGCACCCGTGCGGACAGCTCCCAGCCCCGCGCGGTCCCGGTGCGCCTGACGTCCTCGACGATCAGCACGGTCGCCCCCGGTTCAGACGATCAGCATCGAGTCGCCGAATTCGTGGAAGCGGTACTCCCGGGGGATCAACTCCCGCCGGTAGACCTCCAGCAGGGGCGCCCGTCCGGTGAACGCGGAGGTGAGCAGCAGCTCGGAGCTCTTCGGCCGGTGCAGGTTGGTCAGGAACCCGTCGCAGGCGCGGAAGCGGTGGCCCGGGACGATCCGGAGCCGGGTGAAGCCGGTGGCCGCCGGGACGCGGCCGTCCTCGCCGGTGACGCTCTCCAGCGTGCGCAGCGCGGAGGTTCCGCACACCATGATCCGCCCGCCGCGGGAGCGGCGTTCGTTGATGGTCTCGGCGGTCCCGGCGGTGACCTCGTAGCGCTCGGCTCCCGGGAAGTCGAACCCCTTGACCCGGGTGGCGCGGTCGACCCGGTCCTCGGCCTCGGTGTCGCCGACGCCGCCGGCGGCGACCTGCTGCTGGAACAGCTGCCGGACGAAGTGGTGCGACCGTGCGGCGAGCAGCAGGGTCACCTCGGCGACGGCCACGCCGCGGGCCCGCAGCTCGTCCAGGACGGCGGGGGTGAAGTGGCGTCCGGCCGAGGGGAAGAGGACCGCGCCGGGGCGCGAGGCGTAGGTGGTCTGGTAGTACTCCGGGTCGGCGGGAGCCTGCTTGAGGTAGCCCGGGTAGATCGGTTCGGCGAGCCGGTAGAGGGTGTCGCCGTCGGCCGGGTCGAGCTCGATCCGCCAGACACCCGGGTCCGCCTCGGCGAGCAGGCGGCCGGTGACCTGGCGCCCGGGGCCGAGCACGAACCGGGCGCCGGGCCGGCAGACCGCCTCGGGTGCCACCAGGCAGTGCCAGGTGCCGTCCTCGTTCGGCGAGTGGATGCTCACCGCGACCACCCGGCCGTCCTGGTCCTCGCCGTGCAGCAGGGTCGGCACCACCCGCGCGTTGTTGACCACCAGGACGTCCAACGGCTTGAAGTACTCGGCGATTTCGTGGAAGCCGCGGTGCTCCACCTGGTCCGTGCCGCGTCGCAGCACGGCCAGGCGGGCATCGCTGCGCCGCCCGCCGCGCGCCTCGGGCGGTTCCTGCGACACCAGCCCTGCGGGGAGGTCGAACTCGTAGTCCCCGGGGTTCTCCGTGTTCTCCACCGTGGCCTCGCAGCTCATGAAGGACGTATGCGGACCGGTCGAAGGTATCCCGGGCGACGGTGCCGATCGCGCTGTGACACACGGTCGGGCGCGTCGACGCGTCCGCCCGGAGGTGCCGGACCGCGAACTCGTCGCCCGCAGCGGGTCGCGTTCCGCTCGCGGTCCGGGGGTCCCCGGCGTCACCCGCACGGCGGGTGGGACCGGCCGGTCTGCCCCCGGGACCGGACGGCGACCGCCGGTCCGGGCGGGCGCACGGGCGGTGCTGACCCGTCATCAGGCCGGGGCACCGGCACCTGCCCGATCGGGCACTGTCGGCGCGTGCCGCCCGTTCCCCGGAAGCATCTCGTTGACACCGAAGTTGGTCTAGTCCACCGTGGTGACGCAGGTCATCCACAGGAGTCCGGCGGCGCTCGCCGCGACCCGGCACCGACACCGCGCGGGACTCACGGGATCCCTCGACTCGAGTACTCCGCCGTGGCTTTGAGTGAGTCATGCGGTCTTGCCGCACCTCGGCCCTCGGACGGGCTGCTGTAACGAATTTGACGATCAGCTGGAGAATCCCGAACCATGCAACGAGTCTGCCTCGCCCTGCCCACCATGCGTCCCTGCCCCGGCACCATCGTGGACCTCGCCGAGGAGGCGGCCTACGCCGTCGCGAACTTCGAGGTCGAGGTGCACCTGCTCATCCTCGACACCACGGGCGCCGACGAATTCGCGCGGAACGCCGAGGCCGTGGCCGCGCTGGACCCCGTCCCCGGCGTGTTCGTGCACCACCTCGGCGAGGCGCAGCAGCGGGAGTTCTTCCGCCGGGTGACCGAGCGCTCCGGCGCCGCCGACCCCGAGCTGCTGCTCGAACTGATGGTGCCGGGGGACGTCGCGTACGGGTCCTGCGTCAACCGGATCTTCCTGGGCGCGGCCGCCCTGGGCTGCACCTCGGCGCACCTGCGCAACGACGACGCCGACTTCCAGGTCCTCGACGGGCGGAAGGTCTTCCCGATCCACCACGAGCTGCTCTCGATCGGCCGGCCGGCCGGCGAGGCGGTGGCCGGGGTGACCCGCTCCGAGCTCGACCCGGCCGACGCGGACAAGCCGGTGATGCTGGTCAGCGGCTCCTTCATGGGCGAACTCAACGTGGACATCGGCGAGATCCGCGAGCTGGACCCGGAGGTCTACCGCGACGTGGTGCGCCTGTGGACCCCGCCGGTGTGGCCGGACGAGGACCGGGACGCGATGGTGGACGTCTCCTTCAAGGGCACCGGCACCGAGCCGTTCACCGCCGACCACTCGGTCCTCGGCGTGCCCGACATCTGGGACGTCTTCATGTGCAACGTGGCCCTGGACCACCGGGGTTACGAGGTGCTGCCGCTGCTGCCCTCGGTGCGGACCCTCGGCTGCGACTACGCCCTGCTGCACTCGCTGGTCCACGCCAAGCTGCCCGGCGTCGTCCACAACCGCCACATCGTCAACTACTACACGCCCGAGCGCCGCACCGGGGCCGGCTTCGTCCCCTACCAGATGGGCTTCGTCAAGCTCCTGCTCTCGATGCTGTACCTGTACCCGGTCTACGGCGGGATGATCGACCTCGGGCCCAAGCTGCTGGACGAGCAGTACCGGCTGAAGGTCGAGCCGATCCTCGAACTGGTGCGGGGCACCATCGACTGGGACCAGGCCGGGAACGAGCACTGCCTGGACGTCCTGGACCGTTCCTACCGCAAGCTGGGCGGCAAGTACGCCGAGCTCGCGGACGTGGTGGCCGGGCGGCGGCAGCAGCTCCTGGACGAGGCGCGGGAGGACGCCCGGCGCTGGGCGGTGCTGATCGAGGCCTGGGCTGGCCTGGTGGCCGCGGCCCGCGCCGAGGGCCTGCGCCCCGGCGTGGACGGGGCGGCCGGGTGAGCGAGGACCTCGTGATCCGGCGGCTGGCCGAGGACGACTGGGACGCCGTGGTCGCGCTGGAGCACGACGCCTACGCGGCCGACGGCCTGTCCGAGGGGCGGGAGGCGCTGGAGTCCCGCGCCCTCGCCTCGCCGGAGACCTGCTTCGTGCTGGAGCAGCATGGCACGGTCCGCGGCTACCTGCTGAGCCTGCCGTACCCGCCGCTGCGCTGCCCGGACCTCGCCCTGGCGGAGGGCGCCGCGCACGAGTCGGTCAATCTGCACGTGCACGACCTGGTGATCGCCGAGGACCTGCGCGGCCGGGAGGTCGCGCTGGGGTTCATGCGGTACTTCCGGGCGCGGGCGGAGGAGCTGGGCTACGAGCGGATCTCGATGGTCGCGGTGCGCGGGGCGGACATCCTGCTGCGGCTGATCGGCTACCGCTCGCACCGGGAGGTGGCGGTGCCCGCGTCCTACGGGCGGCGGGCGGTCTACATGTCGATGCCGCTGCGCTGACTCCCCCGGCTGCGCCGCTCCCCCCGCCGCGGTCAGCCTCCGGAGGACTCGCGCACCGTCAGGTCCGGCAGCAGCTCCAGGTGGTGCACCGGCAGGCCGCTCCCGCCGGCGGCCAGCCGCCGCAGCAGGAGGTCCACCGCGGCGGCGCCGACGGCGCGCTTGGGCGGGGCCACCGCGGTCAGCGGCGGGGCGCCGAGGGCGGCGAACACGTCGTCGTAGCTGACCAGGGCGAGGTCCTCGGGGACCCGGACGCCCCGGGCCCGCAGCAGGGGCAGCAGTTGCAGGGCGTCCTTGTCGTTGTGCACCAGCGCGGCCGCGACCCCGTCGGCGACCGCCTCGGCGAGCCGGCCGGCCACGTCGTCGACGCCGACGGCCGGGGTGCGGATGTCGATGACGGGCTCGCCGGGCAGGCCGAGCGTCCGGCAGGCCTCGCCGTAGCCCTGGCGGACCTGGTGGGCGGTCCAGGTGTCGGTGCGGGCCGCCAGCGCCACCCGCCGGTGGCCGAGGGCGGCGAGGTGGCGCAGGGCGAGCAGGACGCCGTGCCGGTGGTCGGAGCCGACCGCGTCGAGCGCGGCGGCGGGGCTTCCGGGGTCCGGGCGGCGTTCCAGCAGGACGGCGGGGACGGGGAGTCCGGCCACCCAGGCGTGCGCCTCGGGACGGTCGGCGGCGCTCCAGTTCGGGGCGAGCAGCAGGCCCTGGACGCCGGAGGCGAGGAGCTGGTCGACCTGGACCCGGTCGGCGCTGGCCTCGTACGAGGAGATGCCGAGGACCAGGTGGGCGCCGGCCTCGGCGGCGGCGGTGCGCGCGCCGGCGATCACCTCGTCGAAGTACTGCACCACGGCGGGGACGAGCAGGCCCAGGGTGAGGGCCTCGGCGGGGCGGTCCGGCACGGGGGCGGGCGCGGCCGCGGGGCCGGCGGACGAGACGGAACCGTGGGTGCGGCGGAGCAGCCCGGCGTCGGCGAGGGCCGCGACGTCCCGGCGGACCGTGACGGCGGGCAGGCCGAGCCGCTCGGCGAGGTCCACCACCCGGACGGTGCCCAGGCCGCGCACCGTGTCGAGGATGCGGGCACGGCGATCGTCCGCCGGGATCGGCATGGCACTCCCTGTCGGTGGGGCCGGTCTGTCGGAGGTCCGACGACGATCTGTCGAAGATCTGTCGAAGTGGACAGAACCTACCACTCGGTCACCGGACGGCAGGAAGGCGGCGGACCCCGGCGGATCCCGGCGGAGGCGGCCGGCGTCAGGAGCCGTAGCGCTCCTCGGGGACGACCGGGCCGAGGTCGGGGGCCTCGACCAGTTCGACGTGGTCGCCCGGGCGGTGGAGTTCGAGGACCAGCAGCTCGTTGGCGCCGGCCCGCCAGAGCGGCGCCGGGGCGTAGAGGGTGCGCTGCGGCCCGCGGTCCCAGTAGCGGCCGAGGGCGAACCCGTTCAGCCAGACCATGCCCTTGGTGAAGCCGGGCAGGGCGAGGAAGCCGTCGGCGGGGGTGTCCACGGCCAGTTCGGCGCGGTGGAAGGCCGGCCCGTCGGCGGTGGAGGGCGCACCGAGGACGAGCGCCGTCAGGTCGTCGAGCGGCAGCGGGCGCGCCTCCCAGCCGAACTGGTACTGCCGGTCGATCCGGACGCCGCCGGTGATGCCCTTGGGATCGTGCAGCAGCGGTCCGTAGTTGATCCGGCCCAGGTTCTCGACGAGCAGGTCGAGCACGGCGCCGCCCTCGGGCACGCTCAGCGGCAGGGCCCGCTCCGGGTGGTTGCGGTCGAGGACGCCGAGGGATTCGCCGTCGAGGAAGACCTGGGCGCGGTCGGCCAGGCCGTCCACCCGCAGCTCGCCGTGGGCGAGCGGGCCGCGCAGGCGGGTGCGGTAGTGGATGAGGCCGACGTTCTGGCCGAGCCGCTCCATCGGGCGGGGCTCGGGGAGGTGGTGCGCGGTGGAGAGCTCGCCGAGGGCGCCGTCGGCGCCGAGCAGCGGGCGGCTCGCGGTGACGGGGGCGGTGCGGGGGGCGAGGCGGGCGGGCAGCGGGGGCAGCGGGTGGGGGTTGGGGCCGAGATGGCGTTCGATCACCTCGCGGAAGCGGTGGAACTTCTCGGTGAGTTCACCGGCCTCGCCGACCGGGGCGTCGTAGTCGTAGCTGGTGACGTCCGGCTGGTACTCGGTGCCGTCGTGGTTGGCGCCGTTCCACCAGCCGAAGTTGGTGCCGCCGTGGCCCATGTACAGATTGACCGAGGCGCCGGCGGCGAGCTGGGCGTCGAGCACCGCGGCGGCGTCCTCGGCGTCGCGCACGTGGTGCGGGGTGCCCCAGTGGTCGAACCAGCCGCACCAGTACTCCATGGTGACCAGCGGGCCGACCGGCTGGTGGCGGCGCAGGCAGGCGAGGGACTCCTCGGGGCGGGAGCCGAAGGTGCCGGTGGTGAGGAGTCCGGGCACCCGGCCGCCGAGCTGGAAGCCGTCCTCGGCGCCGTCGGCGGTGAACAGCAGCACGTCGACGCCGCGGGTGACCAGGGCGTCCCGCAGGTGTTCGAGGTAGGCGGTGTCGTTGCCGTAGCTGCCGTACTCGTTCTCCACGGCGACGGCGACCACCGGGCCGCCGCGGGAGGAGAGCAGCGGGAGCAGGACGGGCACCAGGTGGTCGAACCAGGCCTCCACGGCGGCGAGGAAGGGCGGGTCCAGACGGCGCAGCCGCATCGCGGGGTCGGCGAGCAGCCAGGCGGGGAGGCCGCCGAACTCCCACTCGGCGCAGATGTACGGGCCGGGGCGGACGATGACGTCGAGGCCGAGGTCGCCGGCGGCGCGGACGAAGCCGGCGAGGTCGCGGTCGCCGGTGAAGTCGGCGTGCTGCGGCGTGGGCTGGTGGAAGTTCCAGGCGACGTACGTCTCGACGGTGTTGACGCCCATGGCGCGCAGCCGGGTGAGGCGGTCGGTCCACTGTTCGGGGCGGATGCGGAAGTAGTGGACGGCGGCGGAGACGATCCGGTGCGGACATCCGTCGCGCAGGAAGGTGTCGCCGTCGGTGGTGAGGACGGGGTGGGGGGCCTGATCGGCCATCGGATCCTCCGCGGGAAGGGGCGGGAGTGAGGCGGGAGTGAGGGGCGTGGGACCTGGGCGGGTCCGGGCGCACGGCCGCGCGGGTGGCTGCGTCTGGTCGGCGGCAGGCCGGCGGCTCGGCGGCCACCGGGGACAACCCTAGGAGTTCGGTGATCGCACGGTCAATCGATCGGCGATCACCGGCATTATTGATCAATTTTCGATCGAACGATACTCTTCGATCGGAATATCACCGGCGGACCGCTTCCGGACGACGCTTCGGCGGGCACGACATGGGGAGGCCAGGATGGCGATTTCGGGGGAAGAGCGCCGCCGGCTGATCGTGTCGGCCGTCGGCGAGCTCGGCGGACGGGTCCGGCTCACGGAGCTGGCCGACCGGCTGGGCATCCCGGCCGTGACGGTCCGCCGCGACATCGCCGCGCTCGCCGACGCCGGCCGGCTCTCCCGCTCGCACGGCTTCGTCTCCCTGGAACGCCCCGACGCCTCCGGAGCGCCGACGCTCCCCGGCCCGGGCGAGGGCCGCGCCCTCGGCCTGCTGGTACCCTCGGTCGGCTCCTACTTCGACGAGGTGATCGCCGGGGCCCGGGCCGCCACCACCGCCGCCGGGGCCCGGCTGGTCCTCGGCATCGCCCCGTACGGGGAGGGCGGCGACCGGCTGCAGGCCGAACGCCTGCTGGAGTCCGGCGCCGAGGGCCTGCTGCTGGCCCCGGGACTGCTCCCCGGCCGGCCGGCCGAGGACTACACCTGGCTGGACACCCTGCCGGTGCCCGCCGTCCTGGTGGAACGCCGCTCCCCCACCCCGGCCGGCCCCGGCTCCGGGCTGGACACGGTGGCCTCCGACCACCGCCACGGGGTGCTGAGCGCCCTGCGCCACCTGGCCGGACTCGGCCACGAGAGCGTACTGCTGGCCGCCCGGGGCGACTCCTGGACGGCCGCCGAGGTCCGGGCCGGCTACCACGAGGGCACCCGGCTGCTCGGGCTGCCCGCCCTGCCGGCGCTGGACACCCTCGGGCCCGGCAACGTCCCGACCGACCCCGAACTGCTGGCGGCACGGGTCGCCGAGGCCGTGCGGTCCGGGACGCGGGCGGTGCTCGTCCACAACGACCAGGACGCCCTGCGGCTGCCGCCACTGCTGCGCGCGCACGGCCTGGCGGTGCCCGCGGACGTCGCGCTGGTCGCCTACGACGACGTCTTCGCCGCCCTCGCCGCACCCCCGCTGACCGCCGTCGCCCCGCCCAAGCACGCGGTCGGCGCGGCCGCCGTCGACCTCCTGCTGCGCCGCCTGACGGCCGGCTCCGAACTCCCGGTGCACCGCACGGCCCTGCTCCCGGCCCTGCGCGTCCGCGCCTCCTGCGGAGCCGACCGGGCCGGCACCGTCCTTCTGGCCTGACGCCCTTCCCGCCCGGGGGGCGCCCGCCTGTCGGTGGGCGCCGCTAGGATCCGGGAGACGTCACGGCACGGCGCATGGAGTCAGGACATGGACGGCGCGGACGAGCCGGCGGTCAAGCGGAAGTCGGGGACCCAGGCCGGGCGGAACGCCTCCACGGACCAGGTGTTCAAGGTGCCGGGCGGCGGGTCGTGCTGTTCGTGACCGACGAGGGGCGGGCGCGGGACCTCGTCGAAGCGGCGTCGGCGGCGCACCCGGGCATCCGGACCTCCTACACCGTGATCCGGAAGTGCCGGTACTCACGCGGGACCGTCGACCCGGCGATCAAGCTGATCGGGGAAGCGGCGGAGTCGGACAAGCTCCCGGCCCCCGTCCATTCCGCCGCCACGCTCCCGGACGGGTCCGGCATCAAGGTCACCACCACCAAGGCGGGGACGACGTCCAGGGAGCTCAGAGACGCCATCGCCGGGCTGGTCGGCGGCATCCACGTCTCGTACGAGGAGGGAGAGTCGCTCAAGAGCCTCGACGGCACCGCCACGACGGGCCCCCCGGGCAGCGCTCCGGCACCGGGCTGAGCAGGTCGGAACGGACTCCGGGCCTGCCCGCGCCCGGGCTTCCGGGTCAGCCCCGCAGCAGCGCCGACAGGTGACGCGCCCCGGGGCCCAGCTGCGGGGCGAGGGGCGCGGCGCGCGGGTGCCAGGGGGCCTCGTACTCCCAGGCCGCCCAGGCGCCGGGCGGCAGCAGGTGCAGGCAGTCGGCGATCGGCAGCACGCCCGCGCCGAGTGGCAGCGGGGTGAGGTCGTCCGCCGAGGCGACATCCTTGACCTGGACGTATCCCAGGTGGGGGCCGAGCGCCCGGTGGGTCTGCGCCGGGGTCTCGGCGGCCAGCCAGGTGTGCAGCAGGTCCCAGAGCGCGCCGACGGCGGGGTGGTCCACCCGGTGCAGCAGCGGCGCCAGCGCGGCGCCGGAGCGGTGCGAGTCGTGGGTCTCGACGAGGATCCGCACCCCGAGGGCCGCCGCCTGCGGGGCGGCCCGGCGCAGCCGGCGGACCGCGCGCCCGTCCGCCTCGGCCGCGGGTCCGGGGCCGCCGTGCGGGAAGACCCGCAGGTACCGGCAACCGAGGTCGGCGGCCAGCCGCAGGTGGGCGGTCAGCTCGGAGAGCACCGGCGCGTCCGGCCCGGGGGCGGCGACGCCGACGTAGGAGGCGAGCGTCAGCGGGAGCACCCCGGCCCGGGACAGCAGCCCGGCGGCCCGCCGGCGTTCGTCCGCGTCCAGCCCGGGGCGGACGGGCTGGTCGTCGGCGCAGCGCAGTTCGAGGCCGTGCCAGCCGTGCTCGACGGCGAGGGCGGCGGCGCGGTCGAGCGGTAGGCCGGGCAGGCCGAGGGTGGCGAGGGCGAGAGGCACGGCGGTTCAGTCCTGTTCAGCGGGGCGGACGGCGACCCTGCCCGCCCCGGCCGCCCCTGCGGACGCACGGCAGCGGCGAGGGCGAACGGGCGGGCGGCAGCCTGGGCGGGCCGCGGGTGGAGAGGGGCACCGGCGAAACGGACGGTCAGCACGGCGGCCCGGGCAGGTCGGAGGGGGCGAGGAGCATAGCGGCTCAGCCCTCCTCCGCAGGGTGGACCGTCAGCACGACGACCGCCCGATCCCGCTCGTCGGGCCGGGCCTCCGCGGGTGAGGGCGTCGACGAGGACAGGCGGGCGGGGCGGCGGCACGGGCGAGCGGTGGCCCGGGCGGGACCGAGGGGCACGGCGTGTCAGTCCTGTTCAGCGGCGAGGACGGTGACCTCGCCCGGTGCCAGGCGGATCCGCCGGGGCGGGGCGCCGGTGGGACGGACGGTCAGCAGGACGGCCGTCGGATCCCCGTCGTCGGGGCGGGCTTCCAGGGTGATGGTGTCGGCGAGGGCGGGTGGGTGGGGGGTGGCGGTGAGGCGGGCGGCGCAGGCGAAGAGAGCGGGGCCGGTGGCGGGGAGTTCCCCGGTGAGGCGGGGCAGCGCCGCCTCGGGGCCGAAGGCGGTGCCGCCGGGGACCCGTGCGTCGTCGGCGGCGGTGAAACCGTGCAGGGCGTGCAGTTCGGAGGCGAGCCGCCCGTCGGCCCGGACGCCTGCCGCCAGTTGCTCGGTGCGGGTGCCCGCGACGGCCCAGCCGGTCTGGGTGACCGGGGTGCCGGCCGGCCCGCCGGTGACCAGGTGGGCCCGGACCTCCTCGGCGCCGTGGGCGAGGGTGAGCGAGGTGACGGTGACGCCGGGCAGCCGGTGACCGCCGACGCGCGGGTGCCAGCGGGAGGCGGCCCAGCCGGGACCGGTGCCGAGCGGGTGGACGCGGCCGCGTTCGGTGGGTCCGGCGTCGGTCAGCAGGGCGAGGTGGTTGTCGGCGGGGCCCTCGAAGGCCGGCCCGGTGGCGGTGGAGTGGGCGAGCCGGGCGTAGTGCGGGTCGTCCGGCCCCACGGCTTCCGCGGGCTGGTCGTCGCTGCCGTGGTTGTGCAGCCGGACCAGGCCGTCGGCGGCGGTGGACTGCACCAGCCAGCCGGGCCCGGGCAGGGCGAGCACGGTGTCGCGCTCCTCGACGGGGGCGGGCCCCTCGGGGGCGGTCCACACCGGGTGGCCGGGCGGGAGCAGCAGGCCGAGGAAGGCGCTGCCGGCCCAGTACGGGGAGGCGGGGCCGGAGTAGACCTGGACGAGCCGGAGGTCGGGGCCGTGCCACCCGAGGGTGAGCAGGCCCCGGTCGTCGACGGCGCCGCGGTCGAGGAAGTGGCGCAGGGCGCCGGAGGCGAGCCGGCGGGTGGTGCCGGGGGCGAGCGGGGTGTGGCCGGTGAGGGCCCCGGCCCAGAGCGGCGCGGTGGCGGCGAAGCGGTAGGTGAGCGAGCGGCCCTGGTGGACGGGGGCGCCGTCGGCGCCGAAGGTGTGGGCGTAGCCGGCCAGGTGGGCGGCGAGGCGTTCGCCGTACACGGCGCGCAGGGGCCGGTCGTCGGCGAGGTGGGCGTGCAGGACGGGGTAGAGGTGCAGGGCCCAGCCGTTGTAGTGGTCGAAGGCGCGGGGGCGGCCGTCGGTGTACCAGCCGTCGTCGAGGTACCAGCGGTCGATGTGCTCCAGGCCGCGCCGGACCGCCGCGCGGGCCTCGGGTTCGGCGATGCCGGCCTCGGCCAGGAAGCCGCCGACGGCGAGCGGGAAGAGCCGCCAGTTGTTGTCGTTGGGCGTGCGGTGCAGGGCGTCGGTGAGCCAGCGGCCGACCCGGTCGCGGACGGGTCCGGAGAGCCGGTCCCAGAGCCAGGGGCGGGTGAGGCGCAGCGCGAAGGCGATGGAGGCGGCCTCGACCATGGCCTGGCCCCGGTCGGTGATCAGCGGCCAGGACTCGCGGTCGCCGTCGGCGAGGTCGCGCTCGCCGGTGGGGGCGCGGGTGCCCGCGTCGAGTCCGGCGGCGTAGCGCTCCAGCAGGCCGTGCGGATCGGCGCCGCCCGCGCCGGCCACCCGCAGGGCGGCGGGCAGGAAGGTGCGGGCGAATCCCTCCAGGCCGTCGGAGCGGCGCCCGGACCGGCTGGGGCGGGGGCCGGGCAGGTCGATCAGCGCCCCGGCGGGACCGGCGTACGGGCGGACCGCGGTCAGCAGGGTGTCGGCCACCGCCTCCCAGTGCGCGCGGGTCCAGCCGGTGCGCGGGCTGAGGTCGCGGTCCTCCGGGGGCAGGCGCATGAGGTCCTCCGTGATCGGGTGGTGAGCCGGAATCTAGGCAGCGCCTGATCATTCGTCAAGCTGAAGCGATCAAATGAACGGCTTGATCGGATTGTGATGTTGCCTCCCCGGCGGCCCATTGCCCGGAATTTTCGGCATTTCCGGTGGTCACGGCGGCCACGGGAGCCCCCGTCCACACCGATCAGGTTGGATCATTTGATCCAAATCTCTTGACTCCGATCGCCGACCTGCTCAGGATGACAGCCAATCGCCCCCACCCCCTGCGGGTTCCGGTCGGAGCCGACCGTCCCGGGGCCCGCGCACCCTCGCCGTAAGGAGCCCACCCATGCGCTCGACCCCCCTCTCCCGGCGCAGAGCCCTCCGCGTCGCCGCCGCGGCCACCTCGGCCGCGCTCTGTGTCACCCTGCTCGCCGCCTGCGGCAGCGACGGGGACGGGGCCGGGACCGCCGCAGCGGAGGACGGCAAGCCGGTCAGCCTGACCTTCTGGGGCTGGGCGAAGGGCACCAAGGACGTGGTCGCCGCGTTCAACGCGAGCCACCCGGACATCCAGGTCACCTTCGAGGAGATCCCGGCGGGCGCCGCCGGCGGCTACGCCAAGCTCTCCAACGCGGTCAAGGCCGGCAACGCCCCCGACGTCTTCAACGTCGAGTACCCGCAGCTGCCGGACTTCGTCAGCCAGGGCGCCGTCCAGGACATCAGCAAGCTCGTCGGCGCCGACCTCAAGGCCAAGTACCTGCCGCAGGCCGTCGAGCTCACCTCGCTCGGCGGGCGGACCTGGGCGCTGCCGCTGGACGCCGCTCCCCAGGTCTTCTACTACCGCAAGGACCTCTTCGCCAAGGCCGGCATCACCGTCCCCAGGACCTGGGACGAGTTCCGCACCGCGGCGCAGCAGCTGAAGGCCGCCCAGCCCGACACCCGCATCGCCACCTTCTTCCCGGACGACCCGACCACCTTCGAGGCGATGGCCTGGCAGAACGGCGCCCACTGGTTCACCGCCGCCGACGAGGCCTGGAAGGCCGACCTGACCGGCCCGGAGACCCGCAAGGTCTCCGAGTACTGGCAGAAGCTGGCCGACGAGGACCTCGTGCGCGTCATGCCGTCCTTCAGCCAGCAGTGGACCGCGTCCCTGCAGAAGGGCGAGACGGCCGGCTACCTCGGCGCCACCTGGGGCGGCGGCGTCCTCAAGGCCAACGTCGGCACCACCCCCGAGGTCAACGGCACCTGGGCGGCCGCGCCGATGCCCAGCTGGGACGGCACCCCCGCCAGCGGCATGCTCGGCGGCACCACCTTCGCGGTGTCCAAGGACAGCAAGAAGGCCAAGGCCGCCGTCGAGTTCGCCACCTGGGCGACCACCACCGCCGACGGCTTCAAGGCCCGGATCTCCTCCGGCACCTCCTCCGCCTACCCGGCCGCCACCGAGCTGGTGCCGGTCGCCAAGCAGGCCTTCAACACCGACTTCTACGGCGGCCAGGACCTCTACGCCCTGTACGCGGACGCCGCCAAGTCGATCAAGCCGGGCTGGACCTGGGGCCCGGCGATGGGCCTCACCAACGGCTCGCTGAAGGACTCCTTCGGCAAGGTCGCCGACAGGAGCGGCACCATCGACCAGGCGCTCGACACCGCGCAGCAGGCCACCGTCGCCGAGTTCAAGAACCGCGGACTGAAGGTCGCCCAGTGACCACCGGCACCCGTCCCGGCCGTACCGCCCGCGCCGCCGCCGGTCGGCGGGGCGGGCGGTACGGGGCACCGGCCGTGCTGCTCGCCCCGTTCCTCCTGCTCTTCACCGCGTGCACGCTGATCCCGATCGGCTACGCGATCCGGCTCAGCCTGTTCACCGAACGCCGCGACGGCCTCGGCTTCGGCGACGCCGAGACGGTCTTCACCGGGCTCGGCAACTACACCCGGGCCCTGGGCGACGAGGCGTTCCGCGGCGGCTTCCTGACCGCCGCGCAGTACTGCCTGCTCTACATCCCGCTGATGACCGGCCTGGCGCTGGTCCTCGCCCTGCTGCTGGACTCCACGCTGGCCCGCGCCCGGCGCTTCTTCCAGCTGACGCTGTTCATCCCGCACGCCGTGCCCGGCATCATCGCCGCCCTGCTCTGGATGTACCTGTACACCCCGGGCATCAGCCCCGTGCTGGACGCGCTGGAGACCCTGGGCACCCAGGCCGATCCGCTCGGCCACCCGCTGCCCGCCGTCGTCAACATGGCGCTGTGGCAGTGGACCGGGTACAACCTGGTCATCTTCTACGCCGCCCTGCAGGCGATCGACCGCACCGTGCTGGAGGCCGCCGTCGTCGACGGTGCCGGACCGCTGCGGACCGCCCTGAGCATCAAGGTGCCGCTGATCCGGCCCTCGATCGCCATGGTCGGCCTGTTCACGGTGATCGGCTCGCTCCAGCTGTTCACCGAGCCGATGATCCTCTACGGCACCTCGCCGGGCGTCACCTCGTCCTGGACCCCGAACATGTACGCCTACACGGCCGCCTTCGAGCGCCACGACTACGGGCTCGCCGCCTCCGCCTCGGTGCTGCTGGCGCTCGCCGCGGCGGGGCTCTCCTTCGCCGTCACCCGGCTCACCCGGGGCCGCTCCGAACGCCGGCGGGAGGCCGACGCATGACCACCACCGCCACCCGCCCCAGCGGCGCCCCGCCCCGCCGTCCGGCCCGGGCGGACCGGCCGCGCCGCCCCTGGACGCTCTCCAAGGCCGCCGTCAACGGCACCCTGGTACTCGCCACCGTCTACACCCTGTGGCCGCTCGGCTGGCTGCTGACCGCCTCCGCCAAGAACACCGCCGACCTGCTCGGCGGGAACGCCCTGGGCGCCGACAACTTCCGGCTCGGGGAGAACCTGCACGACCTGGCCACCACCGGCGACGGCATCTACTTCCGCTGGTACCTCAACTCGCTGCTGTACGCGGGCATCGGCTCGCTGCTCTGCGCCCTGGTGTGCGTCGCGGCCGGCTACGCCTTCCACGTCTACCGCTTCCCCGGCAAGGAGAAGCTGTTCGGCCTGGTGCTGCTGGGCGTACTGGTCCCGACCACGGCGCTCGCCCTGCCGATGTACCTGCTGGCCTCCGAGCTCGGCATCGTCAACACCTTCTGGGCGGTCTTCCTGCCCTCGCTGGTCAACCCCTTCGGCGTCTACCTGGCCCGGGTGTTCTGCGCCGGCTACGTGCCGAACGAGGTCCTGGAGGCCGCCCGGATGGACGGCGCCGGGGAGCTGCGGACCTTCTGGTCGATCGGGCTGCGGATGGTGATGCCCGGCTTCGTCACCATCCTGCTGTTCCAGTTCACCGCGATCTGGAACAACTTCTTCCTGCCGCTGGTGATGCTCTCCGACAGCCGGCTCTTCCCGGTCAGCCTCGGCCTGTTCAGCTGGAACGCCCAGACCAAGGCCTTCCCGGAGTACTACCCGCTGGTCATCACCGGCTCGCTGCTCGCCGTCGTGCCGCTCGTGCTCGCGTTCGTGCTGCTCCAGCGGCACTGGAAGGCCGGGCTGACCGCGGGGAGCGTCAAGTGAACCCGAACCCCGCCGCCGTGAACGGCGCTTCCACCGCCACCGCCCCTACCCCCGACCGGGAGACCACCGTGCCCGACGGCCGGCCCGCCTGCCGCCCCCGCGCCGTCCTCGCCATGCACCGCGAGCTCGCCGGCCGCCTGATCGACCCGCACACCCTGGCCCGGCTCACCGCGCTGGCCGACCTCGACCCGGCGCTCGTCCTGGACGACTTCAGCACCCCCGAGGCCCGCGCGGCGCTCGCCGACGCCGAGGTGATCGTCTCCAGCTGGGGCTGCCCGCCGATCGACGAGGAGGTGCTGGCCGCGGCCCCGAGGCTGACCGCCGTCATCCACGCCGCCGGCTCGGTCAAGCACCATGTCACCGAGGCCTGCTGGCGCCGCGGCCTGCAGGTCACCTCCGCGGCCTGGGCCAACGCCCTGCCGGTCGCCGAGTACACCGTCGCCGTCGTGCTGCTCGCCAACAAGCGGCTGCTGCCGATCCGCGAGGAGTACCGGCGCCGCCGCGCCCCGTACGACTGGCAGCTGGCGTACGCCACCGCGGGCAACTACCGGCGCACCGTCGGCATCGTCGGCGCCTCCCGGATCGGGCGGCGGGTGCTGGAGCTACTGCGTCCGCACGACCTCGACCTGCTGCTGCACGACCCCTACGTCGACCCCGCCGAGGCCGCCCGGCTCGGCGCGCGCGCCGTCGGCCTGGACGAGCTCTGCGCCGCCTCCGACGTGGTGAGCGTGCACGCCCCCGAGCTCCCGGCCACCCGGCACCTGATCGACGGCCGCCGGCTCGCCCTGATGCGCGACGGCAGCACCCTGGTCAACACCTCCCGCGGCTCGCTGGTCGACCAGCAGGCGCTGGTGCGCGAGGTCGTCTCCGGGCGGCTCGACGCCGTCATCGACGTCACCGAGCCCGAGGTGCTGCCCGCCGACTCCCCGCTCTACGACCTGCCGAACGTCGTGCTCACCCCCCATGTGGCCGGCTCCCTCGGCGGCGAGCTGCACCGGATGGCGGCCGCCGCCGCGGACGAACTCGCCCGCTACACCGCCGGGCAGCCGTTCGCCCACCCCGTCCTCGCCGAGGACGTCCACCGCACCGCGTGATCCCCTGGCCCCCAGGACACCGCGCCCCCGCACCGCGCTCCCCGCACCAGCAACGAATCGGAGAACCCCCATGTCCCGCAGGGTGATCGGCATCGTCATGAACGGCGTCACCGGCCGGATGGGCTACCGCCAGCACCTGGTCCGCTCCATCCTGGCCATCCGCGACCAGGGCGGCCTGCCGCTCGGCGACGGCGAGACGCTCTGGCCCGAGCCGATCCTGGTCGGCCGCAGCGCCGACAAGCTCAAGAACCTCGCCGACCGGCACGGCCTCACCCACTGGACCACCTCGCTCGACGAGGCCCTCGCCCACCCGCTCGCCGAGATCTACTTCGACGCCCAGGTCACCCCCGCCCGGGAGGCCGCGCTGCGCACGGCGATCGCCGCCGGCAAGCACATCTACACCGAGAAGCCCACCGCCGAGTCGCTGGAGGCCGCGCTCGACCTCGCGCGCCTCGCCCGCGACGCCGGGGTCCGCAACGGCGCCGTGCAGGACAAGCTCTTCCTCCCCGGCCTGCGCAAGCTCAAGCGGCTGGTGGACGGCGGCTTCTTCGGCCGGATCCTCTCCGTGCGCGGCGAGTTCGGCTACTGGGTCTTCGAGGGCGACTGGCAGCAGGCCCAGCGGCCGTCCTGGAACTACCGCGCCGAGGACGGCGGCGGCATGGTCCTCGACATGTTCCCGCACTGGCGCTACGTGCTGGACGGCATCATCGCCCCGGTCCGCTCGGTCTACGCCCACACCGCCACCCACATCCCCGAGCGGACGGACGAGCGCGGAGGGGTCTACCGGGCCACCGCCGACGACGCCGCGTACGGCGTCTTCGAGCTGGAGGGCGGCATCACCGCCCAGATCAACTCCTCCTGGGCGGTCCGGGTGGACCGCGACGAGCTGGTGGAGTTCCAGGTGGACGGCACCGAGGGCAGCGCGGTCGCCGGCCTGCGCGAGTGCCGCTTCCAGCACCGGGCGGCCACCCCCAAGCCGGTCTGGAACCCGGACCTGCCGGCCACCGAGCCGTTCCGCGCGCAGTGGCAGCGGGTGCCGGACAACGAGGAGTTCGACAACGGCTTCAAGGCGCAGTGGGAGCTGTTCCTGCGCCATGTGACCACCGGCTCCCCGTACCACTGGGACCTGCTGGAGGGCGCCAAGGGCGTCCAGCTCGCCGAGCTCGGCCTGCGCTCCGCCCGCGAGGGGCGCCGCTTGGACGTCCCCGAGCTGTCCCTGTGACGGCCCGCCGGCCGCATCCCGGCCGGCCGCCCCGCACCAGGCCGCCGGGGAACCCCTCGCCCCGCCGCCGCCCGCCGACGAGACGATTGCGCTGACACCATGACCGAGATCGACCTGCCCGGCCACGGCCGGATCCGGCTGCGCGAGCCCGCCGCGCTGCCCGCCCCGCACCCCGGGCCGGCCGCCGCCCGCTCGCGGGTGGCCTTCGCCGCCGCCCATGTGGTCGCCGACCCGCTGGGCGACAACGCCCCCGGCGCGCCCGCCGCCGTCGACTGGGACGCCACCCTCGCCTTCCGCCACCACCTGTGGTCGCTGGGCCTCGGCGTGGCCGACGCGATGGACACCGCCCAGCGCGGCATGGGCCTCGACTGGCCGGCCACCCGCGAGCTGATCACCCGCTCCGGCGCCGCGGCCCGGGCCTGCGGCGGCCGGCTGGCCTGCGGCGTCGGCACCGACCAGCTGGCCCCCGGCCCCCACGCGCTGGACGCCGTCCGGGCCGCCTACCAGGAGCAGCTGGCCGTGGTCCAGGGGGCCGGCGCCCAGCCGATCCTGATGGCCAGCCGCGCCCTGGCCGCCGCCGCCCGCGGCCCGGAGGACTACCTGGAGGTGTACGGCGGGCTGATCGCCGACTCCGAACGGCCCGTGCTGCTGCACTGGCTCGGCGAGATGTTCGACCCCGCGCTCGCCGGCTACTGGGGCTCCACCGACCTCGACGCGGCCGCCGCCACCGTGCTGGAACTGATCGGCGCGCACGCCGACCGGATCGAGGGCATCAAGGTCTCGCTGCTGGACGCCGACCGGGAGATCGCCCTGCGCCGCGCGCTGCCGGCCGGGGTGCGGATGTACACGGGCGACGACTTCCACTACCCCGAGCTGATCCGCGGCGACGAACTCGGCCACAGCCACGCCCTGCTGGGCGTCTTCGACCCGATCGCGGCCACCGCCGCGGCGGCGCTGCGGGCGCTCGACGAGGGCGACCTCGACCGCTACGACGCGCTGTTCGCGCCGACCGTGCCGCTGGCCCGGCACCTGTTCGCCGCGCCGACCTTCCACTACAAGACCGGGGTGGTCTTCCTCGCCTGGCTGGCCGGCCACCAGGACCACTTCACCATGGTGGGCGGTGCGCAGAGCGGGCGCTCGGTCCCCCACCTGGTGGAACTGTTCCGGCTCGCGGACGCGGCCGGGGTCCTCCCCGACCCGGACCTCGCGGCCGACCGGATGCGCCGGCTGCTGGCGGTCGCGGGGGTGACGGCATGAGCGCCGCCACCGCGCCGAACGGGCTCGCGAAGCTGTCCCTCAACCAGATCACCACCCGGGGCTGGAGCCTCCCGGAGGCCGTCCGGGGCTGTGTGGACGCCGGCATCCCGGCCATCGGGCTGTGGCGCGACAAGGTCGCCGAGACCGGCCTGGCCCGCTCCGCGAAGCTGTGCCGGGACGCCGGACTGGCCGTCAGCACCCTCTGCCGGGGCGGCTTCCTCACCGCCGACGGGCCCGAGCAGCGCCGGGCCGCGCTCGCCGACAACCTCCAGGCCATCGAGGAGGCCGCCGAACTCGGCACCGACACCCTGGTGCTGGTGGTCGGCGGCCTGCCGGCCGGCAGCCGCGACCTGGTCGGCGCCCGGGCCTCCGTCGCCGACCTGCTCGCCGAACTCGCGCCGCACGCCGGCGACTTCGGCGTACGGCTGGCGATCGAGCCGCTGCACCCGATGTTCTGCGCCGACCGGGCGGTGGTCTCCACCCTGGGCCAGGCGCTCGACCTCGCCGCCCCGCACCCCGCCCGGCAGGTCGGCGTCGTCGTGGACAGCTACCACGTCTGGTGGGACCCCGCGCTGCGCGAGCAGATCGCCCGCGCCGGGCGGGAGGACCGGATCGCCTCCTACCAGGTGTGCGACTGGACCCTGCCGCTGCCCGCCGACGCCCTGCTCGGCCGCGGCCACGTCGGCGACGGCCACATCGACTTCCGCTCCCTCACCGACCTGGTCACCGCCGCCGGGTACGACGGCTGGATCGAGGTCGAGATCTTCAACCAGGAGGTCTGGGACACCCCGGGCGAGCTGACGCTGCGCACCCTGATCGAGCGGCACCTCACCCACCTGGCCCGGCCGTGAGGGTCGTCGTCGCGCCCGACTCCTTCAAGGGCACCGTCACCGCCCGGGACGCCGCCCTGGCCCTGGCCGCGGGCTGGCGCTCGGTGCGGCCGGACGACGAGCTGGTGATCCGCCCGATGGCCGACGGCGGGGAGGGCACCCTCGACGCGCTCGCGGCGGCCCTGCCCGGCGCCGTCCTGCACCCGGTCCCCGGCTGCACCGGCCCCGACGGGCGACCGGTCACCGGACGTTACGCGCTGCTGCCGGACGGCACCGCGCTGGTCGAACTCGCCGACACCGGCGGCCTGCCGCTGCTCGGCGGCACCCTCGCCCCGCTCACCGCCGGCACCCGGGGCACCGGCCAGACCATCGCCGCCGCGCTGGACGCCGGCGCGCGGCGGGTGACCGTCGCGCTCGGCGGCTCCGCGTCCACCGACGGCGGCGCCGGCCTGCTGGCCGCCCTCGGCCTGCGGCTGCTGGACGACGACGGTGCCCCGCTCCCGGACGGCGGCGGCGCCCTCGCCCGGGCCGACCGGATCGACGCCTCGGCCCTGCGCGCCGCGCCGCCCGGCGGCGTCCGGCTGCTGACCGATGTCACCAACCCGCTGCTCGGCCCCACCGGGGCGGCCGCGGTCTACGGACCGCAGAAGGGCGCCGACCCGGCCCGGGTCGCCGTCCTGGAGGCGGGGTTGCGCCGCTTCGCCGATCTGCTCGGCGGCGACCCGGACCTCCCCGGCTCGGGCGCGGCCGGCGGCACCGCGTACGGCCTGGTGACCGCCTGGGGTGCCCAGGTGGTTCCCGGCGCGGCCGCGGTGGCCGAGCTGACCGGACTCGGCACGGCCCTCGCCGGGGCCGGCCTGGTGATCACCGGCGAGGGCCGCTTCGACGCCACCAGCCTGCTCGGCAAGGCGGTCGGCGAGGTCCTCGCCCGCGCCGAGCTGGCCGGCGTCCCCGCCCGGGTCGTCGCCGGCGAGGCCGCCGGCCCCGGCGCGCTCACCCTCACGGAGCTGTCCGGCGATCCGGCCGACGCCCGCGCCCGCGCCATCCACTGGCTCACCACCGCCGGCGCCCACCTGGCCCGCACCCACCCGGCGGGCTGACCCCCCGCGACGTCCGCACGGGCCACGCGACCTCGTCCCCCGACGTGACGCCGCTCCGTCCTCGCCAGCCCGCTTCCTCGACGCCCGGCGCACGGCCGGGATTCGTGGACTCCGTTCTACAGCAGGGCTGTTGGCACGCGGCCACCGCACTGTCAACCGGGCCTGCGCGCCGCGCAATGGCTGACGGGCTTCAACCGGCCGTCCCGGCCCAGGGTGGCGAGGACCGGCCCGCCCCGCCGTCGAGGTTCTTCAGGGACCGTGACGGAGAGCGCGGTGCCGCCCCGCCCGGGACTTCGGCCCCGGCCACCAAGAGCACGACCTCCCGCCCGACCACCGCGACCACCACCGGGTCGCCCTCCGCAGCGACAG